>NZ_QUHH01000007.1:0-152849 GCF_003479515.1 Parabacteroides sp. AF14-59 | reverse complement strand
TGATAGAGAAAAGCTATCGAATGAATAAAACAGGCGTTTGGGAAGCACCTGAGGTAGAATAAACATGAAATACTTGGATCAAGAAATAGAAACGTAATGCAAGTATATGATTTAGAATAAAAAGATTAAGTCAGTCCGGCTTTTTTTATACATTTGTGTGTTTAATGTTGTACATAATCAAGCATAATGAAAGACTCGATAGCTTATCTGCCGAAAGACAAACAGGACGATTTGGTATTTCTGGTTAAAGAGATACTGAAAAGATTACCTCAGACGGAATATATTATTCTGTATGGTAGTTATGCTAGAGGCAATTATGTGCGTCGTAGCGTACGAATTGAAGACGGTGGTATTCCTACAGTCAAGATATCTGATTACGATATCTATGTGATAACAAGCGGCTTTAACAGTAAAAAGGCAGAAACGGTACTGGATAATGTAGAAGCGAGGTATAACCCGTATTTTGTAGTAACGAAAGAGGATATCGATACCCTTATCCCGAAAGTCGAATTACTCAGGGATATTACGAAACGGATTTGCGAGGCGAAGATAAAGGAGTATGAAAATAAATCCGTAACTTTGTTCAATCGCAAGAAATTCAATTCGCAAATCTAAAATTATTACCACGGAAAGGAATCTTATAACACCTATTGAAGTAAATACGGATTGGAATTTTGGTTCGTTTTACAATATGTATTACAGGCGTTTTGTCCGGTATGCCTATTACTATGTCAATGATCAGCCTACCGCAGAAGATCTTACACATGATGCCCTTCTTTATTATTGGGAGAATAAGGATAAACTATCGGCAGAAACAGATGTGCTAGGTTATATTATGATAACTGTCCGGAATAAATGTCTGAACTATCTGAAACATCTTCAGGTAGAAGAAAGCCATAAACAAAAAATTGTAGAACTTCATGAGTGGGAGATCAATGCCCGTATTATGACGTTGGAAGATACAGGTTATGCCGATATATTCACAAAAGATATAATGGAGCTCCTGACTGCCTCTCTGGCAAAACTGCCGAAGCAAACCCGCGATATCTTTATTCAAAATCGTTTGCAAAACAAACCGAGAAAAGAAATAGCTGCAGAAATGAATGTTTCATTGCAAAAAATCGACTATCATTTGAATAAGGCTAATGCGCAGATTTATAAAGATTTAAAGGACTATATACCTCTTGTCCTTATTTTTTTTCAAAATATTTAGTGATTTCGTTTGGGATTTTTCCACCCTTAGTTGCTCTTATTATAGAACCTGATTCTTAAAAGAGATTGGTTTTCTTTGAGAGCAGGACACACCAGTATTAATATATAACAGGCATGAATATAGACCGCAACATGTTGACCCGCTATTTCCAGGGAGAATGCTCCGAATGGGAAAAAGAAGCTATTCGTGTATGGCTGGAAAGTGACGAGTCGCACAAACAACAATTTATCCGGGAGCGTATCCGTTTTGACGCCTCTGTGGTTATTGATGAAGATAAGCTATCGCATGCCACTTCCAATAGAAGGAAAATATTCCTATGGAACACATTAAAAATTGCATCAGCGATTTTTATTCTTATTGCAAGTAGTTATTGTTTCTCTCTTTATAAGTTTGGTAAGCCGGAGAGCTCGCTTCAAAGCATCTATGTCCCTTCCGGCAGCAGAACCTCTGTCACATTACCTGACGGAACACTTGTCTGGCTGAATTCCAACACCTCTTTCAAATATCCCACAACTTTTGCCAGCGAAGACAGAATCGTTGAACTGGACGGTGAAGCATATTTCGAGGTAACGAAAAACGAAAAGAAATCATTTATCGTTAAAACCAACAAATATAATGTAGAGGTGTTGGGCACTACCTTCAATGTGGAGGCTTATGCAAAGGAATCGACTTTCAAAACCGGACTGTTTACCGGAAAGGTCAAGCTCTATAAAGAACAGAAAGAGAATGAATCCCTTTATCTGAATCCGGGAGAGGCTGCCGAATTAATTGGAGATGTCCTGCATGTATCTTCTGCCAATCAGAATAGTTTCCGGTGGAAAGACGGATTGATCATCCTGGAAGATAAATCTTTTACAGAGATAATGCGCTTATTCGAGAAGTATTATGACCTTCAGATTATAATCAAAAATGACAAAACCAAGAAATTGGGATATAAAGGAAAACTTCGGATTTCCGATGGTATAGATCATGCGTTGCGTGTGTTACAAAAAGACTTCCGTTTCACTTTCAAGCGGGAAGAAGATACGAATATAATTTATATTTATTAATCATCTAAAAAGAATAGCCTATGTAGTAGTAGAAACAGATAAAAAAAGAATCGGCAAATGCGCCAACACTTACCGATTCTAACAAGTACATAAATTAACATACTTATTAATTATAATCATTTACAAAGATATGAAAAAACTTTTTTCATCTTGGATATTATTGTCAAAAAAACACTGGAATTATCACATATTCAGAGTCATGAGATTAACAACTTATTTACTGTTATTATTTACCTGTTTTGCTTTTGCTGAGAATACACATTCTCAGAATGCCCGGGTAAATCTGAATAAACGGCAAGCCGTACTGAATGAAGTATTGGAAGATATTGAACGGCAGACCGACTATCTTTTTATCTCCAACAGAGAAATCGATTTGGAACAAAAAGTGTCTGTCACAGCCCAAAATATGCCGGTTCGTGAAGTTCTGGACCGACTTCTGGAAAAGACTGATTTGTCTTATGCCGTGGAAGGAGTGAATATTATTCTTTCAAAAAAACATTTTTCAGAAGCGGCCGGACAGCAACAACAAAAAAAGACTATCACCGGGACGATTCTGGATGAAAAGGGCGAGTCTGTTATTGGAGCTAATATAACAATAAAAGGAAGTTCTAATGGAACAATCACTGATATCGATGGCTCTTTCAGCTTAAGTGCCGCGGCTGGTGATATTTTGCAAATCTCTTATATCGGTTATATTTCTCAGGAGATTGCGGTTGGTTCTAAAACAAGTTTCCATATTACGCTAAAAGAGGATTTGAAAACGCTCGATGAAGTTGTCATTGTCGGTTATGGTACCACCAAGAAAGCATCTCTTACCGCATCCGTTGCTTCTATGAAAGGAGAAGAAACGGCACTTAAGCCGGTGACCAATATCAGCCAGAACCTGGTGGGGCGTATGCCCGGACTCGTGGCCCGGCAAGGCAGTGGAGAACTGGGTTACGACAATCCGGATATTTTTATTCGTGGTAAAGGAACGACCGGATCGAAAAATAGCGCGCTTGTTGTGATTGACGGGATACCTCGCGACAATTTCGGCCAGCTTGATCCGACTACCATAGAATCGGTAACTATCCTGAAAGATGCGGCAGCCGTAGCCCCTTACGGAATAGGTGGTGCCAATGGCGTTATTCTGATCACTACAAAAAAAGGGAAAACCGGGAAACCTACTTTTTCGTATAACGGATATGTCGGTTTCCAAAACCCAACCCGTATCCCGGAGATGGTAAACTCGTATGAGTACGCTACTTTACTTAATGAAGGTGCCAGAAACAGCGGACTGACAAACATGCCTTATTCGGATGATCAAATAGCTATGTATAAGAAAACCGTTGACGGAGCAGCCGATGCCGACCCCGACCGTTATCCTAACAGTCGTGGGATCAGGGATATTATACAGCGTAATACGATAATGACTTCTCACAATATTGAGATCTCAGGAGGTTCGGAGTTTGTCAACTATTATATATCATTGGCCTATACTTCACAAGAGGGGATGTATAAAGGTACTGATATGAAACGTTATAACGTTTCGTCCCGCATGGATGTAAAAGCTACGAAGACCACGAATGTGTCACTCTCTCTGAGTGGATATGTAGCCAACCATCACTTTCCGGGTGAATCAGCCGGAAGTATTGCCTATGCGGCGGTCAGGCAGCCTGCAACCGAAGCGATATGGTATTCCAACGGACTGTGGGGTAATTATCTGGGGCGTTCTCCGGTTGCCTTAGGTAGTACTCTCAGCGGATATACCAAAGAAGAACGTACACAACTTTATACTACACTTTCGGTAGAACAACAGTTGCCGTTTTTAGAAGGATTGAGTATCAAGGGTGTGGCTAGTTACGACCCGTATAAATTGTTTAAGAAAGAATGGCGGAAACCTAGACTTTCTTATACACCTGATTTTTCAACAACTCCTTATACCTTTAATGAAACAAGGGAGGGCGATCACAGTTTGTATGAAAAAGATGAAGATGATAAGAGATTTACATTTCAGGGATATCTTAATTATCAACATCGCTTCAATGATTTGCACGATGTTACTTTCCTGGGAGTAGTGGAAAGCCGGCAAAGGGATAAAAGATGGTTTGATGCCAAGCGGACAGGTTTCCCTATCGCGATGGACGAAATGGACCTGGGTAGTACGGCCGCCGGGAAAGTGACCAACGGTGGATCGTCATCAAAGGAAACCTCTGTCAGTTTGCTTTACAGGATAGGATATACGTATAATAGCAGATATATGATTGAAACTGCCGGGAGGTATGATGGCAATTATTATTTTGCTCCGGGTAAAAAATGGGGCTTTTTCCCTTCTGTATCTGCCGGTTGGAATATATCAGAAGAGGATTTTATGAAGAATAATATCCGTAATCTGGACATGTTGAAACTGAGGGTGTCGTACGGAGAGTCCGGGAATTTGGCCGGCGATCCTTTTCAATATATGTCCGGTTATGAAATGTCTTCTAACTCTGCTTATTTTGGTGACCCGACTACTGGTATATATGAAACGAAGCAAAGTAACCCTTTCATTACGTGGGAGAGAGCTAAAAAGTTTGATGTGGGTATCGATGGCGTTTTATGGAGAGGATTGCTTTCTTTCTCTGTCGATTATTTCTATGATAAACGAGACAATATGTTGATGTCGCCTAAAGTGACGGTGCCACTGGAGTATGGTATTGAGCTTCGGGATGTAAACGGTGGAAAGATGAGTAATCAGGGTATCGAGATAATGCTCTCCAGTACACATACATTCCCCAACAAGATGCAATTGGATCTGTCTGGTAATTTTACTTATGTACACAACAAATTGTTGGAGACTTATGAAACGTCCAGTACATATAATAATCCGAACAGAAGATTGACGGGGCGGTCTTTCGAGACTCAGTTCGGTTATAAATCATTGGGGTATTATACAGCGGATGATTTTAACGCCGATGGTAGTTTAAAACCCGGTATCGCGTCTATCAGAGATGCAAAAGTGCAACCCGGCGATATAAAATATGCCGACCTGTATGGCCCGGACGGAGTGCCGGATGGCGTGATCGACTCATATGATAATACGGTAATCGGTCGCCCTAAAAATTCGCCTCAGATTATTTATGGTTTTACACCGACACTTTCCTGGAAAGGGTTTGATTTGAATATGCTATTTCAGGGCGCGGCGATGAACGACATATATCTCGAAGGCACGATGGCGCATCCTTTCGAAAGTCAGGGATCGGCCACTAAACTACAGTATGAAGATCATTGGACACCCGAAAATACAGATGCCAAGTATCCGCGTGTGTATAATGCTCCTGTGGATCATAATAAAGTTACTTCATCCCATTGGATGCGTAATGCGGCTTATCTTCGCCTGAAGAGCCTGGAATTGGGGTATACTTTGCCTGAGCAAATAACAGCAAAAGCGGGTATGTCGAGAGTTCGTTTCTATTTCGCAGGACAGAATCTGTGGACATGGACTCCGTTTATGGATGAAAAAATCGACCCTGAAGCGGGTAATACCGACGGACGCTACTATTATCAGCAGCAGGCATTCTCTTTTGGCTTAAATGTAACCTTCAAATAATTATCGATGAATATGAAATCTAAAATAACATATATAGGCCTGTTTATATGTATGGCTTTAATTAGCAGTTGTTCAGATTTTCTGGAAGTTGAAAACCGAAACTCTGTCACTGATGATGTACTCTGGTCTGAAGAACAGAATGCAGACCTGTTTCTTAATGATATGTATAATGACCTGTTGCCGGATGCCAATAAAGTTACGCAACATCTCGATCAGTTTTCGGATAACTCCGATGTTGGCACTAACTGGATGGCCGGATATGCGAATATCGGAAACGCGCAGATTACCCCGGAGAATTACCCGACAGGTTTCAGCGACGTATGGGACTGGGAAAAGGCCTATAAAAAGATTCGTAAATGCAATGTGTTTATAAAGAAAGTAACGGAATCGACTCTGTCGGATAGTTATAAACAACACCGGATATCTGAAGCACGTTTTTTGAGAGCTTTCGTTTACCATTGGTTATGGATGACGTACGGAGGCGTTCCGTTGATCACGGTGCCGCTCGATAATCAGAATACCGACATACCGTTGGAAAATCCCAGGGCCACGGCACAGGAAACGTTTGATTTCATTGTTTCTGAGTTGGGAGAAGTTGCCCCCTTGTTGAATGAAACAGAAACAGGAAATAATGCAGGCCGGGCTACCAAAGGGGCTGCCCTGACCCTGAAAGGATGGTGCGAACTTTATCATGCCAGTGCCCAACGGAATCCTGCAAATGATATCGAACGGTGGAAAACTGCTGCAAAAACTTGTAAATCGGTTATGGAAATGGGTGTCTACAGCCTGGCATCGGACTTCGATGTATTGTTTATGACCAACAATAATAGTGAATCTATTTTTGCCCGCCAGTACGGACCTGACAAAGGAAATAATAAAGAAATGCATTTCGGACCTCCTGCTATTGGCTCAAGCAGATCCGGATGGGGAAATTTCCAACCGACACAGCAGCTTGTAGATGAATTCAGTATGGAGAATGGATTGCCGATTACGGATCCGGCTTCGGGATATGATCCTAATAACCCATATGAAGGACGGGAAAAAAGATTTTATGCGACCATTCTATACAATGGCTCCAAATGGAGGAATGAGTTTGAGATCATGACACAGTTAGGTGGCAATAATTCAATAGATCTGGGTTATTCCAACGATAACACACATACCGGTTATTATGCTCGTAAAAGGTTGAACGAGAATAAAGAGTTGTCTATGTTTGGTAATGAAACATCGTACGAAAATTACATGTTTTTCCGCTATGGTGAAGTATTGCTCAATTTTGCAGAAGCGGAAAACGAAGTAAATGGTCCTACAAAAGAAGTACTGGATGCGATAAATTTGGTACGTACCCGGAATGGCAATATGCCGAAGGTGGAAGATACTTTTAAATCTTTGAATAAAGAAAGTATGAGAGAAATCATCCGGCGTGAAAGACGCGTGGAGTTGTGTTTTGAAGATAAGCGTTGGTGGGATATTCGCCGGTGGGAAATAGCTGATAAGTTACCTGACGGTAGTCCGGGTGTGATGAATGTACCTTTAAAGGGTATGCTGATTGAAGAAAATAACGGAACCCTTACTTATACTATCGTAGATGTAAGAGACCGGAAATTCTTACCGAAAATGTATCTTATGCCGCTTCCGCAAGGAGCTATTGACCGCAACTCGGTGATTGCTGCACAAAACGGCGGGGTAGACAATTGGGTGAACGGACAGAATCCGGGTTATTGACCTTGAATAATAATTATTAATTCAATATCATGAAGAAGTATAATCTTATTTTTCTAATGTATGTCGTATTTATCTCTTTTTGGAGTGTGTCTGCACAAAGCCAGGAGATAAATGCAGAAGTATTATACAAAATAGTGAGTCCGTCGGGGCTGGTGATAGATAATAAGCAAAGTGATCAGAATGGAGATGGCTTTGTCTTGTCGAAAAATAATGGAAATAATAAAGGGCAATTGTGGAAAATAACCCGATTGAAGAATGGGTACTACACAATTGCCAACCCCTTTGTCAGGCAAAGTATGGACAACGGGAATATCCATGCAGGAGAAGGCAGTGAATTAATGCAGTGGGAATCGAGCAACTCCAATGGTAATCAGCAGTGGACAATTCATGTGACGGGTACAGGGGCCTATGCTATTACACAAAGAATAAGTAATATGTCTTTAGCTTATAACGGAGAAGATGTTGCCGGTAGTAAAATCTTCCAGTTACCCAATTCCTCACAGGTTTGGCGATTGGTGGAAACTTCGGTAAAATCTCCTAAAGAAGTGATTGTTCGTGGTAAAACCGAATGGGAGAATGAATTGATTTTCGGGGTTAATAAAGAACCCGGTCACAATACATACATTCCTTATCCTTCCATTGAAAGTCTCAAAGCTGATAAAACTTTTGAGAAACCGTGGGAAATGCCTAATTCCGATTATTACCTTTCCCTGAATGGGAACTGGAAGTTCAATTGGGTGAAACAGCCTTCCGAACGGCCTGCCAACTTTTATAAAATGAACTATGATGTATCTGCATGGAAGGAAATCCCTGTTCCTTCTAATTGGGAAATGCACGGATATGGTACTCCTATTTATACCAATATAACTTATCCTTTTAAAAATAATCCTCCTCTTATCCAACCGCAAAAAGGGTATACCAATGAAATTGAGGTAAATCCTGTCGGCTCATACCGTCGCGAATTTACCATACCTGCCGGATGGGACGGAAAAGAAATAATGCTGCATTTTAATGGTGTATACAGTGGTATATATGTCTGGATAAATGGACAGAAGGTAGGTTATAGTGAAGGGGCCAATAACGATGCGGAGTTCAATATTACCAAATATGTAAAGACAGGAACAAATACGATTGCTGCAGAGGTTTATCGTTTTACAGATGCCAGTTATATTGAAGATCAGGATATGTTCCGTTTGAGCGGTATCCACCGTGATGTATATGTATATGCTACCCCAAAAGTACATGTACGTGATTATTTTCTGAAATCAGAGTTTAATGGAAATGATTTTAGTGCAGCTACCTTTAAAGCTGAATTGTCTGTTAGAAATTATGGAAATAGTACGGCAAAGGCAGAGACAGCCGAGCTGTCGTTGCTTGACCCGTCAGGAAAAGAGGTGGTCACTTTGTCGCAATCGATCGCTTCCCTGAAAGGCAGTACAGAGCAGAAATATGACCTGCAGGCAAAAGTAAATAACCCATTGTTATGGTCTGCAGAAAATCCCCATCTCTACACGGCCATTGTTTCTTTGAAGAATAGCGAAGGAGAGGTGACTGAGGCCATGTCGTCTAAGTTTGGTTTCCGCAAAATTGAAATCAAAAACAAACGAGTATATATAAATAATAAAGCTGTCTTTTTCAAAGGCGTGAACAGGCATGATATACATCCTCAATATGGTAAGGCTGTTCCTAAAGAGTCGATGATCGAGGATATTCTGTTGATGAAAAATCATAATATTAATATGGTGCGTACAAGTCATTACCCGAATGATCCTAAAATGTATGCGATGTATGATTATTATGGTTTGTATATTATGGATGAAGCCGATCTGGAAAATCATGGAAATGGTTCCATATCAGATAAACCAAGCTGGATACCTGCATTTGTAGACCGTATAGAAAGAGTTATCGAGCGGGATAAAAACCATCCGTCAGTCATTTTCTGGTCCTTGGGCAACGAAGGAAGTAACGGGGAGAATTTTGCAGCCATGAGTAAACGTGCCAGAGAAATGGACTCACGTCCGATTCATTATGAAGGTAAAAATGAAGTCGCCGATATTCGTTCACAGATGTATCCTGACATGAAAGACCTGAACCGTATCGACCAGATGGATGAAGATAAACCGTATTTCTTCTGTGAATATGCCCACTCGATGGGTAACGCTCCGGGTAATCTGGGTGAATACTGGGATTATATTGAAAAATCGCAACGCATCATTGGTGGTTGTGTATGGGATTGGGTAGACCAGGGTATCAATAAGTATGGTGATTCCGCCGATAAATATTATTATGGTGGAGATTTTGGAGACAAACCCAACGATAAAGATTTTTCATGCAACGGATTGACTACTCCCGACAGAAGAGTTACGGCTAAGTTGCTGGAAGCTAAAAAAGTTTTTCAATACATCAAGATGACTCCTTTGGCACTGATGAGTGGTAAGATTGCAATTGAAAACAAATATGCATTCACGAATCTGGATCAGTTTGATATAACATGGGAAATTATAAAAAACGGTGTAAAATCGGAATCAGGAACCATCCCTTCGATAAATCTGGAGCCTGATGAAAAATTACCGGTTGTTATTCCATATGATAAAAATCTGGAAATAGGGAAAGAGTATTTTCTAAATGTCTATTTTTCTTTGAAGAATAAAACGAGATGGGCTGATAAAGGTCATGTGGTTGCCTCTGAACAATTCGCATTAACCAGCAGGCCGGTGGTGCCGATGGTGGATGCCAATACGCTTAATACATTGGATATTAGTACCCAGGGGAAAGACCTTGTTATAAAAGGCGGGGATTTTGGCATTACGTTTGATACGAACTCAGGAGTTATGAAATCATTGCGTTATGACGATCAGGAGATGATTCATCAAAACAATGGCTTCGCCCTCAATTGGTATCGTAGTATCAGTAATGATAAGTATACGGACCAGAACTATTATCCGACTACATATGGAAAACCCCTGTTTAGTTATCAGGTAGCAGACGATAAGAAGTCGATTACTATTTTGTCGTATATGGATGCAACAATAGCTTACCGTAATCCGGTGGTAATACCTCATCTAGTAAAATATGTAATCTATGGCAATGGCACCGTAGATGTGGATGCCAGCTTTACGCTGCCCCAGAATAGTGCTATTGTGCACCGTTTGGGCTTACAGGTCGTTCTGCCTCAGGAATTTGAAAATATCCAATGGTATGGCCGTGGTCCTCATGAGAATTATTGGGACAGAAAGCGTTCTGCTTATTTCGGTCAGTTCGATAAAACGGTGAAAGAGATGGAGGAAGAGCATTATGTTCGTGCACAGAGTATGGGGAGCCGTGAAGATGTGCGATGGTTTATCATTTCCGATAAGAATAATCACGGATTGAAAATAACGTCTAAAGACCAACTTGGTTTTAGTGCATTACATTTCTCTGACAAGGATTTATGGGAGGCTGAACATGACTTCGAATTGAATAATATCCGCAAGCCGGAAGTTTATCTTAGTTTGGATTGTATCCAGCAGGGGTTGGGTAATGCCAGCTGCGGTCCCCGTCCGTTGCCTGAGTATATGATTCCTGTGAATCAACCTGTCGGTTATTCATTCAGAATAGAGCCTGTCAGATAATCGGATGTGAAAATTCATTTTTAATTAAAGATAGTATGAAAAACTGTAAAACTTTTTACATCTTATTCCTGGTATTGGTATTCTTTTCGTCAACTCAGGCTGCCGAAAAGAAGGTGGAATTGGTATCTCCCAACAAGGAGATAAAAGTAAGTCTCCGTATTACTGATAAGATTTATTACTCCATTTCATACAATGGTGACGCAATCCTGAAAGATAATTATCTCCGGTTAACGCTTAGAGATGAAGTGTTGGGTGAAAATCCTAAATTGTCGGGACAAAAGTTCTCCGATGCGGATGAGATGCTGTCTCCGGTAATTCCTCTGAAATTCTCGACCGTACGTAATCATTATAATCAGTTGAGAATGGATTTTAAAGGGAATTATTCCGTAGAGTTTCGGGCTTATGATGATGGTATCGCTTACCGTTTCCTTACTAATAAGAAAGGTGACATAGAAGTAATGAACGAAGATTTGGCAGTTAATTTTCCTGCTCCTTATCTTCTTCACATGCAGCAACCCGGGAGTTTTAAAACTGCTTACGAAGAGAATTATACTCATGTAAACAGTAACGAATGGACTCCTGAAGATAAGAAGGCTGTTCTTCCATTACTGATTGACACCAGGAAGCAATACAAGATATTGATTTCAGAATCTGATCTTTCGGATTATCCATGTATGTTTCTTAAAAGTAATGGACAAAACGGCCTGATTTCCACTTTCCCGAACAATCCGCTGGAGTTTGGTGAAGATGGCGACCGTAGCCTCAAGTTGTTGAAGGAAGCTGATTATATTGCTAAGACTTCCGGAAAAAGAACTTATCCCTGGCGTTATTTTGTCATTACCAAAGATGACAAACAACTGATCGAAAACACGATGACCTTCAGGCTGGCAACGAAAAGTGTAATCGGGGATCCTTCCTGGATTACCCCCGGACAGGTAAGTTGGGAATGGTGGAACGATGCTTGCCCTTATGGTCCGGATGTTAATTTTGTTTCGGGATATAACCTGGAGACTTATAAGTATTATATCGATTTTGCGTCTAAATATGGTATATCTTATATTCTTATGGACGAAGGTTGGGCCCAAAGTACTCGCGATCCTTTTACTCCTAATCCCCATGTAGATGTACATGAATTGATTCGCTATGGTAAGGAAAAGAACGTCGGTATCGTTTTGTGGCTTACCTGGTTGACTGTAGAGAATCACATGGATTTATTTAAAACTTTTGCCGAATGGGGTGTAAAAGGTGTGAAGATCGACTTTATGGACCGCAGTGATCAATGGATGGTCAACTACTACGAAAGAGTGGCAGAAGAGGCTGCCAGGTATAAGCTCTTTGTAGACTTTCACGGCTCGTTCAAACCTGCCGGATTGGAATACAAATACCCCAACGTACTTTCTTATGAGGGTGTGAGGGGCATGGAGCAAATGGGCGGTTGTACTCCGGATAATAGTATTTATTATCCTTTCCTGCGTAATGCTGTGGGGCCTATGGACTATACTCCCGGAGCCATGAACAGTTTCCAACCCAATGTTTACCGTGCTGACCGCCCCAATTCCGGAAGTATCGGGACGCGTGCTTATCAATTGGCTTTGTACGTTATCTTTGAGAGTGGTTTGCAAATGTTGGCTGACAATCCTACTCTCTATTATCGTAATGCCGATTGTACGGAATTTATTACTCGGGTACCGACAACCTGGGATGAGACCATTGCTTTGGCCGCTGAAGTAGGAGAAGTGGCTGTTGTAGCTAAACGTAAAGGGGATAAATGGTTTATCGGTGGCATGACCAATAATAGCAAGGATGTGCGTGAGATAGATATCTGTCTTGATTTTCTCAACGATGGCAGAAACTATAAGATGACCTCTTTTAAAGATGGTATCAATGCAGGTCGTCAGGCCATGGATTATCGTCGGAACGAATCGTCTGTTAAGAAGAATGATATAATCAAAATTAAGATGGTCAGAAACGGAGGCTTTGCTGCTGTAATAGAGTAGGTATCCATCTCTGTCCGGAATACCCCTCGCGATTACTATCTGTCGCGAGGGGTATTTTTTTATATTCTAAAATAAATAAACGATATTCTATATTTCATTTATGAGGCTAAAAGGTTGGCTGTCTTTGAGTAATTAGTTTTAAATCTGTATCTTGCGCGCCTTTAAATTATTTATTAATGAGTAAAAAGCGTTATGAAAAAGAATTTATCTTACTATTTATTGCTGCTGTTTTGTGTCTCCGGACTGTTTGTCTCTTGCGGAGATGATGATGATGATAAAACAACAATCGGTTATTCCGGAAAAGATGTAAGCGGAGATGCCGGGATTGCCCGTGATAAGGAAACGAAAAAGGCTGTGCTGAGTGTGACTTCCGATAAAGCCTGGGAGTTATATGCCGGTACTACAGCAGAAGATATCGATATGAATACACCTTGCCTGACCGGTGACGGAAAAGGCTCTTTCGATTTGAGTGTCGATGCTACGAAGAGACAGCTTTTCCTGTTCAAGAACTCCGAAGGTCAGGCTTTGTTGGCTGAAAGACTTTTGCCGGTTAACGGGTATAATTTCAGGGATCTGGGCGGTATAAAGAATAGTGAAGGTAAATATGTACGTTGGGGAAAATTGTTCCGCACGGATGAGATGAATAAATTATCGGATGCCGACCTTGCCTATCTGGCAAGTACCGGATTGAAAACTGTTGTCGATTTTCGTACTGCCACGGAAAAAGAAGGTGGATTGGGCGGTATGCTGCCTGCTGCTCCTGATAAGCTACCGTCTACGGTAAAGAATCCTTATGATCTGGAGATCAATGCCGGTAATATATTTTCAGATGAGATTATCGGAAGTATATCAAAGGGGCTTAGTGAGGAAGAGACTGCTCAGATTATGGTGGATGCTTATATCGAAATGGTGAGTTATGATGATTATGTAGCTAAGTATAAAGAGTTTTTTAAATATGTTCAGGATGAAAGTTCTTTGCCGTTGAGTTACCATTGTTCGGCAGGCAAGGACCGTACAGGGGTTGCAACCATGCTTATTCTGTCGGCTCTCGGTGTAGATAAAGAAACGATAATGAAGGATTATATGCTTAGTAAGAATTATATCGCAGGTAAGTACGATACCTATTTGAAATTTTATCCTCAAATTGCTCCGTTAGTTACTGTCGATGAGAAATATCTGAATGCCGCTTATAATAAGATAGACGAAAAGTACGGCTCCATGGCTAAGTTCCTGACGGAGACGTTAGGCGTGGATATTCAGAAAATGAAACAGTTATACTTATATTGATCATTTATAAATACCGATTATTCCGTCTGCGGTAATCGTTTCAGCACTGATGCTGAACTTTTTGCAGCTACTGTTATTATAGAACCTGATATCAGCTTTACCCTTTTCATCGGGTGTCACTGAAGGATTCCAGTAGAGTGTGCGGCGGTAATCGGGTTCCGGCGGAAGGATGGAATAATCCGGATTGTAAAATTCTTTAACCTGGCTGTAGCCTTCCAGCCAGGTTTTTCGTACCCCTTTACCGGCATCCGTCGGTATCTTATCTTCCGGAAATGTCTCGATAAAAACGACACAACTGTAAAAATCGTCTACCTCCAAAGGTGACATTCTGGGATCTGCATATTTACACATGATAGAAAGTTCCTCATTGATATAAATGGATTTGATGGCTTCGAGGCGTATCAGTTTGTATTTGTTGTAGTCCATTTCAGTAGCCATGGTTGGTTCGTAGTTGATGACGAAGAGAGGCATTTTCCCTTTGTATTGCAGATATTCGTCTTGTCTGGAGAAGGTTTTTCTGAAATTGTTATTCATATTTATCATCAGTTCATGTATATCTTTTCCGATATATTTCCCCTGGTCTGTTATATCGTCCCATTCGGACTGAACATCATAAAAGGCAATCGATTTGGAACGGTTATTGAAAATATCCTTTTCCCGTGATCTCTTTTTGGCGGTTACGGTCACTTCGTCCAGACGGAGAACTTTCTCCTTATTCCCCGCTTTGGCCAAAGAGTCCTCATAAGCTGTCAGGAATGCATTGATATCTTCCTCCGGTTCTTGTATTTCTGGAACTTCTTCTGCATCTGTTTCTTCTGCTTTCTCTGTTTCCTGATCTGCAACAGTGACCTGCATCTCCGGATAACGGTATCTTTTCGGCTCTGGGGTGAAAAGGCGGTCGAGTATGATCCGGTGGTCTTTTTTCTTTCCTTTCTCGCTTACGGCCAGTATCATATTCCATTTCCCGGTTATATCGGCCCGGAAAGCGAAATGTCCCAGGCTATCGGTTGTAAATATATCGAATGCGCTGGCAGCCTCTTCTTCCTCACCTCTTTTGAGAAGGAAGGAGGATATCGTAACATTGGGTTTAGGTTTTTTCCGGACGAAGGAAACAACCTGACCGTGCATCTCGATACCCTGTTCCGGTGTGTATTTCAATTCGAATGGTTTTGTTCCTGCCATCTGCTTCCAGGAATAGCGGTGCCAGCCTTGTACCATCATCAGCAGGTCGAGAGAGGAACGGTGGACGGAATCGTTTGCTTCAAAATAGTAAGACGGGTTATGGACGTATCCTTTTATATCGGACGCAAGTAACATGTCTGTCAGGATATTGCAATCCGATTTGACTTCGTTCATGCCGTCCCTTACCGATAAGGAGAAAGATGTCTGTACCGGGTTCTCATTTTGATCGGTTACCGTGAACTCCATATCGACGGCTTCATACGGTTCGTATGTCTCTTTTCCGGCTTTGGACCTGATCGTCAGCTGTTCTTCTTTATGAATGAATATCAAACGGTCGCAAAGTATGTCTCCGTTACTGTTGAATAAGACAATTTGCGAAACGCCTGAAGGTAATATCGTTTTGTCCACTTTGAAACGGACCGGTTCATTGTGCAGCACGTTGGCAAGGCAATAATTATATAGTTTTCCTCTGCAGATAATGACCATGCCCAGCATCTCTGCCGGTGTCTGTTCATTTTTCTGTAAAGATATTTCAAGGCTGTCGGAAGATGAAAGGTTATCTGCCTGCAAGGTAAATCCTTGTGGCAACGGCTGAGGCATGTCGAACTGGTATTTCTTACCGTTGTAGTCGACCACCGCTTTTCGTTTACCCGCGTTCGGGGTGTAATTGAAGAAACCTCTTCCATCGTGTGTTACGGCAAAACCTGCTATTTCTTCTTTGTCTTGGTTTATGATCTTTCCGGTTGCTTCCAACGGGTTTCCGAAAGCGTCTGTTATTTCGAATGCCACCCGTGAAGGTATATTTTCGATCAGGTTTCCTCCTTCCGGATAGAATTTCAGATTGACCTTTTTCCCTTTTTGAGGCTTTTCCCGTTTCTTCGGATATTTGCCGTATCCGTATTTCAGCATATCTTTTTCCTCATAGTTCCCTTCTGTTTTCGGCTTGTTGAATACCGGCAGCAGGCGGGAGAAGATAGCATCTTCGCCAAAGTTCAACATATATTTTGTGTAGGCACGGACTTCATAGAAACCGGAATAAAAAGGAAGTTGCCCTAATGTGAAATCTCCGTGGCACTGTCCGTTCTCGACCTTCAGCACCCGTTTATCTATGATTTCACCGCCGGGATTCAATAGTTCTACATATAGTGTTTTGCTTAATCCGGTCGCTTCGTGTAGTTCGGAAGTTACCACATAACAGTTGAACCAGATATTATCACCCTGATAATAACTGGTATTGTCAAAATGGAGATACACTTTTTCCCGTGGTATATATTGCGAAAACTGATCTGTAGCACGGATATAGTGGGTGAGTTTGTTGATCACACTGTCTGTTTCCTGCCCTGGAGCCTGCAGGCAAAACAGTAAAAGGGAAATATAACCGATAACTTTTCGGAGTGTTTTCATGGGAACTTCATATCTTCCTTACATGGAAGAATTTACGAAGTTATAGAGAATTTAGGAAGTGGCAAAGTAAATAAGATATTTTTAGATGAAGGTGTTGTAAAAAGCGAAATGCTATTTTTGCAACACCTTCATTCTATATCTTTATTGCTCTTCGGTATCTGTTACCGGAGCATTTATATTGATTATTTTCTCTTCAATATCGAATGTTTCCCCTTCTTCATTCGCATAAGTATATCTCAGATAGAAGCTTTGTTTTTTTCTGTCGTAATAACTTTTCCCGGAATCTGTTATTTTTGCATCCAGCCAGGGTTTTATAGTAACAGAGGTGCTATCTGTACCGATGTTAAGAAGCATGAAGTTTGTTTTTATATATTTTGCTTCTCCGGATAATGTGTGAATCGGCATACGGATAGAATTGGAAGAGATGGCTTTCAGAACAGGCTGTACCGAGCGAATCGTTTTAGGTAGTTCTATTGAACTGCCTGCAAAATCACCTGAAAATCCATTGATCATTTTTACTTCATAAACCATCGTGCTTAGTTCCTCATTTACATCATAACCCGCACTGTTTGAGGCGATCGTGATAGGGAGTGCATACGAAACATCAGGATCCAGGTTTTGTGGATCGAACGGTATATCCAGTACGCCATATTGTTCGTTTGCCCGAATGGTCACAGATAGGTCTGTCGATGTATAGTTTTCTTGGGGTAACAATTGCTTGTCGGTATATAAGGGGTTCCCCAATGCGCTTTTTTTGTTGAGTGAGTCGAGTGCTTTGGGATTGATCTCCAACTGAACCGTCAGGTCGGACTTGATGGGTTCGGAGGAAGCACAATAGACTGAAAATTGCATGGAATTATTTTCGCTGCCATATGCATGTTCGCCGACATAGAGCATATCGCGGCTATTTACAATATAAAGTGTTTTCTTGTATTGTTCACCGAAATCAGCAGGTTCACTCGTACAACTCCAGAAGAAACAGGCTGACGAGAAAAGTAATATCTGCTTTAATATATTTGATCTCATAATAAATGGTATTAATATGTATATGTGTAAAACATGTTATTAGAATCCGGGCATTTGGTCCAGATTCGGATTTTTGTCTACCTCACTTTTAGGGATCGGGAAGAAAGTCTGCCTGCGGGTAAAGACCTTATAGATCCAGTCTCTTTCTTTCACCTGGATGATGTTATAGAATTTATCTTTTTCAGCTTCTGTCGCACTGACATCGCATCCCATAACCGGTGCATTTTCATAGATGATCGCTTTTTTCGTACGTCTGAGATCGTGATAACGGCGTCCTTCCCAGGCAAACTCTATCTGGCGTTCACGGGCAATCAGTTCTCTCATTTTATCAGCATTGGCAACATCGGCATCTGTGATACCCGGTAGACCGGCACGATACCGGATCAGATTGAAGCAGCGTTTCATTTCACTCGTATTGCGTGTCACGGTAATGTCGTTGATCGTGTACGACTGGTCCAGTTCATTCATTGCTTCCACATAATTCAAATAGACTTCAGCCATGCGGTAAGCCGGGCAATATTTTGTTTTTTGTCTTCCTCCGCTGATCCATGAATCTTCATAATGAAGGAATTTTCGGCAAAGATAACCTGTCATCGGATATTCCTCGGCTTCACCTTGCGGACGGTTCAGGGCATAATCCCTGCCGCTTTTTGAATCGCTGAAATATTTAGCAACTTTACCATCTTGCTGGTCGATTTTATCAGGTGGAGTAGAAGTGGAAGGAAAGTAGGAATTGTTAAAGGCGATTGTGGCATAAAAGCGCATCTCACGGTTTGCATACCATTTGTGAGTTCCGCTCAGCAGGGTAAAACCATTGCTGCTTTTTTCTCCTGAAAACACCAGGTCCGTATTTGTATAACCTTCCTCATAGGGGTAAGTTTCACTTGCGTTGTTGATAGTACGGCCGTCGATCATGTAGTAGGCGTCGACCAATACCTGCGGAACGAAGAATACATTCCAGGCATTCAGCACACCAGGGGCACTGTATTTGTTCATTCCGTTGATCCCCGTATTTTGGCGGGAAAACAGAATCTCCCGGTTGGATGAAGCCAATACACATTCGCCGTTGAACATATCTATATAGGAATGATAAGGATCGATACCCCCTACGCCGTCCGGAAAATCAGCTTGTTCGGCAGCCGGAACCGGGAAATGAGGTGTGTTTTCCATTCGGGGGACAGTATACAGATCATTGGGCTTGATGTCGACGAGCCGTTTGGCATTGGCGGCTGCGACGGCCCATTTCCTTATGTCTTTGACAGGATTAAGATAAGGTACGCCTGCATTGTTCGTAAAATCGCTGAACTCACTATTTTCACCGTTATAAAGCGGACTTGCTGTATAAAGAGTGAGGCGTGACAGTACTGCCAGTGCAGAATTTTTTACTGCCTGTCCTATTTCTGAATTGTCTCTGACCTGTGTGGGTAGTAATTTGATTGCTTCTTCCAGTAGGGCAGATACATAATCGCTACATTCGTCCCAGGTATTGCGCTCTACCATCATCTGGTCGATAGGGGTGTCGAAATCTACCGGCGTATCAGGTACAATCGGGACCGGGCCGTAAGCCAGCATCAGTTCAAAATAGATCATCGCTTTTATAAATGTGGCCTGACCGATCCATTCCGACCGTTGCAGGGCACTTACTTCCTGGCACTCGTTCACTCTTTGAATAAATGTATTGGCTTTGCGGATCCCTTCGTAGAAATAATTCCAGTAATCGAAATGATCCAGATCTTCCGCTTTCATTTCATTATTGCAGAAGTAATTGTAATTATGCCTGTTCCGTTTGTATCCGGCTACACCCTCATCGCTTATTAATACCCAGGGCTGCGCATTGTCTGTCCAGGCACTCGGCGAACCGTAGTCTATCAGATAACTATATACATTGTTCAGATATTTCTGTGTATATTCCTTTTTGGCAAAGACTGTATCGAGAGTGAAAAGGTCGGCTACATACGGGTCTATATCCAAAAAACTGCACGATTGGAATGTGATGCCTGCACTACTGAGGATAACAAATAAGAAAGCAAATATTCTTGTTTTTATTTTTTTGCTAGTCATGATCCGATATATTAAAATGAAACTTGTAAAACCATAGAATAGGAACGGGTGATGGGATAAACAGCTCCATTGTCGCTTGCTTGTTCGGGATCCCATAATTTCACTTTATCCCAGACACATAAGTTGTCGCCGAGGAAAGAGATACGCAGGTTTGTCATGTTTATTTTCGACAAAATCTTTTTAGGGACCGTATATCCTATTTCAAGCGTTTTCAAGCGAAGATACCCCGCATCGGCGAGCCAGAAAGAAGAGGGACGGTTGTTATTTATATTTTCTCCGTATGTAAGACGAGGGAAACGGGCATTCGGATTTTCTGTCGACGGATCTCCTGAATATGAAGCCGGTGTCCAGCGGTTACTCTGATCGTTTACAATAGAAAGAACGTTACCGGTCACACCTCCGGCGAACGGATAATATCCGTTACCCCCCATAAAGTAATCCACCTGTGCGGCTCCTCTGAAAAAGACGCTGATATCGAAACCTTTCCAATTGGCACTGGTTGCAAACCCGTATTGGATTTTCGGGACGTTGGAATTACCGATAGGTGCGATATCATAATCGTCTATACGGCCATCGCCGTTGATATCCTGATATTTGATGTCTCCCGGAAGGACTTTCCCGAATTGTGTAGGACTGTTCTTCACATCATCTTCATCTTTAAAGAGTCCTAAGGCGATCAATCCCCGGGTCACACCATAGCTGGTTCCCTTTTTGGCCAGATAAGGATAGCGGGGAGGAACCTCATCATAATCTATGATTTTATCTCTAGTCAGTGTGAAGTTACCGCGTAATTCAACCGCTACATTGCCGAAACGGTGGGTATAAGAAGCAGTTCCGTCAGCTCCCCAGCTTTTCATTTTACCTACATTTCCCCAGGGTTTGGTGCCGACACCGATAGTGCCCGGTAGAGTTGCACGTTCCATAAAAATATTATTACGTTTGTCGATGAAAGCATCTACTGTGATGTCGAGTGCTTCCCAAAGTGTCAGGTCGATACCGAAGTTCTGCTTGATTGCTTTTTCCCAGACCAGGCCGGTCGACCCTAATACGGCGTCGGTTACTCCACCACCCGAGTTCTGATGCTGGTCGCCGAACACATATCCCGGTGCATTCATATTTACGGTTGTGAGGTAGGGGAAGCGGACATCGTTGCTGATCTGGTCGTTTCCTACTAATCCGTACGAATAACGGAGTTTCAGAGTGCTGATGAACGGAGCTTTTTCTTTTATCAGCGGATAGTTGGAAAGCACATAACCCAAGGCTCCCGAAGGGAAAAATCCAAAACGTTCCCCTTTAGGGAAGTTCTCAGACCCGTTGTATCCGAAATTACCTTCTATGAAGTAGATATCATTATAAGAATAGGTAAGACGTCCGGCAATACCCTGGTTACGATGAGGGATAGAGGCCAGTTCGCCATCCGCATCTGTTCGTTGATAGTCTTTCTGGTTGTATAAGAACAGACCTCCTATACGGTGCTTTTCGGCGAACAATCGGTTGTATTCGACTTTCCCTTCTATATAAATAGTACGGATCCCATATGAAGTACTTTTGAAAGTCATCGGTTGGGCAACCACTGTTTTGAGTGTCATCAGTTCGCCGGTGTTCCAGTTGCGATCAGTAGCTTTATACAGGTCCGGCATTTTAGTCCGGCTGGTAAGGTGATTGTTGTAATTGTCGAATGACAGAGAACCGGTTACTTTTAATCCTTTTGTGATGAAATCGAGTGATTGTTCTATTTTCAGTAATGATTCGATGGAGTTGTCGCGGTCGGTCAGAAATCCGGTTTCATTCAGTAATACAGATGGAGAGGTTTGTTCCCCTTTTCCGTAAGCCGGAAGTTGCCCGTTTGAATAGACAACCGGGACTGTCAAGGGAGTTAAGGATGCCTGTGCGCCCCATATCTCTTTGGTTGTACCCATACCTGGCCGGTTCATGTCGACCAGTTTGGCGGACAAAAGCAAGCTCACCAGTGTACTTTTGGTCAGATCGACGTCGATATTACTTCTGAAGGTATATTGGTTACGTCTGACATTTGAGTGGTAACGGTCCATACCGGTTTGATTGTAAATGGCATCGTTGGTCCGGTAGAATGCACTCATATAGTAACGAGCCAGTTTACTACCACCGGAGATATTGATATTTCCTTGTACACCCAATGTCCGTTTTTTCAATATCTCGTCCTGCCAGCTGACATCCGGATACAAATCAGGATCCATATGATATTTTATGATATCGAATATTTCGGGTGAATAGACCGATCTGTCGCCTCTCACCACTTTTGCTTCGTTGGCTAGTTTGGCATAATCATAAGCCCGTAGATAGTTCGGAAGCCTGGGAAGTGTTTCGATCATTGTTTTTACGCTGGCATTGATCGATACTTTCCCTTCTGCGCCACGCTTGGTGTTGATCAATACGACTCCGTTGGCTCCTTTGGCCCCATATACTGCCGTAGCCGTAGCATCTTTCAGGACAGAAAAACTTTCGATATCTTCGGGTGCCAGTTCGTTCAGGCTGGAACTTCCCCGATCTATTCCGTCTATCAATATTAATGCGCTGCTGTTAGCTCCGAAGGTACTGATACCGCGAATCCAGAATTCAGAGACGTCATTGCCCGGTTCTCCGCTTTGCTGGATACCGATCAGTCCGGCTACACGTCCGGCGAGGGCGTTACTGACGGAGGTAACACCACCGACATTCAGTGAAGTAGGTTTAACACTTGTGATGGCCCCGACCACACTCACTTTTCGTTGCGTACTGTATCCGACAATACTCACTTCTTCCAGTTGTTGGGCATCGGTGTCCAGTACAACGTTGATTGTTTGAGACTTGGCTGTTCCGATTTTGATTTCCTGTGATTTGAATCCGATGTAGGAGAAAACCAGTGTCGTACCGGGTTTAACCTCAATCGTGTATTTCCCGTCCAGATTCGTGACAGTTCCCTGCGTCGGATTATCGCGTGGGTAGATGTTCACACCGATCTGTGTCTCATTATTAGCATCTGTGACTACTCCTTCAACTTTAATCGTTGTCTGTGCCAGGGCAAAAGCCGGTAGTATCGTCATAAATATGACGAACAATGCGATATATTTTTTCATTCTTATGTATTTTAATCTATGGTTATTGAATAGCAATACAACGGATCAAATAATTGTAGGTGTCGGCTACATAAAGGATACCATCGGGGGTAGCTGCTACATCATAGGGTTTATAAAAGAGTGCTTCTTGAGGTTTTCCGTCTTTATATCCGGATTCTCCGGGGACTCCGGCGAAGATGGTAGCATTGAATTCTTCGTCTATTTTCCAGATGACATGATTGCTATAGTCTGCCAAATAGACGTTTCCTTCCTGATCGGCAGCCATACCTTCTATCTCTCCGAGCTGTGCCGCTTTTCCGTTACCTTCTATTGCCGTACCTTTTCCTGTTCCGACAATATGTTCCACATCTTTTTGTGTTATCCACGGGGTGGTATGTCCAGCCGGAGTATGATAAGGATCCAGGCGGTAGAGACGTCCCCAAGCTTCGGAAGTGATATATAGGTATCCGTTCACTTTGTTATAGGCAATGTGTGCCCATGAATCCATGTTCAGATTTTCTCCGATCAGTTCTACCTTTTTGGTCGCTATGTTCACGCGGATCAGTCGTTTACCCGATGAAGATAACAGGAAGACATAATCGTTGTCAGCAGCTAGTCCGAAATAATCCATAGCACCGGCGATATAGTCTCCTTTCTCATTTTTTTGATCATAGTAAGCCTCGGCTTCCTGCCAGTTACTTGATTTATATAAACCGTAGAAAAGAAGCGGGCGCATGGCTGTACGTCTTTCCAATACATAATAGTTTGTAAAATCCAGATTAAACGAACATTGCCAGGGTTCGTGCATTCCTGAAAGAACAGTGCTGAGTTTGTTGTCCTGTATAGATAGCATCCGGACCATTTTGCCCCCGTCGTCGGCAACCAGTACTGTCCCTTCATTGTCGACGGCTAGCATGACAGGGCGTCCGAATGATCCTTCCAAAGCCGGACCGTCTGCTGCTGTTTTCACGTCTAATTGTCCGGCTACGGTAGTGACGGTGGATTTAATATTGTATTTGAATTTTTTGTCTTTAAGTGTCTCCTCCCTGTATTTGGGTGATCCGTCTCCATTTTTCCCTTCTTCTACTGCAACTTTGATAGTAGAGTATTCTCCAGGTTGTTTGGGCACCATTGCATAGATGGCGTTACTTTGTAGTTTTAAGATCAGGGCTTCTTTCTGGTTGAAAAACAGCTTCACTTTAGATATATCGTCTCCAAAGTTAGAACCGCTAACCACTACACGGGTTCCGATCCCTCCTTTTTCCGGTCCGATATTCGTTACAACCAATGGCTTATCAGGTGAATAAGGTTCATTTCCGGAGGAGTTATTCTCGTTATTACAGGCAATAAATCCTCCCATAAAAAGAAATATGGTGAATAGATAGAATAAGGTTACATTTATTTTCGAGGTTTTCATTTTCTCTTGTCCTTTTCATAAATATAAATACTAGGTGCAAAAAATATCATTTGTACAATCAGTGATTACTTATTTGCAACTAAATAATAATGATTGTATGTAAGCAGGCTTTTGCCTGGTATAGCAAAAGATGATTATATTAGATCTAATTTAACAAATTAAGATTACACATTCTTTTAGAGCATGTAATTGAATAATACGACTACGGAACTTTCAGGTCATGTTATAATTTTGTTTGTGAAAGACTGTAGTCTTTCTGGTTTGTAATTAGATTTCGTTAACTCTAATGCTATAGTCTTCATAGAACTATGGCATTAGGCTAAAATTGGGTGTTGCAAACTGTGATTTATTTGATCTTTTTACGGCAAATCGAAATATTGTCCATTAGTTTAGTGATATTGTCCATTTTTATAGCCTTTAAAAGCTTATTATTTTGTATTATTAATAAAATAATATAAGAAAAAGCGCCATAGTTCTATGAAAACTATGGCGTTTTTATCTGAGGAAGTTAGACTGAATCAAATTAGTTTATTTCAGTTTTTACTAAATTTGAATCTGATATGGGGGACGTATTACCTCTTGATAATTTATCTTATTATTATAGAGGCATTATTATTCAATTTATAAGTTGAGGTGTATATAATGTATTGCTTGTGTTGTTGCTTTTAGTTTCATACCGAATGAGAGTTTAATGTTGTGTGTTTCCTATCTTTCCTCTTATTTCTTAAAATGATTATTTAAAATTAATTAAAACATAAGGGCGTTTTACTTATTTGTCTGCAATATTGTTACATTTGTGCGTGACATACCTGTTATCAATAGATTTACGAAATTCGATAATTGCAAAATAATAGGGCCGGCTCCTGTTGTTTGTAATAGAAGTCAATAATATCCACAAGTAAATTAAACTAAGCCTATAAAAAGAATCGATCGTGTTTGATGGGGTCTCATAGAAACCATATGAGGATTGTTATTTCGCATATATCTAATTAATACTCAAACATTATGAAAACAAGAATAATCATTATCAGTTTTTTCTTTTGCTTATTCATGGGGATATCTTTTTGGTGTGGAGCTACAACGCATTTGTCCGGCAGTCAGTCGGCTGATTCCGTTTTATGGAAACAACAACTGGATACGATAATGAAAAATACGGTTGAATATCATCTCGAATATGTCCTTACAGATTATAAATACCTTGGCAAGATCTCTACGGAAAAGGATCTGGAAAGAGTAAAGCTTGCCATACTTGATGGTACGGGCTATCCTTTTGAAGAAAAAGGGAAATTGACATTTAAGACCCTGGAAGAGTTATCCCCTATCTACAAAGAAGAAGTTGAAAATGCCAGGAAAGGAGTAAAGAATAGTTTGGATCAAATGTTGCTGTTGCGTCTTGGACTGGAAGAAGTGGAATTAGAGTGGACATGCAATGGCACTATTTATAAGACCACCTGTGTCGTTTCCAACACATTAGGGGTCCTCTACGAAAATGTTTTTATGAATAGCTTTATGACTGGCCAAACAAAGACAACTGTGCGTAGTTATTAATGTATCAAATTTATATATCTATGTCTTTTAAGTTGGCGATGACTTTGGATTCACTTTTTAAAAGATCATAACTGTTATGTCCACCGGCATAAAGAATACATTTTATCCCTAATGTTTTTGCTACTTCTGCATCATGTACCGTATCTCCGATTATAATTGCTTTGTCGGGATTCAGGGAGTTGTCTTTGATCAGTTTCTGCCCGATCCCGACTTTACCGGTTGCACAGATATCTTCTGAACCGTATATCCCTTTGAACTTATCCGTTAAATGGAAATGGTCGAGTATACGTAACAGATCGTTTTTTCCAGCGGCAGATAATATGTATTGGTCTATGCCTTTTGCGTTTATCGAGTCCAGTATAAAAGGGGCGTCGGCATTTAATTTCAGACAGCTTTCGTAACTTTTATAAAGCTCCATATATTCGGCTGAAATTTCTTCGATCGATTCTTTACTAAAGTCGATACCTATCCGGATATGAAACAGTTTGACCGGGAAGCAGAATATATCTTTATAAGTATGTAAATCCAGCAGAGGCAAGTCCCTTTTTAAAAGCATTTTGTTGATAACCTTGACATTCGCATCTACATCATCCAGCAACGTCCCGTTCCAATCCCATATTAAAGTCTCTGTCTCAGATAGATTCATCTTTTTAGAAGCAAAGATATACAGATTCCCGCTATAATCCTGTACTTCCGCTTATATAGTGATATATTATTTTTCTATATTTGCGACCGTCTCTTAATTCTGAATATATGAAATATTTGTTCGTTGCCTTTTTTGTACTGGTTAGCATTGCCATCCCGGCCCAAAATAAAGAAACCTGTCGCGTTGCTTTGGTGCAGGCTCATCTTGCATGGGGAAACGTGGAAGCAAATCTGGATGCTTTTCAGAAACGGGTGGAGCAATGTAAAGATTGTGACGTGATTGTATTTCCCGAACTGTTTGTTTCCGGTTGTGAAATGAAGAAGAAGGATAAAGAAATAGCGGTGCAGAACAAAGATGAGGTGGCGAGCTATTATCCGGCAGTTATCGGGAGGATGCAAGGATGGGCGGCAAGTAGCAACGCATTGGTGATCGGCTCTACGATTTATAAGGAAGCAGGGAAATTTTATAATCGTTTACTGGCTGTGTTCCCGGATGGGTATTATGAGCATTATGACAAGCATAATTGTTTCAGGAAAGGTAGTTTCTCTCCGGGGGAAGGGCAGTTGGTTCTTCATTGGAAGGGACATCGTTTTGCCACTTATATTTGTTATGATCTCCGTTTCCCGGATTGGAGCCGGAATGACGACCGGTATGATACGGCGATCTATATTGCTAACTGGCCGGAGTCGCGCCGTGACGATTGGAACCGTCTTCTCCGTGAACGTGCCATTGAGAACCGGGCGAATATCATTGCCGTCAACTGTGCCGGAACCGATCCTGCCGGTATCATCTATGCAGGCGACTCCTGTTTACTCACTCCCCAAGGAGAAACGGCAGGAGAATGTGAAGCCTACAAAGATGATATACGGATTGTCGGGTTGTGATTCATAGCCGATATCAGTCGGCTATGAACTTTTATTGTAAGTTTAATCAATATTCTACATTTACATGTATATAAGGGCGTATAACTACCGGACCTAACAAACCAGAAGATTGTAATGGAGAATCTTTATTCCAAAACTTCCAGGTACTAAAAGTTGTACGTTCCGAAGATCTTTTTTTATGATCGGTAAGCCATTCCGGCCATTTTTTGATACAACTACCATTCCATTCTATATCATCAGGAAAACGTTCATCACCAATCAATTTGTTTGGCCACAAATTTGTAATTTTTATTTCAAGATCATTTACACCTTTATGTACTGCATCGTGTAGGTTTACTCTAAAGGGTGTTTTCCATAAAATTCCCAGTTTTTCCCCATTAACAATAACTTCTGCAATTACTCGAACGCATCCCAAATCTAATTCTAAAGAGTAATCTGATTGCAACAACTCTTCTGAAAGAGTAAATTGCTTTTTATACGTTGCTGTACCTGAGAAATAACTTATCCTTTCATCTGAAGAATTTGACCATGAGATTAATTTATCAAACGTCGTATCCCACATCCCTGAATTATATGGGAAAGTGACATTCCAGGGGCCCGTTAATTCAATTGACTTTGGAATTGAATCAACCTGAACTGTTCTCGTTTCTCCTAAAGACGTAGTATAAGTCATCTTTCCGGGATATGGAGTAACCCAAGTTATTTTACTTTTATCCGAAATGAGTTTTGATTCAGGAGTACTTTGTGCCAGATTAAGGGTCTCACCTTCGGGTACAGATCTTTTACATATTTCTCCATCAGTAGCATAAACAACATGTAATTCTTTTTTAGGTCCTAAGTTTGACATATCTGTTACTAATCCATCGTTCACTGAAATCTGTAAAATACCAGATAAGACCTTTGATTTTAGTTGATTTGTAACATCATATGTTGAATAACTCGATGGTATACTGTGAATCCCCTTGCCAAATTTACCATATACAGCTCTCAATATTTTAAATTCAGAAGAGTTTCCTGCATCAATATTGATCGCTTCTCCTTCAATTGCATGTATTTCCTGACGTTTACCTTCTATTTCATATTCAAGACGAAGTTCTTTTATATATCCGGGAGCTGGGTCTACAGGACTTAGATGAGAGCCGGAATGTATATTTAACTTGCTATCACGAACACTTTTTACTACAGACTCTGTAACATCGACCACACCTTCCGGTAGAAAAGTTCCATACTCTGCTTTGATAATTTTTAAATCTGATAGTGAATTTGTCTTTTCTTTCTTTATATCTATTACTGCTTTCACAATATGTCTGGTAGTAGTGACCGGTTTCCTGAAAATCATGAAAACAGCCCCATCCGGATCAAATTGGATTGGAATGCTTATGGTTCCGTCGCCATTTTCTTTCCAAACTGCAACATCTTCAATTTTGCCGGTTTCCGGATTCCATAATTCTGGTTGTTTTCCTGTAACACGAAAACGACATATTGCCTGATGGCTTTCTTGTTGTGAACTAGTTACAAAATAGATATCAGTTTTGTCATCCTGACGGTGAATAAAATTAATATCCCCAGCGATGCCCGTCTCTGTTGAAAAATCCGGAGAGAAATTTTCTCCTTTAAGAATATCAACTACAGAACAGTCTTTTGCTAAATTTTTATCCCATAACTTTTCTGCCAATTGGGAGACTTGTTTGTCACAAACAGGATAATTCTGAAGGCTTGGTGATTTTTGTGGTTTAGGGCCGATGATCAAAGCACCGCTTTTTGCAAGTTCTTCAATTTTCATTAACATCTCTGGTGTCATCCAGGAAGATTCCGGAAGTACTATTACCCGATACTTACCACCGGCAGGTGTATAAATCAGTCCGTCCTTTACTGTTAACGACATCATTTTGCTTATACCAATTAAGTCATAATCATAACCAAGAGATGTGATTTCCGGCATAAGAATCGCATCATTGGGAGATGACTCTCCTGTAAACACCAACACATCAGCAACATTCCGGCCTTGTTGAAGCAGGAATTGAGAACGCCCTATATACATCATGTAATCTTTCCCCTGTTTCCACCAGGTGTTTAAACGGTTTAATTCAAATCCATAAGATCCAAAAGTTACACCAGGGCCGACATCCCACGGTTGATGTGCATAGGTATGAAAAATAAAACGGTTAACGCCAGCCGCCCATGCCTTGTCACCTATTTGTTTGATCGTAGCCGGATGTCCAAGCCATCCTCCATTGCCGGTAAAAGCCTCTGCTCCAACTATAGGACTCCCATTCAAATGAGCAATAGAAGCTACAAATTTAGGTGAATCAAAAAAAGCCAGACTCCCGCTCCAAAATTCACACATAACAATATCTCCTGTATCTCCAACTTCCATACTATTGAACGGCCCCCAATAAGGTTCTACAGAGAGTTTCATACCATGCTCGTGACAGAGTTTTCTAAAATAATTGTAGTAGTTTTCTGTAATCAAATCACCGATTGTCCGCCGAAAATCCCATAGAAAACGTTCTGTTATTTCACCGCCATCGACATAGTATCCGGCTAACACTGGTAAAAACGGCATACAGTCATACTTCCGAAGCCGCTTGAACTCTTTATCAAAATTGGTTGTCCAATTTGTACAACCTACTTCGTAACTGTCAATGAGACAGTTTGTAAGTGCCGTTCCAACCAAATTCCCTAGTTTTCCGATAATTGGTTTGATACCTCCCTCCCAATATACATCGACAGCTTTTTTATTCATTTTATCACACTCCAATCCGCGTCCACCAATCACAGCCGGACGGTTTTCTGCACCGGTAGGTGTATGGCCAACTCTTAAAATAACCCACTCACCATTTGGAGCATCCCATTCCAATGAACCATCAACCGACGTTTTTGATGTCAGGTCAATGATGTCGGTTCTGTGAACCAGGGCTGACTGAGGTATTGATTTCATATCAGGCTCCAGATGGTTACGTAGTTTTCCTGACAGACTTTTGATATCCAAATCATCAATTCGTTCACTACTTTGTGGATTTGGAAAAGCTAACACTGCAATATCCTTATAGTAATTCAGTCGGGTAGCGGGTTGGCTCAACCGGATCTTAATCTTTTCACCTCCCCTGCACAAAGTGTCGCTATAAACAACTGTTTGCATAGCATATTCCGGTGTAATCCAGGGACCACCGCTCGAAGACCAGCCTGCACCATTATGAAAGCCAAGTTCAAGTCCTAATCGTTCTGCTTCCGATGCCGCAAATTTAAAAAGCTCCAACCATTCCGAACTTAAAAAAGTAGCAGGTCCTTCAGGATATCCCATATCTGCATTAAAGATTTGTGCTTCTTGTATACCCACTTGTTTCATCGCCTCCAAATCAGCGGTAATACCTGCTCTTGTCACATTTCCATTGAGCCAATGCCACCACGTCCGTGCTTTTGCCGAAGCTGGTGGATTTATAAAACCTTCCTGTAATGTATCATCTTGTGCAAATACAGACATATTAATACAGAGACAGGCCATACATATCAAAGTAATACCTTTTTTCATACTTGATCTATTTTATATCGAACACAAAAATATGAATAGTAAGTATCCGTCCCTATAAAAACAGGAACGGATATCACAATAATTAATTATAACCCGGATTTTGTTTGAGCACATAGTTGCTCTTCACAATTTCTTCGCGTGGGATCGGTACCCAATAATGTTGTGGTAAAAATTTACGATCCAATACTTTAATCGGTGAATAAGTATAAGTACCATTGTTCAGGGTGATTCCACAGCCCATTGCATTGATATTTTCATATTTTTCAGCCAGTTTCCATCGACGTAAATCAAAGTATCTATGATTTTCTAAGGCCAATTCAATCCTTCGTTCTTGATAAACTTTTTCTAAAAGTTTATCTCCCGTCGCTGTAACCGGAGGCATTTCAACTCCGGTACGACCACGTATTTCATTTATTGCACGACGGCACTCATCCTCTGCACCCAAATGATATTGGGCCTCCGCATAATTAAGATAAAACTCGCTTAACCGGAAGAAAATCAAAGGCATAGTGTTGGTCTCACTCACTAATTGATTTTCATCTAAGAATTTAAACATATAATATCCGGTAAGGCTGGTATTCCATCCGCTATTACCTTCGGACGAATCCTTACCACCAGGTGTAAAGGTTTCAACAGCCCGTCCTTTATACATTGCCCCATTATAAAGGACAGTCATATAAAATCGTGGATCTCTCCCTTTGTAAGGATCATTCGGGTCAAAGCTCGAACCCGTTTCTGCTGGCTTAAGACCTGTTGCTTTCATTTCATAGTCATCTACCAAATTCTGCAAAGGACAGTTGCCGCCATTTCCATCATACCCATTAGGAGAATTGTTTACCATCATATTATGTCCGTTTGCTTTTGTGAACTGGCGAAGAAATATGATTTCTTCATTTGTAGCTTCCAGGAAAATATTTTTATAGTTGGAAGAGAGTGAATATCCTGATAAATCCATCACTTCTTTATTTGCATCACGGGCACGTTCCCACCTGGTAATATCGTTTGAGGTATTCACCAGCGGACTTGCCCAATACAACAATACCCTGGCACGAAGAGCCTTACAGACATCTGCAGAGGCACGTCCCCAATTACTTCCATTCATTTTATCCGGAAGAATATCTATCGCCTCTTCAAGTTCGTTCAATATAAACTCCACACACTCATCATAAGTATTCCGTCCAAGAGAATAATCCTGCTCGCCAAGTGAATAAGAACGGGTAATAATAGGTACACCCCCATATCGCCATATAAGATTAGAATAGATATATGCCCGAAGGAATTTCATTTCACCTGTAAGCCTTTCTTTTATCTCTTCCGTGATTTGTGCATCATTTATTTTTTCAAAGAAAACATTAATATCACGAATATACTGATAAGCCTTGCTCCAATAATTCAATCCAGTGAACCAACCCCAATCATCATTCGTCACATTGTCAGGATTTAACTCACCTCGTGATATAACAAGGCATGTAGTCCCTCCATGCCGGCAATAAGTTTCATCCGTTACTGAAGATAACATGATGAAATCATACCCACTGGGAATACTATTATAACAGGCATTGACATAAGCTGTAAGAAGGTCATCATTATTGAAAACATCCTCCTCTGATATTTTATCCTGTGGTTTTCTGTCCAAAAAGCTATCGCTACAGCCAGTGGAGACAAATAACATGAATATACTTATAATAAATATAATATTCTTTTTCATTTTCCTATAATTTAAAAGGTGAGACTTACTCCAAGATTAAATATCTTCATTTGGGGATAATAGGAAGCACCGGAATTATCACTTTCAGGATCCATTACCTTGATCTTGTCTAAAGTGAGTAAATTATATCCACTCAAATAAACGCGACAGTTCGATACCCTTATTTTGTTAAACCATACTTGCGGAAGGGTATAACCTACCTCAATATTTTTAAGCCTGAGGAATGAAGCATCTTTCAACCAGAAATCTGAACTATAATTATTATTGATGCTTCCACCCGGACGTGGCATAGTGCCATCAATATTATTTATGGTCCAACGGTCATCTGTCATCGACTTAAATGAATTACCGGTATTATCAAGTCTCGTATAGACTGCTTGTTGTGCACGAGCCTGCCCTTGTAAAAGCATAGTGAAATCAAAATTTTTCCAGTCAAGTCCTATATTAAGTCCAAATACGATCTCCGGGAAATGCATGAGATTTGCCCTTACACGGTCCATTCCATCGATAACGCCATTGCCGTCTACGTCTTTAAAAATAAGATCTCCCGGCCGTGCTCCTTCAAGGTGTGGATATGAATTAAGTTGCTCTTCGTCACGGAATATACCTATTGCCTGATAATACAACTCGGTACCCATAGGTTTGCCTTCCGCATTCATATATTCATAACCTTCTCCCCATGGCGTTTCATCCACATCAATGACTTTATTACGGGCGAACATGAAATTTCCGGATAGGTTTAAACCAACTTCTCCTAATTTACTGTAATGGCTAAGTTGTAGTTCGATACCTTGATTCTTTACTTCTCCTATATTTTCATTAGGCAAATTTATAAGTCCTGTATATTGTGGAATCGAAGCGTTTCTAGCCGTCAATATATTAGATCTTCTTGTTTGGAAAAGATCGATCTCAAATCCTAGCTTCCCATCCCAAAGTGTACCATCGAGACCTAGATTGTACGTCTTGGCAACTTCCCATGTTATTGCTTCATTAGGCAAACTTTCCTGATAAATACCTTCTACATCTGCTCCTCCAAAAACATAGTTTCTTCCCATGGCATATTTCAGTAAATATTGGAATGCACCCACATTGTCATTACCTTGTTGGCCATATGAAGCACGTAACTTAAGACTATTAAGCCATGAAACGTTATCTTTCAAGAACTTTTCTTCGGAAAGTCTCCATCCCAACGATATTCCAGGGAAAAAGCCCCATCGTTTATTTGAAGCAAAAATATATGAGCCGTCGTAACGGAAATTGAACTGTGCCATATATTTCCCTGCATAATCATAAGCCAAACGGCCAAAAAGGCTTCTACGTGCCTGGTCATATGCGCTGCCTCCATTGTTTATGTATTGTTTGTCCGAACTTCCAGCGAATAGTTGGTCAATAGCCGTAGAGAGATAGTTTGAACGAGAACCACTAAAATTATGTCCCTTAAATTCATTTTGCTCAAAACCGACCATTGCATCTACTCCATGAAGAGAGGCAAATGTTTTTTTATACATAATTTTTGCGTTGAGTGTAAAACTGGACGTCGGAAGATATTCCTGACTCAAAGAAGCATATTCTCTTCGTGCATATTTATGTTTCTCATATATATCTGTAGTCTCATCCCAGGTATAATAAAAAGCGGGAGTAAGCCAATCCTTGTGTTCTTCACCGACTTTATCAAAAGCGATATAACCATCAACCGAAAGTCCTTCTGTTATCCACGGTAAGTCGATTTTGGCAGATACTGTACTATTAAATATATATTTTTTGTAATCCCGATATCCAGTCTCATCAGTTACCATTGTTACGGGATTACCTATATCCATGCCATAAGTAGGAGAACCGTCCGGATAGCGGGCCAACTCTGTCGGAAGTCCGCGAAGAAGTCCCCAGAATATATTATTCGAGCTTTCGCCTGAATAATGACGGTCCTCTATACGTCCAGAAATATCAACCGATACTTTAAAATTCTTTGTAATAGTAGCATCTATATTAGAACGTATATCATATTGTTTATAATAGGTTGAACTTTTCTTATATATACCATCCTGATCTGAATAACCGCCACCTACATAATATGAAACCCGGTCGTTCGCTCCACTTATCGAAATATTATGCCGCTGCTGCAAAGCTGTTTTACGCAATGTTTCACTTTTCCAATCTGTATTTGGATAATGTATCGGATCGGAGCCATCTCTGAATTTTTGTATTTCGTCATCAGTATAACGCGGATTACGCCCTTCATAAAATTCTATTTCATTCAATGCTGACGCATAAGTTGCTGCATCAGCCATCTCCGGAAGCCTGGTAGGACTTTGTAAACCGACATTATATGAATAACTGATACTAGGCTTTCCTATCTTTCCTCGTTTTGTAGTGACAAGAATAACTCCATTGGCAGAACGTGCTCCATAAATAGAGGCTGAAGCATCTTTCAGTACTGTCACACTTTCAATGTCGTTAGGATTGATTCTATCAAGACCACCCCGGTTCGCTATACCATCAATAAGAATGAGAGGATCATTGTTGCCCGTAGTACTTCTTCCCCTGATATTTACAGATGTATTATCAGCTCCGGGTTCTCCGCTACGATTATTGATAACGACTCCTGGTAATCTTCCCTGAAGTGCCAAGCTCAAATTTTGTGTTTTGCTTTGTGCTATTTCACCGCCGTCAGTAACAGAAAGAGATCCGGTAACCAACCCTCTTTTTTGGGTTCCGTAACCAACCACAACTACTTCCTCTAACTGTTTGAGATCTTCCTTTAGTACGATATTTACGGAAGTTTTGCTCCCCAAAGTCAGCTCCTGTGCTATATACCCAATATAAGAAATTTGTAATACCGCATTTTTTGTAACTGGAATACTGAATTGTCCGTTATAGTCGGTGACTACTCCATTCGTAGTCCCCTTCTCAACGAGGTTGGCTCCTATAATCGGTTCTCCCCGTTCATCGGTGACTGTGCCGGTAATTGTCGTCTTATTATTTTCAGACAAATCTTTTACCGGTTGTTTCTTCAGAATAATACGTTTCCCGGAAACTTCATATTCAATATTCAATGGAGATAATACACGGTTCAGAACTGTTGATAGTTCGGTTTGCCTGGTTGTAATTGTTACTGGAGTTGTGAGGTCCAGATTATTATACATGAATGTATAATCCGTTTGATTTTCTATCGCAGTAAAAAAACTTTTGATTGTTGCTTTCTCTAATTGTATATCGATTTTTTGAGATAACTGTGCGGATAAACCATTACATATAAAAAAGAAAAAGAACATGATCAGCAATGTCTGCTTTTTTCTAAATTGCATAAATTATTAGATTTAAATTGAAAAAAATATAACTTTGCCAATTGTATACTACACACCTTGTTTTATCCAAGTGGCGCTTAGATAAAAGAAAACTACAGGATGTCGTATGCTTCGAGCATGGGGAATGGCTGTTCCTCATGCTTACTTTAAAATATCGCTTTACTTATATCTGATAATCACCTCCTCTCCGTTTATTTTATAATCAATAGGTGTAATTTTATTTATCTCGTTCAATATTTCCCTGAGTGACTCGCTTTTAAGGGTGAATCCGTAGCGAACCTCTTTATTCAGATTTTGAATGTGTACATTCATTCCATACCAGCGTTCAAGTTTACGGAATACCTCTGTGGCCGGTGCATCTTCGAATTTGAGTTTATTTTGTGTCCATAGACTTTCTATCTGTGCGTCACAATCCCGAATGCTCCATCGCATGTCTTTTTTTGAAATAGAAATTAATTGATTGGGTGATATCTCGGCCAGAAGGCGGTTGTCAGTTCTGTCTTCTATACCGACCTTACCTCTTACTAAGGAAACATCTACAGTTTCTTCATCAGGATAAGCCGTGACATTAAAGGCGGTTCCATATACAACGACGTTCACAGACGATGCTTCTATAACAAAACGTTGCTCTGTACTTTTATTTACATCGAAAAAGGCTTCTCCTTCCAGTTTTACCTTACGGTTGTTCCGGTTGAAATCGGAAGAATAGGTTAATTGTGACTCGGAATTAAGCCATACCTCTGTGCCGTCGGGTAACAATACTTTCGTTTTTTGTCCGTTTTCAGCCATAACGATAAATTCCTGGGGAACGGAGGTATATTTATTGTGGAAATAGTAATAAGAAGCAAATGAAATCAATAGAGGAAGTAATATAACTGCAGCAATCCTTGTCCAATCGAAGATGGAACGCTTGGGGGTTACTGTCATTTGACGATGGATATCACTTAGAACTGTCTCTTTGATATTCTGATTCATGGGAGTTGTTTTAAATTCATCCCATAAAACTTTTATTTCCTGATCGAGCTCTTCTTTGGAAGAACCGGAAACATTTTCTTTTAACAACTGAAAATCCGTCGGGGTTATTTTGCTGTACATTAATCTGTTCAGCAGGTCCTTTATAATAGAATTTCTCATATACTTTTTCGTATCATTTAGAGAGATACGTTTAGAGAAGAAAAAAGTCCCGATTCTTTTTATGTGTTATAGAACATACTATAAAAAGAAGAACAAAAGGATATAATAATGAGATAATTCGGTTCGTAATATCTTCATGATCAGAGTTAGTTGGTTTTTCACGGTTTTTTCTGTTAATCCCAGTTGTCCGGCAATGACAGAGATAGATAATCCTTTTTCCCGGCTTAGTTCAAATATCTGACGCTGCCGGTCGCTTAACTTTTCCTTTGCTTGTTCCAGTTTATTTTTGAATTCATCGAAATTAATGTCTTTTTCAACAGTATTTTCCGTATAATTCAGGTAAGCATCACTGGTTATATATTCCTCGAAAGCAACGCTTCGTACCTGGTGGCGGAAAGTGTCGATGATCAGGTTGCGGGCAATGGAATATAAATAGGATTTAAAAGACATTTCGGCTGAAAGCTGTTCTCTAGTCTGCCATACACGTAGAAAAGTATCCTGCAAAATATCTTTAGCCATAGTAGATGATTTGGTCAGATTCAATACGAAACCGTATAGCAAATCAGCATAGATGGCATATAGTTTATCGAAATCCTTATGGGAACCGGACTTCAGACCTTCGATCAATTGTCTATGGATATCCTTATTCACAGTGGCAGTTAATTGCATGTACCGGCTGCAAATATAGTACTTGCAAAATGATTTTGGTCAATTTATTATTGAAAAGATTACTGAAAGACAGTTATTTTGATGGGGTGGACCGGATTTGCCGGAACCGATCCTACCGGTATCATCTATGCAGGCGACTCCTGTTTACTCACTCCCCAAGGAGAAACGGCAGGAGAATGTGAAGCCTACAAAGATGATATACGGATTGTCGGGTTATGACTGCCGGTTAGTATTTTATCTCCATACTCTCGTTCCCATTGTCTACCGATACCGGATATGACTGCTTGTTGTAAGCATATTTATAATGTATGGTTTGGGTGTTCCCGGTCTCACCATCCGTTATAGTTTCTTCCGTAAGCGTGTTTTGGTGGCTGAGGTATTGGCGGGGATATACCCCTGTTGAATATAAACTTTTCTGGAACCAGAAAACGAAGAACCATGACGGCAGTTCCACCTGGCTCATTGAACCGGGTTGATTGTTGTATGTAAAAGTATGGGTTGTAATAAGCTTCGAATCCTCAAGGCTGAATATTTCGAGCTTTGTCAGGTTCTTTGTCGACGGGTCGAAGGTCAGTATCGAATAATTTCTCCCATCTCCTATCTTCTTATATCCTTCGCCGGTCATTTGAAATGCACCCAGGTCCGTTATTTTGATCGGTAATCCGTTTTCGTCCAGTTCGATTTCCTGATTATAGGAAACGTCCATGCTCGGTTCGCCACCCTGTTTTACGATGATTTTGTTTCCTTCCTTCTCAAAATCGACAAATCCATGTCCGTCTGCGATATTAGGGTCTGCAGGAGGGGCAAAGGAGACACCCTGAAATTCGTTTCCTTCATAATTGAAGGAGGTGGTGGAACCGTCTTTTTCCATCATCTTCAATAGTTGATTACCGGAATACGACAGGTAGATCGTTCGGTTGTCTGTTTTAAATGCACTGGGAAGGCCGTCTTTACCGGTAAAACCAAAACCTTCGCTGTCATTATCGCACGAAAACAGGCAAAAAGCTGTTGCGATCAAAGTTGTTGATACAAGAGTACGGATGAATCGTTTCATACTGATTTGTTGTTAATGTCTTTATCAATATGATGCTATCATAAATTGAATAGTTGCATCTCAGGAAAAAAACATAAGTATTCAATGCAAGATACATAAGTATTTGATTTGGAAAACATACGTATTTGTCGTTAAAAACATACGTATTTTTTATCTCTCCCAGTAGCATTTTATTTATTACCTTTCATCCTTCAGTTGGGCTGTGGGTATTGTTTCTCAATACTGTCGGACTGAAGCATGGGCCGTTACTCAAAATAAACAGGTAGTTACTCAAAATAAATGGGTAAGCACCCGTCCGGGATTCGGCAGGTGCCGGAAAAAAGGTCCTATGTTTTGAAATGTTAAGTCAGGACTTTTGAATGCAAAGCATAGGTGTTTTGTTGTCAAAGCATATATGTTTTGACAATGGTATTTTTATAGTGTTGCATCATCTTATTCACCCTTCAGTTGAAATGATTGTTTTTCAATGCGGATGGCTGGCTGAAGGCTGAAAGGATATCTGAAGAAATTTCTCCGGAGGACAGATTTCTTTTATTCTTTTTAATAATAAATAGTCTCTCTCTCGCCGAGATTCAATTCTTCTCTTTATATTTGTGGCGTGTCTGAACGGGCAAAGCGTTGCCGCTTACACAAATTTATTAGAAAACATAAGCGTTTAAAGATATTATCCAGGCTTCGAAATCTCGACAATTTCAGCAACAGTGGATGATAGACAACTTCAAAACGCTCATGTTCTTTTCCTTGTTATATACATCTACGGGTATATTGTATCCGTGGGTCTATTATAGGTAAAGAGCGTGGGCTGTTGTTTATACCTCTGTTGCGGGCAGTCGAGAGCCTAGAAGCCAGGTACGATCAACAGTTCCCACGCTTCTTTATTTATTAACTATCCACTTGGGGAATTGATGGATACCTTAAATCTAACTCCAGCATGAATACAAACTTATGCAAAGAGGTGTTTCCCTACATCAGAGGCCATACAATGTAACATGTCGCAAATGCAGATAGAGATATCATGCACTTTTCAAACACATTAGTATTGTTACATTAAACTTATTACAAATGAAAAAGTCGTTACAAATGATCCCGCAAAGATCGCATCATTGGAAGTTGATGGTGTTATTTTTGTTTCTGGGGATCAGCGTTGGTTATGCTGCCAACGAGGAATTGCCATCTGTCGGCAAAGTGGAAACAAGCGTAAACAGTAGCCCCGGTATTACCGATGACAGGTCCTGGACTATCCAGGGGCAGGTTTTTGAACAATCCGAACCTCCTTTACCTTTAGCCGGAGTAAATATCTCGATCAAAGGAACCCAGCTGGGAACGATCTCCGATGCGAGCGGATACTTTTCCATGAAAGCAAAGAGAGGGGATATTATTGTTTTTACTTATTTGGGTTTTAAAAATTATGAGTATGTTGTTTCACGTGCTATCAGCAATCTGAATGTCTCGCTTATTGAAGATGTCGAAGCGCTGGACGAAGTCGTGGTGACCGGTTTCTCGGAAGAGAAAAAACTGAACTCTATTTCTTCTATTTCCTCTTTGGACGTTTCTGCCAATCTGTCGAGTAAACCGGTGACTTCTATGTCGCAGGCATTGCAGGGAGGTATAACAGGTCTTTCTGTCAATCAAGGATCGGGGTTACCCGGAGCTGATGCGGCAACTATAAAGATCAGGGGTGTTTCCTCTTTGCAAACGAACAATGATCCGTTGGTCCTTGTAGATGGTGTTCCGATGGATATGAACAATCTTGATCCGACGACGATTGAAAGCGTTACGGTATTGAAAGATGCCGCCGCCGCAGCTATTTATGGAGCACGTGCGGCAAACGGGGTGATTGTCATCAAAACAAAGCGCGGTACTCCCGGGAAAGTAAATGTCTCTTATAACGGATACTATGGTATTCAACAGGCTACCTATCTTCCCGAGTTTATTGACGGGGCAGGATATATGGAAATGGTGAATGCCGCGAATGTGAATATCGGCGGTAATCCGGTTTATTCGCAGGAAGCGATCGACAAGACGAGGGATGGTTCCGATCCTATTAATTATCCGGATACGAACTGGACCGATTTCCTGTTTAAGAACGGTTCACTTCAAAGCCATTCCGTGTCGGTTTCCGGTGGTGGTAACCTGGCACGTTTTGCGTTGACCGCCAATTATCTGAAAAATGACGGTCTGGTACAGAATACCAATTCCGATCGTCTGAATATCCGTGCCAATACCTCTGTCAGTCTGTTGGATAACCTGTCGGTAAACATGGACTTTAATTCGTACCGGACGAACAGGGAGAAACCATTGTTTAATACTGGAGGTGATATTTTTACTTATATTTATTCAACTCCACCCAATACGGTGATCCGCTATCCGATGAAAGAAGGAAACGATATCGTCTATTATGGGAATCGTCCGGAACAGCGTAATCCGGCTGCGATCCTGGATCGTGGCGGTATCCGTACCAATCTGGAAGATAATATAAGTATCAATATTGCTCCGCGTTGGGAGGTCATACCGAAGTTGATCCTTAGAGGACAATATTCATACCGTATCAGCAGTAGTGCGCAGCGGGATGAACGGAAAGCCTATAACTTTTTCGATTATAACTCCGGTGCGTTTCTCCAGACATGGGGAGCTTCCTACTCTGCGTCCAAGGACCGTTCCAGTTATTACTATATCGGTGCGACGGCTGAATATACCTGGGAAAAGAAAAAACATCGTTTATTCGGTATCGGGGGTTACAATCAGGAGCTGACTAATAATGGGGATTGGGACCGCTGGTCGATGACTTCTGTTTTTGCCAAAGTCAACTATACATTCGACCGTCGTTATCTGTTGGAAGGAACGATCCGCCGGGACGGTTCTTCCCGCTTCGGTAAAGGAAATAAGTTCGGAATATTCCCTTCCATTGCTGCCGGTTGGAACCTGCATGAAGAAAGTTTTATGAAACCTTTGAAGGAACAGGTAAATGAATTCAAGGTGAGGGCTTCATACGGATTATTGGGAAATGAAAATATCGGGTTGTATAAATATCAGACGTTGATCGATGCAGGCAACGGAAATGAAACGGTTTTCGGTAATCCGGATATTACCTGGGAAACAGTCCATATGTTGAATATCGGTGCTGATATTCGTCTGTTCAAAGATTGGACCGTTACATTCGATTATTATGACAAGCTGACAAAAGATATGATCATCACTCCTCCTATTTCTTTTATCGGCGGAACAAGTGCGGCCCCTCTTAATTCCGGAGAAGTAAGGAACAGGGGTTGGGAATTGGATGTGAATTATGGAAAGCAGTATAAAGCATTCGGATTCAATGTACATGCCGGCTTATCACAGAATAAAAACAAGATCGAATCTTTGTTCGGTGCTCCTTATGACAAAGGCGACCGTATTCATCAGGTTGGCTATGCATTGAACAGCTACTATGTTTATCCCACGGAAGGTCTGTTGCAAGAGAGTGACTTTACGAAAGATGCAGATAATAAATGGGTTCCTAAAGAGGGTGTTACCATCTTTGACGGTCAACAGCCCGGTGATATCAAATATAAAGATGTATCCGGACCGGACGGAAAGCCTGATGGAAAGATCACGACAGACGACCGGGTTATCCGTGGGGATGACCAACCCGATCTGAACTATTTTGCCAATATATCATTGAATTACAGAAAGTGGGACTTTGAGATTCTTTTCCAGGGTGTTACCGGTGTGGATGCTTACTATAGCGAGCCTTATTCCTTTGGCCTGAATGTGTCCGGTGACGGACAAACTCCGCTGGCTGTCCAGACAGATTACTGGACTCCGGCCAATACAGACGCCCGCTATCCGAGAATGGCTCCGAATTCAACCTATGGCAGTAATTATCATACGTCTGATTTCTGGCATTTCAATGCGAGTTACTGTCGTGTGAAATATATTCAGTTGGGTTATACTTTCGATCAGTTGGGATTGAAAAAGATCGGTATTTCCAATATCCGGTTATATGTGAATGCACAGAACCCTTTCACTTTTGCACAGGAGAAACTGACAGACCCGGAAAGCCGCGGACAGAGAGGTTCTTATCCGTTAGTAAAGACTTATTCGGCCGGTGTCAGCCTGAATTTCTAATTAAAAACTTCAAAAACAGAATATATGAAACTGTATAATAAAATAAATCCGAAAGCATTTCTGCTTACGTGTCTGCTGCTGGTTTGCAGTAGCTGTTCAGACTTCCTGGAGAAGGATCATCCGACCGGTGTTACCGATGATGATTTCTGGAAAACAATGAATGAGTGTGAGAACGCATTAGGACAATGCAAGCTATGGGTGAAAGGAGCATACGGTGGGGATGAACTCGGGCTGGTGTTTCTTGAAGGGGCAACCGACAATATGTATTTTCAGTCGAACTTTGAACAGCGTATCGTTAGCTTAGGGAACGGATCGCTGGTTCCGCCTACCGATAATAATGCACCTTCTTCATGGGAATCGACATTTAATAGTTGGAAGAATTATTATCTCCGCATCCGTCGCTGTAACCGTTTCCTTAAATTTGTAGATAACGCTTATTTTGCAGATGAAAAGGAGAGGTCACGTATGAAAGCTGAGATCAGGGTTTGGCGTGCCTGGTATCATATTCGTTTATTATGCTGGTATGGTCGAAATGATGGTATCCCAGTAGTCGATACGGATTTAACTCCAACTGAAATTTATAAACCGCGTAATACGGTTGAGGAATGTCTGGATTTCATTAATAAGGAATTGGATATGGTTATAAACTCTAATGACCTGGAATTTCTATGGGACGAAGGACGCCGCGACCGCATGTCGGTTTCTTCGGCTTTGGCATTGAAGATGGATGTAAACCTGCAATTCAAGAAATATGATGTAGCTAAAGAGGCAGCAAAGAAACTGATGGATTCGGGTAAGTTTGAATTGTATTATTCAAGTGCGACAGATGACGATCCGGGTAAGAATTACCGGGATTTATTCCGTTACGTCGGCGAGCAGAACAAGGAGCGTATTATGTTCAAAAGCAGCGGTCTGGATAATATCTGGTTCCGTAATATGGGGACACCGCTGGGCGGACAGGGTGTATCTGCTGTCTTGAAGTCGTTCGTCGATGCCTATGAAACGATGGATGGCAAGACAATCCAGTCGTTGCCGGCGGATGAAAAGCTGAAATATGAGAAAGATCCTTTATATAAACCCAGAGATCCCCGATTGTATGCTACTGTATTTTTGCCGGGTGACAATACGACTATCTCTAATTATACGTATGAGCCTTTTAATGAAGACGGTAGCGATTATGTTGGTAAGACGGGGGCTGTCCGTTCAGGATATATGATGAAGAAATTCATTGATGAACAGGATCGTGCTACCGGAAACGGTAGTCTGGATTATCCGCTTTATCGTTATGCGGAGGTTTTGCTCGATTATGTGGAATGTTTGGTTGAGAGCGGTGACTGGCAAAATCCGGATGTAGAGAAATATATCAATATGATCCGTCATCGTGCCGGAATGCCGAATATGGATAAAAGTGTGTATAATACGCAGGAGAAAGTTCGCGAATTATATCGTCGTGAACGTCGTGTGGAACTTTGTTTCGAAGGGAAACGCTACGATGATATACGTCGGTGGGGCATCGGTGCGGAAGTAATGAACGGACCGATTTATGGGGCATGGAACCCGAAAGATAATGCGTTCGTAACAATTGAAAATCGTACTTGTACATTTCCTAAATATGATTCGTGGCCGCTTCCTCAGACTGAAGTGACATCGAATCCGAATATCAGTCAGCCGACAGGTTGGTAAAAGTAAAAGGGAAGTGCCTATCAGGACGGGCACTTCCCTTTCCTTTTTCTTATAAAACCTTATATGAATAAGCCGGCCAATTCTCCCTGATATACTCTTTCTTGTTATCTTCCGTGACCAGATAATCTATATCTCCCAGCGAAGCAACATGGTAGGCTTCTGCCGTATTCAGTTTATAACTGTCCGCCAGGACGATCCGTTTCCGTGCCCGTTCTATCATACATCGTTTTATCATGGCCTCTTCCCGGTCCGGGCAGGTTAATCCTTGTTGGGGATGCACATCGCTGATTCCCAGGATCAGCCAGTCCGGTCTTATCGTTTGTAATGCCTGGAAGACGGAAACTCCGAGCGTGACCTGGGAAGAAGGGAACACTTTCCCTCCCAGAAATATCAGGTCGAGCTTGGGATGGTTGAATAGCGTGTTGACTATCGGGAAACTGTTTGTATAAACCGACAGAGGAATATCGGTCGGGAGTTGCTTGGCGACTTCCAGGTTGGAGGTTCCCCCGTCCATCAGTAGGATATCTCCGGCATGGAATAACGGGATAACTTTGGTTGCCATCTGCTGCTTGGCGGCTATTCCCGTGTTCAGCCGGTCTGTAAATTCGATAGGGATACCGGATTTGGTAATTGCTCCTCCGTGTACCTTGGTCAGTAAACCCCGTTCATCCAATTCTGTCAGGTCACGACGTAAGGTGTCGTCCGACACACCCAGTTCTGCACTTAGTGCGGTAATATAAATCCTGTAATTCTGATTTATGCGGTTTAATATGTACTGATGTCTTTCTTCTTTTAGCATATATCTGAGAATTATATATTGCATATTACCGCAAATATACATATATTTCGTAGTAACAAGCATCGGTTATGAGATATTTTGTTTCTATTTGCGGACTTTTGCGTATTGTGTGATTCTTCTTTTGAATTCCTGCAAATTTGCAGGAAACTCCGCAATCGGATTTTAGAAGCTGGCTGGTTACATTTTGGAAAATATGATTGTTTAATTATTAATAATTCTAAAAAGTATGAAGTCACAGGTATTAGTAGACATGGATGGAGTTCTGGCGGATGTGTATGGCCAGTTTATCAAAATGGAATATAGAGATTCCGGTATCCGGTTAAACCGGGAAGATTTGTGTGGAAAATCAGAAGAAGAGGCTTTCCCTTCCTTTAACAGACATGTGAGGGAAGCCGGTTTTTTCAGGACAGCCCCTCTTATGGAAGATAGTGTGGAAGGACTGAAGTTGTTGAATGATAAGTATAATGTCTTGATCGTTTCCTCCGCAACCGAATTTCCCGGTAGCCTGATCGAAAAGCAACAATGGCTGAACGAACATTTCCCGTTCATCACCTGGGAGCAAATGATCTTTTGCGGACGTAAGGATAGTATAAAAGGAGATATTATGATCGACGATCATCTGAAGAACCTCCGGAATTTTGAAGGCTGGAAGGTGCTGTTCAGTCAGCCGCATAATATGTGTGTACAGGATCAAATGTATCAGAGAGTGACAGGGTGGAAGGATATTATGGAGATGTTGTGAAAAAACAATCGTGTCAGTAAAGTATTTATACACTTTGCTGACACGATTGTTTATAAAGCGGAGAAGATGTCTGTCTCCTTTTATTGTTTGTCTCCTATCTTCCCAGTTCCTTATTATAAACAGCCTCATCATTAATAATACGAAGAGCCTCCTTGAAACTTTCGTTATCGTCGTTGATGATCTGGAAGTATTCGGCCATATCGTACAGGTCGCGGGCAATCAATGCCTTTATTTGAAGGGTAATAAGCGGTTTGGAACGGTTGTATTGTTCTTCGTTGAACTCGATCTTTTCACCTTTACCCAGTTCGATCAGTTCCTGTAAGGTTTCTTCGGGAACAACGAAATCTTTCTTGTACTGGCTGAACTTCGGATAATTCTTGGTCATCGCGGCACGGTTACGGTCCAGATAACTCATGGAAACACGGTTTACCAGTCCGCTGGCTACCAGATTACGGTGGTAATCGGTATAGCGGGTCGTATCGACCGGGATAAATACGTCGGGCATGATACCACCACCGCCGTAAACGATGCGTTTCGTTTCCAGTGTATTATATTTCATTGAATCCGGGAAATGGATGCTGTCGGCACTCATCAGTTCGCCACGGTTATAGCGGTCGATCAGGTCGTGCTGGTAGTCTTCCAGTTTACCGTTCTCATAGTGTTTCTGGATGCTTCGTCCGGTAGGCGTGTAATAACGGGCTACCGTCAGACGGATCATCGAACCGTCCGGCATAGGGATCGGTTTTTGTACCAGTCCTTTGCCGAATGTACGGCGGCCGACAACTACACCACGGTCCCAATCCTGTACCGCACCGGACAGGATCTCGCTGGCAGAAGCAGACGATTCGTCTACCAATACCACCAGGCGACCTTCTTCAAAGTTGCCTTTAACAGTTGATTTTGCTTCGTCGCGCGGCTGTTTGCTTCCTTCCGTATAGACGATCAGTTTGTCTTTATCCAGGAATTCATCTGCCAGTTCGATGGCGATATTGAGATAGCCTCCGCCATTTCCCTGCAGGTCGAGGATCAGGTTCTTCATTCCCTGTTTCTTCAGCTTGGCAAGAGCGTCACGGAATTCGTCAGCCGAAGAAGCGGCAAAACGGTTCAGTTTGATATATCCGGTCTGCTTGTCTGCCATATAGGCGGCATCCAGGCTGGTTACAGGGATCTTACCACGGATGATCTTGAATTCGATCAGCTCCGGATTCTTATTACGTAACACCTTTATGCTGACCTCGGTCCCTTTCGGTCCCCGCAGGCGTTTCATGATGTCCGTTGTTTTCATTTTAACGCCGGCAATCAATGTATCGTCGACCATGATAATACGGTCACCGGCTACCAGGCCTACCTTTTCGGAAGGACCGCCGGGTATTACCTGGATAACATATAATGTATCTGTCAGCATATTGAACTGGATACCGATGCCGTCAAAATTCCCTTGCAGCGGTTCGGTCATCTCTTTTGTCTCTTCCGGATCCATATAGTTGGAATGCGGGTCCAGCTTTTCCAGCATACCGGTGATTGCATCTTCCACCAGCTTGGAATCATCCACCGGATCTACGTACAGATTCGAGATAGCATATAATGCCATGGATAATTTGCGGGCATCCTGATTCGGTTTCTGGGCCACTGCCGTCGTGATGGCGATCATCAGGGCGAGCAGGGATACTACGATTCGTTTCATTTTAATCTTTGTTTCGTAAATAGTCAATATAAGTTGGTTCCCTTCGGAACGAACAGTGAAATATCTTTGCCATACCGTAACAGTTCGCGTACAATACTGGAACTGATGTGAGTATGTTCGGGTTCTGTAAAAAGAATGAACGTCTCGATACCACTCAGTTTGCGGTTGACATCGGCGATGCTCTTCTCGTATTCGAAATCGTTGACGGTACGGATGCCTCGCATGATAAATTCGGCGCCGACTTCTTTTGCAAAATCGACAGTCAGCGAGTTGTACGACATAACTTTTACCCGTGGTTCGTCTTTATAAAGGCAGCGGATGGCTTCGATCCGTTTTTCGAGCGAGAAGTATGTCTGTTTCTTGTCGTTGATACCGATAGAAATAATGATCTCGTCGACCAGTGCCAGCCCGCGGCTTACCAGCGATTGATGCCCGACCGTAAAAGGATCGAACGTTCCGGGGAAAAGGGCGATACGCTTATTCAGTTGACAGTTGACAGTTGACGGTTGACAGGTTTTGTCACGGTCTATATTCTCTACACTGTTCTGATTATTGCGCATAATATCTTTATTTTCCATATTTTCTTTTGTTGCATCTATAACTGTCAACTGTCACTTGTCAACCGTCAACTGACAACGTCTTCTTCTACAACCAGGTTGTCGATGATAAAGTTCTGTCTTTCCATGGTGTTCTTACCCATATAGAATTCAAGCATCTCCTTCACCAGGTCTTCTTTCTTCATTGTTACCGGGTCGAGACGCATGTCTTTGCCGATAAAATTGCGGAACTCGTCCGGTGAGATTTCTCCCAGACCTTTAAATCGGGTGATCTCCGGATTCTTTCCTACGGCCTGGATGGCGGCCAACCGTTCTTCTTCCGAGTAACAATAATACGTCTTCTGCTTGTTACGTACACGGAAAAGCGGAGTTTGCAGGATATAGACATGATTCCGTTTGATCAGGTCGGGGAAGAACTGCAAGAAGAAAGTGATCAGCAGCAGACGGATGTGCATACCGTCGACATCGGCATCGGTTGCTATGATGACTTTGTTATATCTCAGACCTTCCAGGCCATCTTCAATATTCAAAGCGGCTTGAAGCAGGTTGAATTCTTCGTTCTCGTAAACGATCTTTTTAGTCAGGCCGAAACTGTTCAGCGGCTTACCGCGCAAACTGAAAACAGCCTGCAGGTTCGGATCGCGGCTCTTTGTGATGGATCCGCTTGCTGAGTCACCCTCGGTGATGAAGATACAACTTTCTTCCGTGCGGTCGCCTTTGGCATCGTTCAGGTGGATACGGCAATCACGCAATTTCTTGTTATGCAGATTGGCTTTCTTGGCTCTTTCGCGTGCCAGCTTGGTAACACCGGCAATGGCCTTGCGTTCTTTTTCCGATTCCAGTATCTTACGGAGCAGGGCTTCCGAAGTATCGGTGTTCTTGTGCAGGTAGTTATCCAGCTCTTTCTTGATGAAGTCGCCGACAAATTTAGCGACTGTCGGGCCTTCGGGACCTATATCTTTGGAACCCAGCTTGGTTTTTGTCTGGCTCTCGAACACCGGCTCTTCTACCTTGATGCTGATGGCGGCAACGATACCCGCACGGATGTCCGAATATTCGAAGTTCTTGTTGTAATACTCTTTAATGACACGTCCCAGCGTTTCACGAAAAGCGGAAAGATGCGTTCCTCCCTGTGTCGTGTACTGACCGTTCACGAAAGAGTAATATTCTTCGCCGTACTGGTTGCTATGGGTGATAACCACCTCGATGTCTTCTCCGTTCAGGTGAATGATCGGATATAAAGGCTCGGTAGTCATATTTTCGTTCAGCAGATCGACCAGTCCATTACGTGAGTGGAATTTTTTTCCGTTGTACATAATGGTCAGTCCCGAGTTCAGAAAGACATAATTCTTCAGAAGACTCTCGATGAACTCGTCTTTATACTGATATTCCTTGAATATTTCCTTGTCGGGGATGAAATAAGTCAGTGTCCCGTTTGCTTCGGTAGTCGGTTGGATACCGGACTCTTCAGTGACGATCGCCTTGTTGTATTCAACCCGCTTACATTCACCGTCACGGAAACTGGTGATCAGGAAATAGCTGCTCAGGGCGTTTACGGCTTTGATACCGACACCGTTCAGTCCGACAGACTTTTTAAAAGCCTTACTGTCGTACTTGGCACCTGTATTCATCTTGCTGGAAACGTCGACTACCTTTCCAAGAGGAACACCGCGACCGTAGTCCCTGACGGAAACCGTACCTTCTTCTACGGTGACTTCTATGGTTTTACCATACCCCATCATGTATTCGTCGATGGAGTTATCGAGTACTTCTTTCAGCAATACATAGATTCCATCGTCCGGATAGCTTCCATCTCCCAGTTTACCGATATACATACCAGGGCGTCGGCGGATATGTTCCATCCAGTCCAGCGTCTTGATATCGTCGTCATTATACGCTGTCGGTTGTTGCATTGTCGAATTCAGTTCTTCCATAGAAAATCCTTATTTTAATTTTTTGATAAATGCTCTTCTCGTTTTATGATGTTCACGTTTGAAATAATCCCATTGGGCCTGTACGGCATTGTTGCTTGCCAGCTCCGGGTTACTCTCGGCATATTCGACTCCCAAACCGATGTATACAGGAATCAGGTCGTTGAATAATAATGCGTTGACTCCCTTGTTCTGATATTCCGGCAATACACCTGTCAGATACAGGTCGATCACTTTGGGTTTTGTCTTCAATGCCTTCAGCAGATGTATCCAGCCGAACGGGAACAAGTGTCCTTTCGCTTTCTGCATGGCGTGTGAAAGGCTGGGCAGTGAAATCCCGAAACCTACCACGGTATCGTCTTCTTCCCGGATAATAAGGGTTACCAGGTCCAAACGGATCATCGGGATATATTGCTTCACATAATAATCGATCTGCTTCTGTGTCAGCGGAGCAAAGCCGTACAATGGAGCATAGGCTTCGTTCAGTGTTTCGAATATTTTCTGTGCATACGGCCATATCTCCTTTGTCTTTTTGAACTTCATGGTTTTCAGGCCGTATTTCTTTTTTACGATTTCTCCGATGCGCAAATGTTTTTCAGGAACACCTTCCGGAATATATATCTTAAACTCGTGCCAGTCCTGATCTTTCTCATAGCCGATACGTTCAATATGTTTTGGATAATAGGGATAGTTATAGATTGCGGCCATCGTCCCGAGTTGGTCGAATCCTTCGACCAGCATTCCCTCATGGTCCATATCGGTGAATCCCATCGGTCCGTGTATCTCCTTCATCCCTTGTTCTTTCGCCCATTTTTCAACGGCACTGAACAGAGCGTCGACTACCTCGGCATCATCAATGAAATCAAGAAAACCGAAACGGGCACGTTCCTGGTTCCATACTTCGTTACTGCGGCGGTTGATCATCCCGGCAATACGCCCGACGATCCGGTCATCCTTGTAGGCAAGAAAATAGACGGCATCGCAAACTTCGAATGCCGGATTCTTTTTCTTATCCAGTGTAACCATCTCCTCTTCGATCAATCCCGGTATATGATAGGGGTTACCTTTGTATAAATCAATATTGAACTTAACGAATTTCTTCAGTTCCTTTTTGCTGGTAACTTCTTTAATTACTACGCTCATTGGTTCATTTTATTAGAACGGCAAATTTACATAATTAATTCGTTACTTAATAATTCGCTACTTAGTTAATTTGTTAATTAGTTCCTTAGTTACTTAATTCCTTAGTTCCTTAGTTGTCCGGAGACCGGGAAGACTTTATCCGAGGCTGTATTGTAGAAACTGTTTCATAGTAATGAAACAAGTGTTTCACTATGAAGAAACAACTGTTCCATTAGGGTGAAACACTTTTGGGGTTACTTATAAATTCAGTTGACTCTTGTATGTTCTGGTAAAGGATTCGGAGTGGCAAACGGATGTACTGTGATAAATACTCCTTGCTTTTAGGAAATTAATCGATTATACTTACCTGGGATTGTTAAATTAGCATTATATTTGCATATATAACAAGCGGCGAAATAGATTATTCACCATGAAAAACTTAATTAAAATAATTATGTTGACAGTACCTTTTATCACGGGTTCATCATGCAACTTTACTCCGAAAGAATTGAATTCGAATCTGGCCTTTAAAGCGGAAGCAACAACCGGCGAAGGCTCTATCTGGCATCCGGACAGGAATACGTTGTTCTGGGTTGACATCGAAGGACAGAAATTATACGAATATTATCCGGATAAACAAGATTGTAAAACCTGGGAATTCGATCGCATGGTTTCGACTGTCGTACCGGAAACAGACAGTACGGTCGTCGTTTCCCTTCAGGATGAGATCGTACGGGTGAATCTGAATGACGGGAGTTTATCGTCTATCGCTCCGATCCCGGATAAGGACGGGAAAGTCAGGTGTAACGACGGCAAATGCGATCCGGCAGGCCGCCTGTGGATAGGGACTATGGGATTCGGTGCTCCTAAAGGGGCAGGGACATTATACACGGTTGTACCCGACGGAACCGTGACGACCAAGTTGGAAAAAGTGACTATATCCAATGGGATTGTTTGGTCGGCGAATAAAAAGTTCATGTATTATAACGATACACCGACCGGTAAAATTGCCCGTTACCGGTATGATGAAAAGACAGGAGAGATCTTGTTCGATGGTATTGCCGTCACTTTACCTGCAGGAAGTGGTGCTCCTGACGGAATGACAATCGATGGCAATGATAATTTATGGGTGGCTCAGTGGGGCGGTTTCGGTGTGTATTGCTATTGTCCCTATACTGGTGAGCTGCTGGCAAAAGTAGAAGTACCGGCTCCTAACGTTGCTTCCTGTGCATTCGGAGGCAAGGACATGGATACGCTCTACATAACAACGGCACGGGCCGGACTTTCGAAAGAACAATTGGAAGAATACCCCCTTAGCGGTAGTCTTTTTGTTTGTAAACCCGGAACAAGCGGACCGAAGCCTTACAAATTTAAACAACAGACAGAATAGGCAATATAATTTAACCTGTTTGTAAACAGAATATCAGTTATAATTGTTTATTTTGTGAGAGAGATTATTGTCTCTCATTAATAACGAGAAATATATGACGAAAAACAAATCCGGGAAGAAGGATAATAAAGAAAACAAACCGAAGAAGAACAAGGCAAAACGTATGAAGAAAGAAGCTATGCTTCATTCTGTGATGTCTGTCTTTCAATCCTCTCCCAAGGAACCATTTAACTATAAACAGATAAGCAAACTGATCGGCGTGGAAAGCCAGGTACAGAAACTACAGGTGGTAGACCTGCTGTATGATCTTTCGGCCGAGAACTTTATTACGGAAATAGACCGCGGCCGTTATCGTTATAACGGCTTGGGTACTACTGCGATCGGTACATTCGGACGCCGGAGTAACGGGAAGAACTCGTTTATACCGGAAGACGGCGGTGCGCCGGTTTTCGTGGCAGAACGAAATTCCGGACATGCGATGGACGGAGACAAGGTGAAAGTGCAGTTGTTTGCTAAGCGCAAAGGCGCTGAACCGGAAGCCGAAGTGATCGAGGTGCTGGAAAGCCAGAAAAAGACATTTGTCGGTAAGTTGCAGGTGACGAAAGGTTTTGCCTTCCTGATCACCGAGAACAAGACACTCGCAAACGATATATTTATCCCGAAAGACAAACTGAAGGGTGGAAAGAACGGCGATAAGGCTATTGTCCGTATCGTGGAATGGCCGGATGAGGCTAAGAATCCGCTCGGTGAAGTGGTCGACATTTTAGGTGTGGCCGGTCAGAACACGGCAGAAATGCACGCGATACTGGCCGAATTCGGTCTGCCGTATACTTATCCGGAGAGTGTGGAGAAGGCTGCAAATAAAATACCGGATGCCATTCCGGAGGAAGAGATCGCCAAGCGTGAAGACTTCCGTAAAGTCCTGACCTTTACCATCGACCCGAAAGATGCAAAAGACTTCGACGATGCTCTGTCTATCCGTCAACTGGATAACGGAAGCTGGGAAGTAGGTGTGCATATCGCGGATGTAACTCATTATGTAAAACCGGAAAGTTTGATCGACCGGGAGGCAGAAAGCCGGGCAACATCTGTTTATCTGGTAGACCGTACCATTCCGATGTTACCTGAACGTTTGTGTAATCAGATCTGTTCGTTACGTCCGGATGAAGAGAAGTTATGTTTCTCTGCTGTCTTTGAATTGGATGACGATGCGAATGTAAAGAAATCGCATATCGGACGTACCGTGATCAAAAGCGACCGCCGCTTTACGTATGAAGAGGCACAGCTGGTGATCGAGACAGGAGAAGGTGACTATAAAGATGAAATACTGGTACTGGACAGATTGGCTAAGAAATTGCGGGATAAACGTTTCCAGAACGGAGCCGTCAATTTCGACCGCTTTGAAGTAAGGTTCGAGATCGATGAGACCGGAAAGCCGATCAGTACATATATCAAGGAATCGAAAGATGCCAACAAACTGATCGAAGAGTTTATGTTGCTGGCCAACCGTACGGTGGCTGAATTTGTCGGTAAAGTGCCTAAAGGGAAGACGAAGAAGACCTTTGTTTACCGTGTCCATGATCTGCCTGATCCGGACAAACTGGAGAACTTTGCCGCCTTTATCCGCCGCTTCGGTTATAAGATGAAAACGGAAGGAAGCAGTAAGATCGATATTTCACGTAACCTGAACCGTTTGCTGGATGAAGTGCATGATAAACCGGAAGAGAACCTGATTGAGACGTTGGCTATCCGTTCGATGCAGAAAGCCCGTTATACGACAGAGAATATTGGCCATTACGGTCTGGCATTTGAATATTATACGCATTTTACTTCTCCTATCCGTCGTTATCCGGATATGATGGTGCACCGTTTGCTGGAACGTTATCTGGATGGCGGACGTAGCGTGGTAAAAGTGAAGTATGAAGAGAAATGTGACCATTGTTCAACGATGGAACAGGTAGCGGCAAATGCCGAACGTGCTTCTATCAAATACAAACAAGTCGAGTTTATGCAGGATAAGCTGGGCATGGTGTTCGATGGTGTGATCTCCGGTGTTACGGAATGGGGATTGTATGTGGAACTGAACGAGAACAAGTGCGAAGGGCTTGTGCCTATCCGTGACCTCGGTGACGACTTCTACGATATGGATGAGGAAACATACAGCCTGATCGGTCGTCGCAAGAAACGTCGTTTCCGTCTGGGTGACCCGGTGACCGTGAAGATCGCAAATGCCAATCTGGAACGCAAGCAATTGGACTTTATGTTGATGGAGTAAGAACCGGATAACTATAAAATAAAAGAGACAACTAATCCATCGTGAATTAGTTGTCTCTTTTTTATTTGTAGGAAAGGTACTATTCTGTAGTGTCTTCTCTAATATTGTAGCCCAATTCGTTATCCCTGGTTTTGTCCTGAAAGAAATACCAGTTCCCGTCATTCGATTCTATATAGTAGAGGTTCGTATAGGTAAAATCCGGATCGATATGTGTCAGTGCAGTAGCCACATTATCCGGGGTTTTCGTGTTTTTGTTAAGTTCGTATCTTGTTTCTCTCCAGAAACCCCAATCAGTGGAAACAGTCCCTCCGAAAGTTACATATTTGATAGTATCATTGTGGAGGATAAAATATTCATGTTCTCCGGCATTGTTTACATATCCTTTTATTTCAGCTCCGTTATATTTTTCCGTGATAAAATCAAAGTGGTCTTGAGGTAGGTTTACAAACCAGCGTGTATCGTTAGGCTTCCACGTGAACGTCGATAGAAGTAATCCGTCTTCACTGATAAAAACATTATGCTCTACATTTTCTATATTCTTCCGGCGGTACAGGAAGTGTATCATGTAAAGGCCTGTGTCTATCCCGGCCCGTTCTGTTTTAGATATATCTATGTTTTTTACGTCACGATATTGAGTATCCATAAAAGCACTCAGAACTTCAAACGGGAGTTGCTGAATATCGCTGATCTGCGTATAGGTCATTTTCCAGTCTTCGTTGTCGTACCAAGTGGATGCCTCGTTTTGCTCTTTGTCAAGAAATTCTATTTGACAAATATTATTTGAGTGATTATTGAAAGCTGTGATTTCGGCTGAAGGAGACCGTTTAGAGAAATCACTCTTGATTGCAGCGGGGATCTCATCTTCTATTGATGAATTGTCTTTATCGCAGGCTGTAAAGCACAGTAACATACATACTAATACATAGTAAACACAATTTGTTCTTTTCATAAGTCTTTTATTTAGATAGATAAATAAGCTTGCTGGTAATATCCCCTATTACCAATAAATCAGACCAAGTACGCTGCATCCGATCAATGCCAGTCCCAACAAGGCATAAAAGATACGTGCTCCTTTTCTGCCGAATTTGTTGACAAAGGTAGTTGCTCCGCTGGTTTCAAAATACCAGTCGAAATTGAAGATCGCGGCAATCAGAGAGAAGGCTCCCAGAGCCATAAAGATGACTAATATGAAATAATCGGTTGGTTCCATCGGCTATTTTACTTCTACGGTTCGTGAGCCGTCAGGATTTTCACTGATCGTTACATCCACCACATCGCCGGGAAGTAAATCTTCGATCTTTTCCGGCCATTCGATAAAGCAAAGGGCACCGCTATAGAAATAATCTTCGGTTCCTATATCTTCTGCTTCGCTCAGTTTGTTGATACGGTAGAAATCGAAATGGTAGATCAGTTCGCCGGTTGTATCGCTACGGTATTCATTGATGATAGCAAATGTCGGACTGTTGATAACATCTTCTACGCCTAACTCTTCGCAAATCGCTTTGATGAAAGTCGTTTTACCTGCTCCCATATTACCATGGAAAGCAAAAACGGTACGGTCATCCATTCCGGCAATGAACTCTTTGGCAGCCTGGCGGATGGTATCTAAATTCTCAATCTTGATAATACTCATGATGTCTGCTGATTATTGATCATTTGTAATCTACCTGCAAAGGTATATTAATTTTCAATTCTCAATTCTCAATTTTCAATTATTTTGGTATCATGGTGATAAACGGTACCATCATTTCCTCCATAGAGATCCCTCCGTGCTGGAATGTATTCTTGTAATAAGAAACATAATAATTGTAGTTGTTCGGATAGGCGAAGAAGTCATCGTTCATCGCAAAAATGTATTTACTGCTCAGGTTGGGAGAGGGCAGGCCCACTTTTTCCGGGTCACGTATTTCCAGTACCTCCTTCGGGTTGTAATTCAAATTCTTACCGACTTTATAACGGAGATTTGTATTCGTGTTCCGGTCACCGATCACTTTGATCGGGTTGTTGACACGAATGGTCCCGTGGTCGGTGGTCACAATTACTTTATAACCTTTGTCGGAGATACGTTTGAACAGCTCCAAAGTGGTGGAATGCTGGAACCAGGAACGGGTCAGGCTGCGGTAAGCTGCTTCGCTCTGTGCCAGTTCACGGATCATTTTCATTTCCGTACGGGCATGCGACAACATATCCACGAAGTTGAGAACAACGACATTCAACTGGTTATGTGTCAGAGAAGAGATCATATTCAGTAGCTTTTCTCCGTATTGCGAATCGTGTACTTTGTTGTAAGAGAAGCTATATTTCTTACGGAAGCGGTCGATCTGTGTCTGGATCAAAGGCTCTTCGTTCAGGTTCTTGCCTTCTTCACTTTCCTCATCCACCCATAAATCCGGGAACATTTTCTCTATCTGCAAAGGCATCAGGCCGGAGAAGATGGAATTGCGTGCATATTGGGTAGCAGTAGGCAGAATACTGTAATATAATCCTTCATCGAAAGTGAAATATTCAGCCAGCAGGTCTTTTACCACGCGCCACTGGTCCAGGCGGAAGTTATCGATCAGGATGAAAAAGACCTTCTCGTCGTTATCCAGCAACGGGAATACTTTTTTCTTGAACAGGTCCGGACTCATCAAAGGACGCTCGGCTGGGTTCTGTATCCAGTTTACGTAATTCTTCTTTACGAATTTGCCGAAAGCTTTATTCGCTTCTTCTTTCTGCATCCGGAGCATGTCGGTCATTTGCACCTGGCTGCTTTCCAACTCCAGCTCCCAGTAGACCAGTTTTTTGTATAACTCCATCCAATCGTCGGTGGTCAGCGAATCGTTGATCTGCATGCCGATACGGTTGAATTCCTGCTGGTAGCCGACTGTCGTCGTTTCCGAAATAATCACATTTTTATGAACATTCTTTTTGATGGAAAGAAGCAGTTGATTCGGGTTGACCGGCTTGATCAGATAATCGGCTATCTTATTCCCGATAGCCTGGTTCATGATGCTCTCTTCCTCGCTTTTGGTAACCATGACGACCGGAACGTTGGGATTGATCTCTTTGATCTGTGCCAGTGTCTCCAAACCGGTCAGACCCGGCATGTTCTCGTCCAGGAATATGATATCGAACGATTGATCCCTGCAACAGTCGATAGCATCCTGCCCGCTGATCACCGGAATCACTTCATATCCTTTATCCTGTAGAAACAAAATGTGAGGTTTCAACAAATCGATCTCATCATCTGCCCAAAGTACTCTGTCTTTTTTTACTGCCATATGTTACCTAAATTATTTCTTACAAATTTAATCGGAATAGTTTACATAATAACGATGCTTGTTCCGGTTTTGTATATTGATCCCTGTTTTTTTACGGTCTTTTATATCCTTGTGTTTTATTTTGTAAATATCATGATAATAGGTGAATAATAATACTTATTATCCCTGATATTCTGATTACAATAACAAAATAACCTGTAAAAAGTTACAAATACCCCCTGTCTGTACAGACAAAAAATGATAAGTTTGTAAACCTGTTATCAGGGATAAAGGATATGAAACCGATTAGTCTATTACTGTTGTATGAATAGAATGCGATTTATATATATTATTGTTTGTTTACTCTGTACGGTTACTCTCGTACAAGGGGTAGAGAATAAAATCCTGTTTAACCGTCTGGATGTAAACAACGGGTTATCGTCTAATGAAGTGACCTGTATCTATAAAGACCGGAAAGGATTTATGTGGTTTGGTTCGAGTTCGGGACTGAGCCGTTTCGACGGCTATGAGTTCCGCGCCTTCCGGCATGAAGTGGACGGTGCGCTGTTTTCGGAAGCTTATGTGACCCAGATCACGGAAACGGCAGACAGAAATCTGTGGATCTCTTATGAAGACGGAAAGGTTGGAGTCTATAATCCGGTTAAAAATATATTTCTGACATTGGAAGAGGCCCGGAAAGAATTGGGTTTGCCAGCTAATATATCAGGTGTCTTTCAAGGGAAAGACCTGCAATTGATTTTCAGTACTTCAGATAATCAATTGTATGCCTATGATTATTCTACCGGAAAAGCGGTTGTTTATCCGGTTGATCCGTCGGAAGGGCAGGTGTGCGATGTATATCAGAAGGGAGAGATCCTGTATGTGATCCATACGTCCGGTGTGATCGAGATGATCGATTTGCAGCAGGGAAAGTCCATCTTGAAGAACGACCATCTGAAAAAGGCGTGTAAGGCCAGACGATTCATGCTGTTCGTAGATAGTGATAACGAGATCTGGGTTTATCCGGATCCGGAAAGTTATGGGGGATTGTACCGTTTCACTCCGCGGAATGGCAGGTGGAAACAATATAATACTTCTTCTCCTCTTCCCCTGAATTCTTCGCTGATACGGGGAGTGGAGGAAGATTCGGAAGGCGTGATCTGGATTGCTGCCGATCATGGTGGCCTGAATCTGCTGGACAAGAAGACGGAAACGATCCGTTACTTGAAGAATAACCCGTTCGACCTGCGGAGTATCAGTCAAAACAGTGTGATCAGTTTATATAAGGATGATACAGGGATTATCTGGACAGGTACTTACAAGAACGGTATCAACTATTATCATGAAAGTATCTTTAAGTTCCGTTCGCTCCGTTATCCGGTTATGGAGGCTGAGGATGCGGAGATCAATGACTGTAATTGCGTCCTGGAAGATCGTTCCGGGAATTTGTGGATCGGGACTAACGGGAACGGATTGTTATATTATAACCGGACAACCGGACAATACCGGAAGTATCGCCATGATCCGGCTGATCCGTCGAGTATCAGCAGTAACATTGTTGTTTGTCTGGAAAATGATGCCAGCGATAATCTCTGGATCGGTACTTATGTCGGTGGACTGGATTGTTTTGACGGGAACCGTTTTAAACATTACCGTCCTCAGACCGACAGTTTGAAAGAGTTATCGAACAACAGTGTCTACAGTCTTTATGCGGATGAGGCCGGCAATCTTTGGATTGGCACGCTGGGAGGAGGCATGGATTGTCTGGAGCTGAAGACGGGGGAATGGTCACATTTCCATTCGGGCGACCCGGAGAATCCATTGGGCTCCGATTATATTTATTCCATATCCAAAGGTAATAAGGATGAATTACTGATAGGTACCTCGTTGGGTGTGAATATGCTCGATACGAAAAGCGGGCGTGTATCTTCTTTTAAAGGGGAGATGAACAGGGGGAAAGTGTTCAATGATAAAGCGATCAATACAGTTTACCGGGATAGCCGTAATCTGTTGTGGATCGGCAGTAATAACGGACTGACCGTTTATGACCCTTCCCACGATAAACTATATCAACTGGATAAAACGAATGGTTTGCCTGACAACGATATTATGTCTATCCGGGAAGATGATACTTATGTTTTGTGGCTTGGGACGAAGAACGGTTTACTCCAGCTAACCCCACATTATAAGAAGGACGGAACATATCGGTTTAATTGTGTCACTTATTATGAGAATGAGGGTGTGCAGGGTCGTGTTTTTAACCGGAACAGTGTATGCCGCTCTGCTTCAGGAGAACTGATCTTCGGAGGAACGAACGGACTGACTGTTTTTAATCCTTCCCGGATAAAATATAATTTCTATCCTCCGGCAGTTGCCGTTACGGGTTTCCTGGTACAGAATGATCAGATTTTGCCCGGACAGCCCTATAACGGGCGTATCATCCTGCAGGATGATATCAGCTATTGCAACGAGTTGTCGTTGCAATATGATGAACGTAGTTTTTCTTTGAATATCGCGGCTCTTAGCTATTTTCTTCCGGAGAAGAACCGCTTTTCGTATATAATGGAAGGCTTCGACAAAAAATGGGCTACCATCGATGCGGTAAACCGGAATATTACTTATACCAATCTTTCTCCCGGAACCTATACCTTTCTGTTGAAAGCAGAAAATAATGACGGTGTTTGGGGGCAGGAGCCGATAAAACTAAAGATAACGATCATGCCTCCTTTCTGGGCGACCAACTGGGCGATCTTTTTATATTGTATCCTGGCTGCCATTATCGTGTTCGCCATTATCCGGGGTATTCTTCATATTCAGAAGCGTAAATTCGAGAAAGAACAGGAACGGATACGGGCCAACCAGCTTCATGAGATGGATGAGATGAAATTACGCTTCTTTACCAATGTCAGCCATGAGTTCCGTACGCCTTTGTCCCTGATCATTACACCGATAGAGAAGCTGATGAAGAGCGAAAGTAACCCGGAGAATCAGATGATACTGAAGTTGATCTACCAGAATGCGAACCAGTTATTACGTTTGGTAAACCAGTTACTCGATTTCAGGAAGATCGATGTGCAGGGTGTCCAGCTACTTTTATCCTCCGGAGATATCGTGTTGTTTGTCAGGAATATTACTTATTCATTTAAGGAACTGTCGGAGAAAAAGAATATTCGTTTTTCGTATACGACTTCCTTCCCTTCGTTGGTCATGAAATTCGATACGGATAAGGTTTTTAAGATCGTATCCAATTTATTAAGTAACGCTTTCAAGTTCACACCTGAAGGAGGGGAGATATCTGTTAACCTGAGCATGCAACAGGATGAGGAAGGAAAAAGCATGTTATTGATCCAGGTCATTGATACGGGAATAGGGATTGAAGAAGATAAATACGATTTGATCTTCAATCGCTTCTATCAGATACCGTCGGAAGATAAATCCGGAACGGTGGTTGGAACAGGCATCGGATTACATTTATGCCGTGAGTTTGTCAAGTTGCATAACGGGGCGATCTCCGTTAGGAGCCAGGTTGGAAAAGGAAGTACGTTTACGGTATCGCTTCCGATCGAACTTCCGGAGATACAGGAGATTATCTCTTCGCCGGATAAATCGGATACGACCGGAGTCGGGGAAAGGACAGGAATATGGGAAGAAAACGAAATACTCGGACAGGCACAGCAAGAAAATACGGAGATGCGTACGGAGCCGAATAAACCGACTTTACTCATTGTCGATGATAATGCAGATTTCCGTGAATTCATGAAGTTGAGTTTAAGTGGCTTGTACCATGTATTTACGGCTGATGACGGTGAACAGGCCTGGAAAGTTATTCTGGCAGAACTTCCGGATATGGTAGTCAGCGATGTGATGATGCCGGTAACGGACGGGATCGTTTTGTGTAAACGGATCAAGCAGGATATCCGTACATCTCATATTCCGGTAATTCTTTTGACGGCGAAATCGGCAGAAGAGAGTAAAATGACCGGTCTGGAAGCAGGAGCCGACGATTATATCGGCAAACCGTTCAATATGGATATGTTGATTCTGAAGATACAGCATCTGGTAGAAATGAAGAAACGGTTACAGAAGCAGTTCATGCAATCATCGCAAACAGGTATTCAATTGGCCGATATCCCGATCAGTTCGATGGATGAGCAGCTGATGCGGAAAGCGATAGCCTATATCGAAGAACAAATAGCTAATCCGGAACTTTCTGTCGAGCGGTTGAGCCGGGAGATGGGGATGAGCCGTGTGAACTTTTATAAGAAAACACTTTCGATAACGGGTAAAACACCGGTCGAACTGATTCGTGCAATCCGTATGAAACGGGCAGCGCAACTGCTGGAGAAAAGTCAGATGCGTATCAACGAGGTTGCCAGTGAGGTCGGTTTCAACGACATCAAATTATTCCGTAAATATTTCAAAGATGAATTCGGGACGTTGCCGTCTGACTATATGAAAAGAGAGTAACCATTAATATACAATTACCATGAAAGCCATTTCAATGACCATTACAGGACTTCTGATCCTTTTGTCAATGGGCAGCCAGGGAATTATTGCCCAATCGCTTCGCCCTTCCGTTCCTGTGGAACACTATCGCTGGAAAAGTGTTCAGATCGTAGGCGGAGGATTTGTAGACGGGATTGTTTTTCATCCGAAGGAAAAAGATGTACGCTATTGCCGTACCGATATGGGGGGTGCCTATCGTTGGGATAAAGAAACGCAACAGTGGGTTTCTATGCTCGACTGGATCACTTATGACGATAACAATCTGGTCGGTGTGGAGAGTATTGCGGTCGATCCCAATGATCCTCAAACCGTTTATCTTTCATGCGGAACCTATACCCGTAGTACGAACGGCGCTGTCCTTTGTTCAAATGACGGCGGACGTACTTTTACCCGTACTGACATGCCTTTTACCATGGGAGGAAATGAAAATGGCCGTGGTAATGGCGAACGCATGATGGTAGACCCTTTGAATAGCGATATAATCTATCTGGGTACCCGTCTGGATGGTCTTTGGCGTTCAGCAGACCGGGGAAGAAGCTGGCAACAGGTCTGTTCGTTCCCGAATGTGGCGGAAGTTATTCCTGAGGGAGGTAATCCGTGGATGCAGGATCGTGGTTGCGGTATTAATTTAGTTTTGTTTGATCCATCGGGCGGCACAGCCGGTAAAGGTTGTTCGACTTTGTATATCGGTGTTTCACTGAAAGATCGTGATAATTTCTTTGTCAGCCATGATTATGGGGAAAGCTGGCAACCGCTTGCGGGACAGCCGGTACAGTACCGCCCCACTCAGGCAACCCTTTCAGAAGACGGCTATCTGTATATTACGTATGGCAGTAATCCCGGCCCGATGCGGATGAATGACGGGGCGGTCTGGAAATATGATCCTCGCACTGAAAAATGGCAGGATATTTCTCCGGTAAAGGCTGATCCGGATAAAGGGGCTGCTTTTGGATATGCCGCAGTGTCTGTCGACCGGCAGAATCCGAAGCATCTTATTGTCAGTACCTTCAACCGTCCGGTTGCCGGCTCGTATGCGGAAGATGATATTTACCGGACTACCGATGGCGGTAAAACCTGGAAGCCGGTCTTTGCAGGAGGTGCCCGCTTCGATTATGGCAAAGCTCCTTATGTGGAGTTTACCCCGTTACATTGGATGTTCGATATTGAAATAGACCCGTTTGATCCCGATCATGCCCTGTTTACAACCGGATATGGCGGTTGGGAGACATTCAATCTCGGTAATATGGATAAAAAAGAACCGACACAGTGGCAAGTGATGAGTACGGGGATAGAGGAAACTGTTCCTTTGGAATTATACAGCCCGAAGCAGGGTGCGCAACTGATCAGTGCGATAGGTGACTATGGCGGCTTTACCCATTTGGATTTGGATCGTCCCGTTCCGTCCGGTAGCCATGCCGATCCCTATTATTCCAATACGACCGGTATTACCGGGGCAGAAGATCAACCGGATCTGGTTGTCCGTGTGGGGACTGTTTCGCATCATCACCCTGAAGGCAAGCCGTTAGCCTATTCGATGGATGGGGGAAAGAGTTGGCTGGAGCCGGTTTCCCTGCCTCAGGAAAAAGCTCAAAATGGACATGTCGCTGTTTCTTCTGACGGACGAACCTGGATATGGACACCCGACCGCATGCCTGTCTATTATACGAATGACCGGGGGGGAACTTGGTCGACTGCAGAGGGAATCCCTGAGAATCTCCGTGTGATTGCCGACCGTGTCAATCCGAAACGTTTTTACGCTCTCGATCTTTCTGCCGCTGTTTTATATGAAAGTATGGATGGCGGTGTCAGTTTCCGGTCCCACCCATTGCCTTTTACCCCATTCGACAGTAAGGCACGCAATGCCCGTGGTGATCGCCGGGGAGGACAGGACCGTGTGTATGCTACGCCGGGAAAGGAAGGCGACTTATGGATTGCCGCTTTTGACGGCCTATATCATGGTCTTTCCGGAGAAGCATTCGTACCCCTGGATAAGGTGCGTCGCATCTACGCTTTCGGTTTTGGAAAAGCCGCGCCCGGTTCGGATTATCCGTCATTATATCTGGCAGGGATCGTGAACGGAGTATCCGGCTTTTTCCGTTCCGACGATGCCGCCCGCAGCTGGGTACGTATCAATGATGATGACCACCAATACGGATTGGTGTTGCAGATCTCCGGAGATCCGAAAAGATATGGGAGAGTATACGTCGGTTCGCATGGGCGCGGAATTGTTTATGCCGACCCTTATTAGCTATATATCAGATTGATAAATCTATGTGTTTTTCCACTAATGATGGAGGTAAAAACAGGGGAATGAACAAAATTCCCCCATAAAAAACACAATTTATCCCTCTTCATTTACCGTTTTACCCGCATCGTGAAACATTATTTCCTTCGTGTTGGAAGTACATGAACTAATTTTGTTTCAGTTAAAAATTTATTTTTTACTTTAAATCAATTCAGTATGAATAAACACGTTAAAATTTTGTTGACGCTGAAGTCTTTGGGATTTGCATTCTTATTTAGTACCGGTCTTGTTGCCCATGCGGCAGTAGATAACGGTGATGTGAATCCGGCAAGCACAACTGCTATGCAGCAGTCGAAAAAAATCTCTGGTATCATTACAGATGAGAAGGGCGAACCAATTATCGGGGCGAACATTGCTGTAGTCGGTACAACGATCGGTATAATCAGTGATATGGATGGCAAGTACGAACTGGAAGTTCCGGAAGGCGCTGAGGTGAAAGTCTCCTATATCGGTTATAATCCTCAAAGTTTTAAAGTAACCCAGAAGACTTCTTATAATATAATATTAAAAGAAGACTCCGAGATGATCGACGAAGTAGTCGTTGTCGGTTACGGTACGATCAAGAAAAGCGACATTTCCGGTTCCGTTGTTTCGGTCGACAAGGAACAGATGATGAAACGTAATCCGCTGAACCTCGCGCAAGGGTTGCAGGGCTCTGCCGCCGGTGTGATGGTTTCCAAGAACTCGGGTGACCCGGAAGGGACGGCGACAATCCGTATCCGTGGTGTCGCGACGGTGAACGGCTCGGCCGATCCGTTGTATGTAGTCGACGGAGTACAGGTCGGCAGTAATGCCAACTTTGTAAATCCAGCCGATGTGGAAAGCATCGAAGTCCTGAAAGACGCTTCCGCCACCGCTATCTACGGTGCCCGTGGTGCGAACGGTGTCGTTATGATCACGACGAAGAAAGGGGTGAAAGGGGCAACCCAACTCAACTTCTCTGCAAACTTCGGTATCCAGAACATGACCGGTAAGCTGGACGTAGCCGATGCCGACCTTTTTGCCTACTCTGTTCGCCAGGGACGTGCCAACGATGCCGCCTCTATCCAGAACAAAGCCTTCGGTGCAGACTATGCAGGCCGCCTGCGCACCATCGACTGGCAAGACGTTATGACCCGTACCGCTTTGCAGCAGAATTACATGCTATCCGTTTCCGGTGGCAACGATAAGACACAATCGACTTTCTCGGTCGGTTACCTGAATAACGACGGCGTGATACTGGATTCCAACTTCTCCCGTCTGACGGCCCGTGCCAATGTAACTCACAAGGTAAAAGACTTTATCGAAGTAGGCGGTAACGTCGCTTTCGTTCATTCTGAAAAGGTGGGAGGCGGAAACCTCCGCAGCTATGCGACATTGACTCCGACTATGGATTATGTGGATGAAACCACCGGCCAGTTCATCAGCAACGACTGGCGCGCCAATGCAGACGGAACTTACAACGCTTTCATGCAGATCAGCGGTGAAGGCGATATCCAGAAAGGCCAGGACAACCCCTATGCCGCCAAGATGGAAGAAGATAAGACCCCTACCTATGAAAACAAATTTGTCGGCAGTGCCTATCTGAACCTGAATCTGTTCAAGGGATTGCAATTCCGTACGATCGGCTCCTATACGCTTTCGACAGTAGACGGAAGCGGTTTCAATGTCGTCAATCCGCGAAGCATCACCGCAGCACAGACCAACTCCTTCTGGATGAACCAGTCGCAGGATAATAATATCGAGATCGAAAGCTATTTCACCTATAACTGGAAGAACGATATCCATAACCTGACGGTCATGGCAGGTAATTCGGTCACCAATTACTGGGGCCATTGGGTCTCTTCCAATGCAAGCAATTTCCTGGCAGACAGTTATCGTCAGATGTCGTTGACCAGCGACCAGACTTCACGCATCGGCGACGGCGGTTATAATCTGAAGACGCGTTACATCTCCTGGTACGGCCGTGCCATGTACACCCTGATGGACCGTTATATCGTTACCGCTACCGTACGTCGTGACGGTTCATCCAACTTCGGATCGGGTAACCGTTGGGGTACTTTCCCTTCTGCCGCTTTGGCATGGCGTCTGTCTGAAGAAGACTTTATCAAGAATCTGGATATATTCAGCAACATGAAGCTACGTTTCGGTTGGGGACAAACCGGTAATGCAGGCAGTGCGACCAGCCTTTCCGTTGCTCAACTCTCTTCCAACCGCATTGCTTACGACTGGGGACAATTAGGAGGTTCATCTTCCAACTATAACAAGGTAGTCGGCTTCGCCCAACTGAAAGAAATCGACACCAACCTGAAATGGGAAACGAATACACAGACAAATATCGGTCTCGACCTGGGCTTGCTTAACAACGACCTGAACATTACGATGGATTATTTCATCCGTGACTCCAAAGACCTTCTGCTTTATCGCAACATGCGCCCGTCTACCGGACACGGACAGGTTTATACCAACGCCGGACATATCCAGAACAAAGGATTCGAGTTCAGCGTATCCTATAACAAACGTTTCGGCGACTGGAACCTCGGTGCTACACTGACCGGCTCTACGTTGAAGAACAAAGTAATCGAAGTGGGTGACCCTATCTACAACAACCTCGATGCGAACGGCGATTTGATTACCGACGACGGCGATAACTGGACTAACCACTCCGTAACGATGGAAGGTCACGCAGTCGGTTCCTATTACGGTTATGTAGTGGAAGGTATCTTCCAGAGCCAGGCCGAAGTAGATGCTGCGAATGCCCTGGCAAAGGAGAACGGATACGACGCTTACCAGGTAAATGCTACCACTGTGGGCGATTTTAAATACAAAGACCTGAACGGCGATGGCCATATCGACGGTGACGACCAAAAAGTATTAGGGAACGGTTTCCCGAAGCTGAACTATGGCCTCACCCTGAATGCCAGCTGGAAGAACTGGGACGCCATGATCTACATGTACGGTGTTGCCGGTATGAAGATCAACTCGTATGCCGCCATGAAAATGACACAATTATATAAGACGGGCGGTGGTGTACAGAACACATTGAAAGAATACATCAACAATGCCTGGAGCGAATCGAACACGAATACGATGTATCCGCGCATGACAATGAATGATAACAATACAAACATGAAAGCCTCCGATGCCTACGTGAAGAAAGGCGATTTCCTGAAAATAGCGAACATCCAGATCGGTTATACCTTCCCGAAACGTTGGTTGCAGCCGCTCCGCATGGACAATGCACGTATCTTCGCCTCTGTCGAGAACCTCGCGTGCTTCTCCGGCTATAATAAATTCGGCGATCCGGAAGTCGGCAATGCAGCAGTCTTGCAAACCGGTTTCGATGGCGGCCGTTACCCCTATCCGCGTACATTCACATTTGGTTTGAGCGTACAATTCTAATTATTTAATCTTATAATTCGAGTCTTATGAAAAAAATAGTTATATCTGCCTTATCGTTACTCCTTTTGCTTACGACAAACAGCTGTAAGGATTATCTGGAAGTAGACCATTACGATATTTTGCCGGGCGACTTCATGTTTCAAAGTGAAGACAACGTGGAAGGTGGCCTGATCGGTTGTTACGATACCTTCTATCCCTCCAAAGAAGACAACGAGGCCGGTGCCGACGGTTCCATGTGGGGCTTTAAGCCACAATACATGCTGTCGAACCATCCGACCCTCGACACACAGGCAAGCGGTTGGGATAAAGCCTATTGTACGGAAGATTGGACCTCTTCCAGTTCCGAATTCCTCTCTTTATGGGTAGGCTGTTATAAGGCGATTTCCCGTTGCAACACCTTGCTCGACGGTCTGGAAAGTATGGACAACGATCTTTTCAGCGAAGGCGAAGCCGGCAAGAAGAAGATCGAAGCGCAGGCACGTGCTATCCGTGCTTACAACTACCTGGCTCTGGCGAAAAACTTCGGACGTGTGCCCATGCTGATGGCTGGCGAGACGTATGTAAATACACCTTCCAAGCCGCGCCCGGATACGGAAGATGAAACATGGCAGGTAATCATCGACGACCTCGCATTTGGTGCTTCTGTTCTCGACTGGACACCGATCAATGGCGAGTACGGACGTATAACAAAAGGTTTCTGTTTAGGTTATCAGGCCGAGGCCCTGATGTATCAGGAAAAATATGCCGAAGCTAAGACTTTGCTGAAAGAAATAATCGACAGCAACACCTATTCACTGGTTCCATGCTTCAGTTATTTGTATGATCCTGAAAAAGCATGGCAAACAGAAGACGTCTTTGCCACAGTGATGTGGACAGACAATGGTAATAACATGTCGGGTGTGCAAGGGTGGTCGCCAACGGAAGATCATTATATGACAGCATGCTATTGTGCCGCTTCGATGGAGTATAACGGTTGGGGTTCCTTATTTGTTTCCTGGGAATGTTACAACTCGTTTGAGGATGGCGACCGCCGCCGTGCCGCCTCTATGGTGGCTTTGGGAGAAACAAACCCCTGGACAGGGCAAACGATCGGTGCAAACGGTGCCCCGAATGTGAAGACTGGTTCCGAATATATGCCGAATATCTCCAGTTTGAAATACTGGCGCGCCAACTGCGACTATTGGACGACGATCAACCAACCGTTTACCATGCACCTGCTGCGTTATGCCGCCATCTTGCTGAATTATGCAGAATGTAGCTTCCAGACCGGCGACGAAATAAGTGGTTGGGATGCGATCCGCCAGATACGCGAACGTGCCTGGGGTAACCATGAGGTCAGTCTGAGCGATGCTAAATATCCGATTCCGATGCAGACTGAAACAGTGGCAGTGCCTGACGCTAAAACCTATTACACGAAATACAAAGCGGAAAAAGGTTATTCTTCCGATACCTGGATGGTTGCCGTCAATATGGAACGTCGCCATGAGTTCAATGCGGAATTTAGCCTGTTTTATGATTTGAAGCGTACCGGAATGATCGAGGAGTTTATCAACCTGGAATATCCGAAGGGAGTAGGTACTGCTCCGGGATCGGATGCTGCTTATCAGGACTGGCGCACTTATCGTACATTCGATTATAACAAGGATAAGATGCTTTATCCGATTCCTTATCAGGAAATCTTAACGAATGCGGAGATCGGACCGGAAGATCAGAATCCAGGTTATTGATTGTAAGTGTTTATTGTAGTTTGGTAGTAACTCTTCCCTTTGGAGAGGAGGCAGGGGTGTTAAAGTCTGTTGTAGGAAAGACCTATAACACCCCCTTTATTTCCTTTTGCGGAGGAAAACCGTTACTATCAAAATGACATTGCCCTATCGGGTAAATCAGATTACTATACCATGTATTTCAGATTACCTCACCGGGTAATATTTTTTAACGTATCAAAAAGACGGTAAAATAACTTGTTGCATTTCATTATGCTATTAGGGATTGATAGGTCTTTATTAAATCTTATTCACATGAAACGAACACTTATCGGCATATATTTACTGGCTTCTGTCTTCTCCTTGACGGCTCAGGAGTTCAAGCTCAATTCATCCGGATACTTCAACAACGGGGGAGTAGATGTAATGTCGTTCAACGATTTCTATCCCGAAGGCCATCAGGGGGGCGTCAGCCTTATCATGCATGGTAACCGGATCGCTACCAACGGTGATATCCGTCTCGAAGCAACACCGGGACAATGGCAGCCGGTGCCAAAACAACTGGATCGCATTGTAGATAATACTTCCAACACGATCATCACGCGACTTTCCTATCCCGATTCTTCCCGTCATATGACAGGTTTTAATCCGATGATCTACCCTGACCTCCAATTCAATTATACGGTCCGTGTAGAAGGGAAAGGCGGGAATATCGTAGTGACGGTCGACCTCGACCGACCTATCCCGGCAGACTTCGCTGGTAAGGTCGGCTTTAATCTCGAACTTTTTCCGGGCGATCTTTTCGGCAAACCCTGGATCATGGATGAACAGGACGGTATTTTTCCACAACAGCCTAACGGACCTACTTTAAATGTACGTTCCAATCATCAGCATACAGGTGATTACTGTTCTTTTACGAAAGAAAGCGGCCTCTTGGCTGACCGGAAACAGCTGGCGGGAGACGGTTCATCTTATAATCCCATCGTCGCCGACGATCTGATAGCCGAACCTTATGCGGTTGGACATTGTTTCACCGTCCGCCCTGACGATGCTTACAACAAATTTACCATCTTATCGGAAAACACAGAATTAAAATTATACGACGGACGTATGAACCATAATAACGGTTGGTTTGTCGTCTGCAGCGAAATTCCTGCCGGAGTGACGAAAGGCGCTGTCTGCTGGACTATCACTCCGAATGTAGTAAAAGATTGGCTGTATACGCCTGTTATCCAGACTTCACAGGTCGGTTACCACCCGGCGCAGCCGAAAGAGGCGATAATCGAGTTGGATAGCCGCGATAGCGCACGTCCTGAAGCTATATTATACCGTCTTACGGCAAAAGGAGAGGAGAAAATCCATGCCGTAGCCCCACAGCCGTGGGGAAACTTCCTGCGTTACAACTATCTTAAATTTGATTTCACGGACGTGAAGGAGGAAGGGCTTTACCGGATTCGTTACGGAAACTCGGTCTCTTCTGTTTTCCGCATCGCCCGGAATATCTATGAACGGGGCGTATGGCAGCCGGTCCTGGAATATTTTCTTCCGGTACAAATGTGCCACATGCGGGTGAACGAAAAATATCGGGTGTGGCACGACTATTGTCATTTGGACGATGCCCGTATGGCTCCCGCCCTGAATCATATCGACGGATATACGCAGAATGCTTCTACTTTGACAAAGTATGCCCCGGGGGATATCGTTCCGGGATTAAATATCGGCGGATGGCATGACGCGGGTGATTTCGACTTGCGCGTAGAATCGCAAGCCGGCGAATCTTATATCCTGGCATTGGCTTATGAGGCTTTTCGCGAGGATTATGATGTCACCTCCATCGATCATCATAACCGGATCACCGAGATCCATCAGCCGGATGGTAAACCGGACCTGTTACAACAGGTCGAGAATGGTGCCTTAACCGTAGTGGGAGGCTATCGTGCCCTGGGCCGCCTGTATCGTGGAATTATTTGCAACGACCTGCGCCAGTATGTCATGCTGGGCGATGCCGGTGCCATGACCGACAATGTGATCGGTAATGCCGACGACCGCTGGGTATTCACCGAAGATAACCCTTCCCGCGAATTAAGCACTGCCGCCGCCCTGGCTGCCGTCTCCCGTGTGTTGAAAGGCTTCAACGACACCTTGAGCGTACAATCTTTGCAGGCCGCCCGCGAATTGTTTGATCGGACTCGTGTGACCGATCGTTCGGAAATAAATAAGTTACAGGCTGCCGTAGAACTTTATCTGGCAACTCACGAGGATGGATACAAAAAATATATCCTTGGGCAACAGAAACTGATCGTTGATAACATCGCCCGTACAGGCTGGTTTATCGGACGCGCCGATCAGGCCATCAAGGATAAAAAATTTACAGAGAACATACGCAAGGCACTCGCCGCTTTCCGCCGTGAACTGGAAGAACAGAAAAAGGAAACCCCGTATGGCGTCCCTTATAAGCCGAGCATTTGGGGAGCAGGCTGGGATATCCAGTCGTTCGGCTATCAACAGTATTTTCTCGTGCAGGCTTACCCTGACCTGTTCGGGCCGGAGTTGCTTTACAGCGCGCTCAACTTCGTGCTGGGTTGTCATCCGGGCAGCAATACCGCCTCCTTCGCTTCGGGTGTGGGAGCCAATTCGGCAACGGTAGCCTATGGATTGAACCGTGCAGATTGGTCTTATATCCCCGGTGGTGTGATCTCCGGGACTGCCATGATCCGTCCCGACTTCCCCGAACTGTTGACTTTCCCTTTCCTCTGGCAACAGACAGAATATGTGATGGGAGGAGGTTCCTCGCACTATATGTTCCTGGTACTCGCCGCCCGTCAGTTATTGGGAAATAAATAAAGGCTAACAAACAGATACCAACATATAAAAGAATACATATCATGAAGAACATATTGACAAGCATCGGCTTATTAGCATTGATACAATTCCACCCTCTTCAGGCGCAGGAATTCAAACTCGATCCTGCCGGTTATCTTCGTAATGAAGGTGTAGATGTAATGGCTTTCAGCGATGTCTATCCGGAGGGCAAACAAACCGGCGTAACTATTATTATGAACAACAACCGTGTGGCTGCCAGTGGCGATATCCGTCTGGAGACCTCTCAGGGGCAATGGCAACCGCTTCCCGTTCTGCGGAGCCGCCAGGTGAATGAGGCGGATAACAGTATAACTGTTACGTTAAGTTATCCCGATTCGTCCAGGCACATGACAGGTTTTAACCCGACCCTTTATCCGGATTTTGTATTCCAGTACACGATCCGTGTAGCAGGAGAGGGTGACAATGTCATCGTAACAGTCGATCTGGATACCCCCGTCCCTCAGAAATATGAAGGAAAAATAGGTTTTAACCTCGAGCTTTACCCGGGTTCCCTTCTGGGAAAACCCTGGATCATGGATCATAAGGCCGGTATTTTTCCTGCACAGGCGAATGGTCCGACAATCTCCTGCGAATCGAATACCCAATGGCTCGGTAACTTTAATCCGGAAGGAAAGGTCGACCTGAAACATCTTTTGGGTGACGGCACCTACAACCCGATGATTGCCGACGATATTATAGCCGCCCCTTATGCCCGTGGTGAGAAATTCACCATGAATCCGGCTGATCCTTACAACAAAGTGACGGTCCGTTCAGAAATCGGAGACCTGATCCTTTATGACGGACGTATGAATCATAACAACGGCTGGTTTGTTCTGCGGACAGAGATACCGGCGGGTGTTTCCAGGAACGCGATCAAGTGGGTGATCACTCCGAATGTAGTAAAAGACTGGATGTATACGCCGGTAGTACAGACTTCGCAGGTCGGTTACCATCCGGATCAGCCGAAGATGGCTGTGATCGAACTGGATAGCCGTGATAAGCAGATCGGTGAACCGGCTCTTTATAAAATTACGGATGCAGGTGAAGAACTTGTCCTGGACGGCCCGGCACAGGAATGGGGTAAATTCTTGCGGTACAACTATCTCCGTTTCGACTTTTCGTCTATCCGGGAAGAAGGTTTGTATCAGGTTCGTTATGGTGAATCCGTTTCTCCTGTATTCCGTATTGCCGAAGACATTTATGAACGTGGCGTCTGGCAGCCGGAACTGGAGTACTTCCTGCCGATCCAGATGTGTCATATGCGGGTGAACGAAAAATACCGTGTCTGGCATGACCTTTGTCATATGGATGATGCCCGTATGGCTCCTGTGAACCTGAGCCATATCGACGGATATTCTTCAGGTGCGTCTACACTTACTAAATACCAGCCGGGTGATATCGTACCCGGTCTGACCATCGGTGGCTGGCATGATGCCGGTGACTATGACCTCCGCGTGGAATCGCAGGCAGGAGAGGCTTATATCCTGGCATTGGCGTATGAACATTTCGGTATCGATTACGACGCGACAACGATCGATCATCATAAAAGGGTTACCGAGATTCATCAGCCGGACGGCAAACCGGACTTGTTGCAGCAGGTGGAGAACGGTGCATTGACCGTTGTGGCAGGTTATCGTGCTCTCGGACGTCTTTACCGCGGGATTATCTGTAACAGTGTCCGCCAGTACGTCCATCTGGGAGATGCCAGTGCCCACACCGACAATGTGACTGGAAATGAAGACGATCGTTGGGTATTCACAGAGGATAACCCGTATCGCGAACTGACGACTGCTGCCCAGTTGTCAGCAATCTCCCGGGTTTTGAAAAACTTTAACGATACATTGAGTACACAGGCATTGGATGCTGCGAAAGAACTGTACCGAATCACCCGGACTGATGAGCGGACCAAAGGAGCTAAAATACATGCGGCAGTCGAACTGTATCTGACAACCGGCGATAATTCCTATAAGGAATATGTGCTGGCCGAACAGGATTATATCGTTCAGCACATCGATCGTCTCGGCTGGTTTATCGGTCGTTTCGATAAAGCGGTGAATGATAAGAAATTCTCGCAGTCTATCCGTAAAGCATTGGTTACCGTTCGTGACCAGTATGAGAAAATGAAATTACAGACTCCATACGGCGTACCCGAAGATCGTGGAAACCTGAGTTCTGGTTCCTGGGATGTGCAGACGCTAGGCTATTATTACTGCTTCCTGCAGGATGCTTATCCTGATCTGTTCACACCAGATTATATTTTCAATGCAATCAACTTTATCCTGGGCTGTCATCCGGGAAGTAACACGGTTTCTTTTGCTTCCGGTATCGGAGCGAATTCGGCAACAGTGGCTTATGGGGTGAATCGCGCCGATGGTTCTTATATACCGGGTGGAGTTACTCCGGGAACAGTCCTGATCCGTCCCGACCTGCCGGAACTGGTGCCGTATCCGTTCATCTGGCAGGAAGGTGAGTATTGTATGGGGGGCGAGGCTTCTTACTTTATGTATATGGTGTTGGCTGCCCGGAAGATACTAAATGAAAAATAGGATTGTAAAACGCATTTATTTCAATGAATATGAAACGAATATATTATCTTCTGTCAGTATTGCTGATCTCCTCTTCCATTTTTGCCGGTAATTACCGGAGCTTCAAAGTCTCGGTTTATACCCGCGCATATGAGGTAGAGAAGATGAAAGATCTTGCGTGGCTGGATTCCACCTGGAATATAATCTCTCAACAGGTAAAGGTCGATAAAATCTATTTGGAGACGCACCGTGACCTGTTGATCGTTCCCGATGAAACCCTGGAACAGGCAAAGAAGTACTTCCTCGACCGGGGAATCGAAGTGGGTGGCGGCATTACCTATACGATCAATGAAGCGAATAACTTTGAAACTTTCTGTTATTCCGATCCCGAACATCGGAAGATGGTACAGGAGATAGCTGAACATACAGCCAGGCATTTCGATGACTTTATCCTGGATGATTTTTTCTTTACCAGCTGTAAATCGGATATAGAAATCAAGGCCAAAGGCAGTCAGAGCTGGAGTGATTACCGCACTAAACTGATGACTGAAGCCGGTCAGACGTTGGTTCTGAAACCGGCAAAGAAAGTCAATCCGAATGTAAAGGTGATTATCAAATATCCGAACTGGTACGATCATTTCCAGGGATTGGGATTCGATCTGAAGAACGGTCCCCGGTTGTTTGACGGTGTATGGACCGGAACGGAAACCCGTGATCCGGGTAATGCACAGCATTTGCAAAATTATCTGAGCTATAATGTGGTTCGGTATTATGAGAATCTGCGCCCCGGTCATAACGGAGGTGGTTGGGTGGATGCCGGTGGTTCCGAACTGGGGATGGACCGGTATGCTGAACAACTTTGGCTGACCATGTTCGCCAAAGCTCCTGAAATGATCCTTTTTGCCTATAACCAACTGCTGGATGTAAAGATCAAACCGGAGCACCGTACTCCCTGGCAGGGACAAGGGACCAGTTTTAATTACGATGAGATGATGAAGCCGGTCAGATCAACCGCCGGACAACAGGTGCAGCCAACTACGATTGCCCGTGCAGCCGGTGTGACTTTCGAACAAATAGATAAGTTTGTCCATAAGCTCGGGAAGCCGGTCGGGATTAAGTCTTACAAACCTTATCATTCGCTGGGGGATGACTTTCTTCCGAATTATCTGGGAATGATCGGCCTGCCGATGGATATGTATCCCGAATTCCCGACAGATCAGCAAGTCGTTTTGCTGACTGAACAGGCTAAATATGATCCGGTGCTGCTTCCAAAGATGAAGGCCCAGTTACAGAAAGGCGGAGATATAGTGATTACCAGTAGCCTGTTGAAAGCTATACCGGAACAGATCGCCGAAATTGCCGAATTACGTTGTTCGGATCTGAAAGCATTGGTGAATGATTTCGGGCCTTTGGGTAAATCCGGTCGTGACCTGTTGATTCCTCAGGTTCGTTACCAGACAAACGATGCCTGGGAGCTGGCAAGTGCCGGGCGTCCTCTCAAAGGTGGTGTCAGTGGATATCCGATGTTGCTTCGGGCTCTTTATTCGAAAGGTAGTTTGTACGTGATCACTATTCCGGACGATATGGGAAATCTATACGATCTTCCCGAAGGCGTACTGAATATATTCCGCCGGGTGATGAGCCAGGATCTGCCTGTGCGTATCGAGGCACCGTCCAAAGTGAGCCTGTTTCTTTATGATAACGGGACATTCATTGTGGAATCATTCAATGATGAGCCTGTCACGATCCGGGTGATCACAGATGAGGGAGTAAAGCAACTGACTGATATCGTCGACGATTCCGTTGTGGTTCCGGTTAGTGAAGAAACTTCGTCCAAAAGGTTCCGCCTGACGCTTATGCCTCATTCGTACCGTGTATTCAAATATTAAAACAGATAGATCATGAAAAATAAGAAATTATTTCTGTCATTAACTTTAGCTGCTTTGGGTGGATTACCTTTGCAGTCACAGGCACAGCTTCAGATTAATTCGGGTTCACAGTATCTGATGAACCAGGCGAAAGATATGAGCACCGATTTCGGTGATTTCACCAACATCTTTTTCTTTGCAGATGAATTGTCATCATTTGATGTAGCAAAAGCCAGCGGTACCGTTCGATGGAAACGGTACACGCTGGAAAGCCGCCAGGCGTTCAATACAAATACAGTATTGCCTGTACCGCTGAAAATGCAGGATTTCCCCTTTACAGCTTATGTAAATGATCCCGAATTAAGATTCTCTATCGACTTTGTCTCTCCCCGTACGGTCCGCGTCCGGATGTTAACGACACCGGTGGAACCGAAGGATGAAACCTCCCTGATGCTTGCCAAAGAACCAGGCAAAGACAGCTCCTGGAAGGGAACAGAAACGGGGAATGCCGTGACATATGCAAATGCCAACGGCAGTATAACCATTGAAAAGAACCCTTGGCGTATCGTTTTGCGTGATGCGAAGGGCAAGATTATGACGCAGACCCGTACATTGCATGATAACGACTCGACCCAGGCTAAGATTGTCCCGTTCAATTTTATCAAACGCGGATCGGATAACAGCCGGAGCATTAATCCTGTATTCTCTCTGGCTCCGAACGAAAAGATTTTCGGTTGCGGTGAGTCTTTCGGCCCTCTGAATAAAGTGGGACAGAAAGTACACCTGTTTGTAACCGACCCCCAAGGACCCGAAACCGACCAGCAATATAAACCCATTCCTTTCTTTATGAGTAACCGCGGCTATGGTATGTTCATGCATACCTCCGCCCCGGTGACCTGCGACTTTGGTGCGACCAATATCAATGTCAATAAGCTATTCATGGGTGATGAGACAATGGACTTTTTCGTTTTCTTCGGAGAACCGAAAGATATTCTGAATGAATATACGGAGATTGTGGGTAAGCCGGGAATGCCGCCTCTGTGGTCGTTCGGAACCTGGATGAGCCGCATCACTTATTTCTCACAAAAAGACGGATACGACGTAGCAGAAAACCTGCGTAAGCATAAGATCCCCTCTGATGTGATTCACTTTGATACCGGCTGGTTTGAAACCGACTGGCAGTGCGATTACCAGTTTGCTCCGAACCGCTTCTCCGATCCGCAACTGATGTTGGATGATCTGAAAAAGAAAGGCTTCCATACTTGTTTGTGGCAGTTGCCTTATTTCACGCCGAAGAACCGTTTCTTTAGCGAGCTGATTGAAAAGGACCTGTATGTGAAGAATGGTAAAGGAGAACTTCCTTATGAAGATGTTGTATTGGATTTCTCCAATCTGAATACGGTTAAGTGGTACCAGGACAAACTGGCCAACCTGATTAAGATGGGGGTAGGCGCTATCAAGGTCGATTTCGGTGAAGCCGCTCCGTTCAATGGCATTTATGCTTCCGGTAAAAGCGGGTTTTATGAGCATAATCTTTATCCGTTGAGATATAACAAGGCTGTTGCCGATATTATCAAGGACGTACATGGCGAAAATATTATCTGGGCGCGTAGTGCCTGGGCAGGCTCACAGCGTTACCCGTTACATTGGGGCGGTGATGCAGAGAATACAGATATGGGTATGTTGGGAACATTGCGTGGCGGTCTGTCTTTCGGTTTGAGCGGATTCTCTTTCTGGAGCCATGATATCGGAGGCTTTGTAACATCTACTCCGGAGGAACTTTATCGCCGCTGGTTACCGATGGGATTCCTATGTTCTCACACCCGTGCACACGGTGCACCTCCTACAGAACCCTGGTTGTATAATGAAGGATTCCTGAAAGCTTTCCGTCAGAATGCGGAATTGAAATATAAACTGATGCCGTATGTCTATGCACAGGCAAAAGAATGTACGGAGAAAGGTCTTCCGATGATGCGTGCTCTCTTTGTGGAATACCCGCATGATGCCGGTGCATGGCTGGTTGAAGATGAATACTTGTTCGGTAGCCAGATGTTGGTCGCCCCGATGATGGAAAGCGGTTCCGAACGCGATGTCTATCTGCCGGAAGGTAAATGGATCGATTACCAGACCGGAAAAACGTATGCCGGAGGTTGGCATACTATTCAGACAGGAACAATACCTGCTGTGATCCTGGTTCGTGACGGTTCCGTATTGCCACATATCAAACTGGCACAAAATACAGATGAGATGGATTGGAGCCAGCTCGAACTGAAAATCTATGCTTCCGATGCAACCGAAGCAACCGGACTGGTTTGCCTGCCGTCAGACAATCAGCTTCATCCGTTGACAGTCTCTGTAAAAGGGCATCAGGTGAAAGCCGACGGCCTGGAAGGAAAAGTGAAATTTAAAGTGACAGACTAATAAGATAGAATATGAAACAAGCGATTGTATGTCTTACCTTCGGAACGCTGTTGTTCTCTGCCTGCCAGTCGGATGCTGTCCGACAGACAGAGAATGGAATAATCGTCCCTATTACTTCCGGCGAGACAAAAGCCGTTAAGTTGGAAGTGATTACCGACGATGTAATCCGGGTGATGGCATCACCAACAGGCATATTTGAAGAAAGTGTAAATCTGATCAAAGACACGCATCAGTTACCTGTCCCAGCTTTTGAGATCACCCGGAACGGGGATACCATCACGCTTGGAACAGCTACTTTACAGGCCCGTCTATTACAGAGAACAGGCGAAGTTTGGTTCACGGATAAGGCAGGGAACCTGATCCTCCGTGAACAGAATGGAGGTGGGAAAGAATTCACCCCGGTGCGGGTGGAAGGAACCAATGGTTATTCGTTTCGTCAGGTTTTTGAAAATGACGAAGAGGAAGGATTGTATGGTCTGGGACAACATCAGAGCGACGAGTTCAATTATAAAGGAAAAAACGAAGAACTGTTCCAGTACAATACGAAAGTAAGCGTTCCTTTTATCGTTTCCACCAAAGGGTATGGAATACTCTGGCATAACTATTCCTTGAGCCGTTTCGGGGATAAACGCCCCTATGCTGAACTGGGCGATGTCTTTAAACTGTATGATAAGGAAGGGCAGGCCGGTGCATTGACCGCTACTTATTATAAGGATCGGACCTCTTCGGTACAACCTTTGATCCGAAAAGAGGACAAAATCAATTATGAAGATCTGGTAACGATCAAGAATTTTCCGGAGAAATTTCCTTCCAATGAGGCTTATGCCACCTGGGAAGGAGAGATAGAACCAACAGAAAGCGGTGTACATCATTTCAAACTACATTATGCCGGATATACGAAAGTCTTTATCGATGGGAAAGAAGTGGTCGCCGAACGCTGGCGTACTGCCTGGAACCCGAACGATTATAAAACCAAAGTTCGTCTGGAAAAAGGAAAGCGTTATCCGATCCGGGTCGAATGGCTTCCGGATGGTGGTGTCTCTTATTTGGGATTGAAGGTGCTGAGTCCGTTGCCCGAAGCCGAACAGAACCGTTTGGCATTCTGGAGCGAGATGGGTGATCAGATCGACTATTACTTTATCAACGGTAAAAATATGGATGAGGTGATCAGTGGATATCGTTCCGTAACCGGTAAAAGCCAGGTGATGCCTAAATGGGCCATGGGGTATTGGTTAAGCCGTGAGCGTTATAAAACACAGGATGAATTGCTGACAGCATTGAATGAATACCGGAAACGCCAGGTCCCATTGGATGTGATCGTTCAGGACTGGAGTTATTGGCCGGTAGATGCCTGGGGAAGCCATGAATTCGACAAGGAACGTTTCCCGGACCCTGCCGGAATGATCAGGGAGATACACGAGAAGGATGCCCGTTTCATGATCTCCGTATGGCCTAAATTTTATATGACGACAGAGCATTACAAGGAACTGGACCAACTGGGAGCTATGTATCAGCAAGCGATTAAAGACAGTATCCGCGACTGGATCTATCCGGGATATATCGGCTCATTCTATGACGCCTACAATCCGGAAGCACGTAAATTGTTCTGGAATCAGATGAATGAACATCTCTACAGCCTGGGTGTCGATGCCTGGTGGATGGATGCCTCCGAACCGAACGTACAGGACAATACGGATATGAATTACCGGAAGAAGTTGTGCGGACCGACTTATCTGGGCCCTTCTACCAAATATTTCAATGCCTATGCCCTGATGAATGCGGAGGCAATCTATGACGGACAGCGTGGTGTAAACCCGGATAACCGTGTTTTCCTGTTAACCCGTTCCGGTTTTGCCGGACAGCAGCGGTATTCGACAGCTACCTGGAGCGGTGATATCGGTACCCGTTGGGAAGATATGAAAGCTCAGATAAGTGCCGGTTTGAACTTTGCGATGTCGGGTGTCCCTTACTGGACGATGGATATCGGCGGATTCTGTGTGGAGAAACGTTATGAGCAGGCGGAAGAAGGAAGCGAAGACCTGAACGAATGGCGCGAATTGAATACCCGTTGGTATCAGTTCGGTGCATTCTGCCCGTTGTTCCGTAGCCATGGTCAGTATCCGTGCCGCGAAATCTATAATATCGCACCGGAAGGAACGCCTACCTACAAGTCAATGAAATATTATACCGAATTACGATATCGCCTGATGCCTTATATCTATAGTCTGGCAGGTATGACCTATTTCAATGACTATACGATCATGCGTGCCCTGGTGATGGATTATGCGGAAGATAAGAAGACCTATACTATTGATGACCAGTTTATGTTCGGTCCGGCCTTTATGGCTTGTCCGGTTCATCAGTACAAGAAACGGGACCGGGAGGTCTATTTCCCTGCCGGAGTCTGGTACGATTACTATACCGGTAAAAGTATGACCGGAGGAACTTCCCGCACTGTTGCTGCTCCGTATGAACAAATGCCATTATTTGTACGCGGCGGCTCCATTATCCCTGCAGGTAAACTGATCCAGTCGACTGCCGAAGAACAAAAAGACCTGACGGTCTACGTGTATACCGGTGCCGATGCCTCTTTCTCCTTGTATGAGGATAATGGGGTGACTTATGCCTATGAAAAAGGTGAATACAGTACGATTCCGCTTTCTTATGAAGAATCAGGAAAGGAACTGACTATCGGAACCCGTTCCGGTTCTTTCCCTGAAATGGCTATGGAACGGAATATAAAAGTTATCTTTGTTACACCTGAATATCCGGCGGGAAAGGAAGTCTCTGCTGTATATAAAGGCGAACAGTTAACCATTTCGTTATCCTGATAAACTAACATGTATGAAACAATTAGCAATTGTATTCTTTAGTCTCTTGTTGGCGGCCTGTTCGGCCGACCGGCAGGGACGTGAGAGAACCTCCTTTAACAACGACTGGCTATTCTCGCTGACAGACAACCAGGCGGATCTTTCCGCTCCGGATGCCGACGATACCGGCTGGAGGCAACTGAACCTTCCGCATGACTGGAGCATCGAAGCAGATTTCTCCAAAGAGAATCCGGCGACACCCGGGGGCGGAGCCTTGCCCGGTGGTATGGGCTGGTACAGAAAGCATTTCAAGATACCGGAAAGTGACCGGGGAAAGCAGGTCTATATCGACTTCGACGGTGTTTATCGTTGCAGTAAGGTATGGCTGAACGGTCATCTGCTGGGATTCCGTCCGAACGGATATATCTCGTTCCGTTATGATATGACTCCTTATCTGAAATACGGTCAGGAAGAGAATGTACTGGTTGTACAGGCTGACAACTCGCAGCAACCTAACTCACGCTGGTATTCGGGATCAGGTATCTACCGGAATGTCTGGTTGGTTAAAACCGGTCAGGTTCATGTGGATCAGTACGGAACGAATATTACAACTCCGGATGTCGCACAGGAGAGGGCGACGGTAGTGATTGAAACGACACTGAAGAATACTCATGCAGCTGCAGTTACTGCCGAGTTGACGACAATCATTAAAGCCCCTTCCGGAAAAGTTATTGCACATACCTCTCTTCCGGTCGAACTACCGGAGAACGGTAGTGATATTATTAAACAGACTCTTGAGGTAAAAGCCCCTGAATTGTGGGGAATAAAAAATCCCGCATTATATACTGCTGTAACTGAAGTAAGATCCGGAAATCAACTGACCGACCGATATGAAACAACCTTCGGTATCCGTACTTTCCGGTGGGATGAGGCAACCGGTTTTTATCTGAACGGAGAACCGACAAAGGTGTTGGGTGTTTGTCTGCATCATGACCTGGGATGCCTGGGTACGGCCGTTAATAAACGTGCGATCGAGCGTCAGTTGCAGATAATGAAAGATATGGGTGTCAATGCGATCCGTACCAGCCATAATCCACCGGCTCCCGAATTACTGGAACTATGCGACCGGATGGGACTGCTGGTACAGGATGAATCGTTCGATATGTGGAGAAAACGAAAATCGCCTTACGATTATGCACAATACTTTGACGAATGGCATGAACGGGACCTGACCGACCAGATCAAGCGTGACCGTAACCATGCCTCCGTTTTCATGTGGAGTATCGGAAATGAGGTACTTGAACAATGGTCGCATGCGGATGCCGATACACTGAGCCTGCAGGAAGCGAACCTGATCCTGAATGCCGGTCATAAGATAGATCCGGCTTTGCTGGAGGATAGCACAATGAGTGTCCAGTCGTTGATCACGATCGCTTTGGCTGATATTGTCAGAAAGTTGGATACTACCCGTCCGGTAACTGCCGGGAATAACGGTGTAGATCCGGCCAACCATCTGTTCCGTTCCGGTGCACTCGATGTGTATGGTTTCAACTACCATGAGAAAGACTATGCCCCTTTCCCACAGGTCTATCCGGGCAAGAAGCTGATCGTCAGTGAATCTACATCGGCTTTGATGACACGCGGTTATTACCAGATGTCATCCGACGAAATGTATGTCTGGCCCGAATCATGGGATAAGCCTTTCGATCGTCCTGAACACCTTTGTTCTTCTTACGACAACTGCCATGTTCCCTGGGGATCGACCCATGAAGTAACCTGGCACGAGGTAAAACGTTTGCCGTATGCTTCCGGAATGTTTATCTGGACCGGTTTTGATTACCTGGGTGAGCCGACACCTTACTGGTGGCCGAGTCGCAGCAGTTTCTTTGGAGTCGTCGACCTGGCAGGATTCCCGAAAGACGTGTATTATATGTACCGGAGTGAATGGACCGACCAGCCGACCCTGCATCTGTTCCCGCATTGGAACTGGAAAGAGGGTGAAGAAGTAGATGTCTGGGCCTATTACAACCAGGCGGATGAGGTGGAACTATTCCTGAATGGTAAGAGTCTCGGCACGAATAGTAAGAATGACAGTACCTACCATGTATCCTGGCGTGTTCCATTTACACCGGGTACGCTGAAAGCCGTATCGCGTAAAGCCGGAAAAGAAGTGCTGGCACAGGAAATCCATACTGCAGGCGAGGCTGCCGAGCTAGCATTACTCCCTGACCGTCGGGTTATTCAGGCAGATGGTACGGATCTCTCTTTTATAACCGTTGAAGTGAGGGACAAAGCCGGTAACCTGGTTCCCCGTGCCGATAACCTGATTCGTTTCTCGGTGGAAGGAGACGGGTTTATTGCCGGAACGGACAACGGCGATCAGAATGATCCCAACAGCCTGAAAAAACCGGAGAGGAATGCGTTTTACGGAAAAGCGCTTGTCGTTGTTCAAAACACAGGTAAAAAAGGGGGTATCCGTGTAAAAGCAACAGCCGCCGGACTACCGGATGCTGTCACTGAAATAGAAGTTGAATAAATAAGAAAACATGAAGAAATTAATGACTATGGCTGTACTTTCCTTTTGTATGACCACTGGGGTATCGGGTACACAGCCTATAAATAAAGAGGATCAGCAGATAGAAAAACAGATCGAGAAGCTGATCCGTCGGATGACACTGGAAGAAAAAGTTAGTTTGTTACATGGTAACTCCAAGTTTTATGTCTCGGAAATCAAGCGTTTAGGTATTCCGGAATGGAGCCTGAGCGACGGTCCTCATGGGGTCCGTGCAGAGATTAACCGGCATGACTGGGGATATGCCAACTGGACTACCGATTCGTCGACCTATTTTCCGACAGGTACGGCTTTTGCGGCTGCCTGGAATCCGGAGCTTGCCTATTACCGTGGGGAAGTACTGGGTGAAGAAGCCCGCTGGCGTAAAAAAGACGTATTGCTCGGTCCCGGTGTGAATATTATCCGTAGCCCGTTGTGCGGACGTAACTTCGAATATATGAGCGAGGACCCTTATCTGAACTCTGTACTCGCCGTTCAGTATATCCAGGGACTGCAAAGCCGTGATGTCGCATGCAGCGTGAAGCATTTCGCTTTGAACAACCAGGAAACGGACCGTACCACTGTCGAGGTGGAATGTAGCGAACGTGCCCTCCGTGAAATCTATCTGCCTGCATTCAAAGCGGCAGTACAGGAAGGCGGTGCCCTGACCGTGATGGCCGCCTATAACAAATATAAAGGCGATTGGTGTGCAGAAAACAAATATCTGGCACGCGACATCCTTCGTGATGAATGGGGTTTTAAAGGAGTGTATGTGACCGATTGGGGGGCAGCCCACAGTACGGTAAAATCCGCTATTGCCGGTCTGGATCTGGAAATGGGGACCAATATTGAAAATTATGATGACTGGTATTTTGCCAATCCTCTGATAGAGGCGGTAAAGAAGGGTGAAGTGGCTGAAAGCCTGGTAGATGAAAAAGTAGGTAATGTACTCCGTGTCATGATCAAAACGAAAGTTCTGGACCCAAAGAAACGTTTTAACCGGGGTTCTATCAATACGCCGGAGCATCAGCAGGCTGCTTATCAGGCCGCTGCCGAAGCGATTGTGTTATTGAAGAATAAAGAAAACCTGCTGCCGTTGGATATCTCGTCGGTGAAAAGCATTGCTGTGATCGGCGATAATGCTACCCGTCGGCATTCGGATGGTGGACTGAGTTCCGAGATCAAGTCTTTGTATGAAGTCACTCCGCTGGAAGCAATCCGTATGAAACTGGGTGACCGTGTGAAAGTCAATTTTGCACAGGGATATGAAAAACTATCCACTTTTATCGAAGGAAGTAATAACGGACAGAATGCCGGTAGTTTTACCGATGGAAATCAGGTAAATGAGAAGTTATTGAAGGAAGCAGTCGACGCAGCCCGGAACAGCGATGTGGCGATTGTTGTCGGAGGGTTAAACCATGATTATGATACGGAATCGGCAGACCGTCAATATATGGAACTGCCTTACGGTCAGGTGCAATTGATCCAGGAAGTGATCAAAGCCAATCCCAGAACGATCGTGGTGATCGTTGCCGGTTCACCGGTGAATATGGCTGTTTTGGATATCTGTGCCCCGGCAATCCTTTGGGGATGGTATAACGGAATGGAAGGTGGAAATGCCTTGGTGGATGCCATTACCGGGAAGGTGAATCCCAGTGGCAAAATGCCTTTTACCACCCCTGTTACACTGGAACAATCTCCGGATATGGCTTTAGGTAATTTCCCCGGAAGAGATCTGAAAGTAAAATATGAAGAAGATATCCTGGTAGGTTATCGCTGGTATGACACGAAACGGTTACCGGTGGTCTATCCGTTCGGCTATGGTCTGTCTTATACTGACTTCTCTTTTGGAAATCTGGCTACCGACAAGAAAACGTATGGCCAGGGGGAAACGATCAAAGCCACTTTCACATTGACGAATACCGGAAAAAGAGATGGTGCCGAAGTTGCCCAACTCTACGTAAGCGATCCGGAATGTTCAGTCATGCGTCCGGTAAAAGAACTGAAAGGTTTCAGGAAAGTTTTTCTGAAAGCAGGTGAAAGTAAACAGGTAGAAATAGATATCCCGGTAAGTTCTTTGGCTTTTTACAGCGAAGCACAGAAGCAATTCGTTGTAGAACCGGGTACTTTTGTCTTACATTTGGCTACCTCTGCAGAAAATATAAAGTCTGATATGTCTATCGAAATCCAGTAGTAAACTTTCCCTTCTAGAAGGGAGCAAGGGATGTGTTATTGCTTTGTTATATAACTAGTTTTAACACACCCCTTATCCTTTTAATTCTTCTTCAGCGTGTAATCTGTAATTCCCAGTGCCTCATAAGCTTGAAGCAGTGCCTCGTCATTATCGGAAATCATCAGTAGCTTGTCGTTCTCCATCAGGACCGTATTCCCTTTAGGTATGAAATAGCGTCCGTCACGCATGACCATTACCGCCAGCGTATGGTCGGGTAGGGTGAGTTCCATCAGTTTATTCCCATGCGTAAGTACTTCGGGAGTAACATCGATCTCGCTCATCGCGCTCTTGATACCTTCCGGCAGTTCGATACCGAATACATCCTTTCGTTCCGGTTCATCTATCATATCCAGCCATTTGGCAGCCTGTGTTACCGTTGTGCCCTGTATCAGCAGTGATAAGATCGTGATAAAGAATACCACGTTGAATATCAGCCCGGCATGCTCTACTCCTGCAATCAGCGGATAGGTGGCGAAGATAATCGGTACGGCTCCTCGAAGCCCTACCCACGAAATATACAGTTTCCCTTTGAAAGAGAAGTTCTTATATGGGAGCAGGCAGAGGAAAACACTGATCGGACGGGCGAAAATGATCATAAAGATACCGACCGTCAGACCGATGGGAGCTACCGGCAACAGTTCGTGCGGATTGACAAGCAATCCCAGCGTAAGGAACATCACGATTTGCCATAACCAGGCAAAACCATCGAAGAAAGTACCGATACTTTTCTTGTGTACGATTTTCGCATTTCCGACTACCAGGCCAGCGATATATACAGCCAGGTAACCGTTCCCCTTGCAGAGTGAGGTAGCGGCGAAAGTAAAGAAGGCTGTTGCCAGCAACAGGATCGGATACAGCGACTCATTATCGATGTCTATTTTATTGATAATGATTACGGCCAGTTTTCCGAATAAGAATCCGGCTATGGCACCTACCGACAATTGGATCACCAACGACAAGGCAGCATCGGCCAGATTCATGCCGGCTGTCTGGATATAAGCGATCAACAGTAGGGTAAGCATATACGCCATCGGGTCGTTACTACCACTTTCCAACTCCAGGGTTGGTCGGAGACGCTCTTTCAGGTAGACTCCCTTGCTTCGCAGGATGGAGAATACAGAGGCCGAATCGGTTGACGACATAACGGCAGCCATCAGCAGGGATTCGGGGAGTGTGAGCGTTTCATAACCGGTCACGAGTTTGGACAGATAATAAATGAATCCCCCCGTAATGAACGTAGTCGCCAGTACACCGACTGTTGCCAGAATGACTCCTTGCGACGCAATGGGTTTTATCTCGGATATCTTCGTATCCATACCACCCGAGAATAAGATGATACTCAACGCAAGCATGCCGATGAACTGTGCAATATTTGGATTACTGAACTGGATTCCCAGCCCGTCGCTACCGAACAACATACCGACTCCCAGGAAAAGCAACAACGCCGGGAGTCCGAAACGATAACCTGCCTTACCGGCGAAAATACTGAAAAAAAGAATAACGGAAGCAATCAGCAAGATTCCCTCCGCATTGTGCAAGAGCTCTAAATCATGGAACATAAGCGGAAACGGTTTACTCAATTATCCTTCAAAATAACAAAAAAAATCTGAAACAACAATGGAATGAATGCCGAAATATATGGCTCATATACTGACTAATGAATATATTACGTATATTTGTCGGGATAAAATTAACACTATGCATAAAACACAATTATTCGCACTATTGTTCATCCTCCTGATAGGGACGGCATGTAACAAACAGCAGCATTTCATCTCTGACGATGCATTCAGAGCTGAAGTGGAGAAAGATTTCCAGGCCAAACAGGCGGCTTTGCCTGACGGAGATCTGTTCACAGTTTTCAATCAACAAATGACGCCGGAGGAAAAAGAGGCACTTACATTTCTGTATGCCTATATGCCGATAGGCGACATCACCGATTATGATGGAAAACTTTATCTGGATAATATCCGCAGTTCTTTCAAGGCAAAAGAAGAAATGCCCTGGGGCGACAGCATTCCTGAGGAGATCTTTCGCCATTTCGTTCTGCCTATCCGCGTGAACAACGAGAACCTGGATGAAAGCCGTATGGTCTTTTTCGATGAACTGAAAGATCGTGTGAAAGGCTTGTCATTATATGATGCCGTGCTGGAAGTGAACCACTGGTGTCATGAAAAAGTAATTTATACGCCGTCGGATGCCCGTACGAGTTCTCCGCTGGCTTCTGTAAAGACTGCTTACGGACGTTGTGGTGAGGAATCGACTTTTACGGTGGCAGCACTTCGCTCGGTAGGCATCCCTGCCCGCCAGGTATATACTCCCCGCTGGGCACATACCGATGACAACCATGCCTGGGTAGAAGCCTGGGTAAATGGTAAATGGTATTTCCTGGGTGCTTGCGAACCGGAACCGGTTCTAAACCTGGGATGGTTTAACGGTCCGGCTTATCGTGGTATGTTGATGCATACGAAAGTATTCGGTAAATATCATGGTCCGGAAGAAGTTATGCTTGAAACAGACGGTTATACAGAGATCAATGTGATCGACAACTATGCTCCGACAGGTAAAGCGATTGTTACTGTAGTGGATGAGGAAGGTAAGCCGGTATCCGGTGCCGATGTGGAATTCAAAATCTACAATTATGCCGAGTTTTATACTGTTGCCAATAAGAAAACAGATGCCGAAGGAAAGACATTCTTGACAGCCGGTAAAGGGGATATGTTCGTATGGGCAACCAAAGACGGCAAATTCGGTTTCGATAAAGTCTCCTTCGGTAAAGGCGATGCAACCATCAAGCTGGATAAGAAGCCTGGTGATGCCATCGGAGCTGTAGCTCTCGATGTTATTCCTCCGGTTGAAGGTTCTATCGCTGTCGAAGTAACTCCTGAACAAAAGGAAGCGAATGCAGCCCGTTTGTTGGAAGAGGATGCGATCCGTAATAAATACGTTGCCACTTTCTATACGGAAGAAAAGGCCGAAGCATTGGCAAAAGAGCTGGGTATCGATCCGTTGAAGACATCTGATTTTATGATCGGTAGCCGTGGTAACTGGATGGAAATCGAGAAGTTCCTGCGTGAGACTCCGGCTGACAAGCGTCCGGTAGCAATGGCTTTGCTGGATGTGATCTCTGCAAAAGACCTCCGCGATACACCTGCTTCCGTTTTGGCTGATCATCTGAATAATTCTGAAGAGGTTAAGATCGATCCCTTCAATAATTATATACTGAATCCGCGTGTAGCAAATGAATTCCTCACACCATACCGTAGCTATTTACAGAAAAATGTGGATGCCGAACTGGTAAAACAGGCTAAGGAAGATCCGATGGCATTGGTAGATTGGGTGAAGAAGAATATCACCATCAAGAACGAACTCAATTCACAGAGGATCCCGGTTATGCCGATGGGTGTATTCAAATCGCGTGTGGCTGATACCGGATCGCGTGATATCTTCTTTGTTGCCGTTGCCCGCAGTCTGGGTATCCCGGCACGTATCGAACCGGTTGCCCGCAAGGTGCAATATTGGAAAGACGGCAACTGGATGGACGTAGACTTTGAAGCTGCTGTTCAGACGACGGCTAAACAAGGTAAGGTTGTCGCATCCTATGCTCCGATCAAAGCATTGCAGGATCCGAAATATTACAGCCATTTCACTATCGCTAAGATATTACCGGATGCTAAGTTGCAGACCCTGAACTTTGAACGCCGCGGCAATGTGGATATGGGTGTAGGCGACACCTGGAGCAGCATGTTGAAGACTCCGTTGAGCATGGACGAAGGTAACTATATGATGGTTACCGGAACCCGTATGGCTAACGGCAGCGTATTGGCTGAAGTTTCTTTCTTTAATGTGGAACCCGGCAAGACGACCCCCACAAAACTGGAAATGCGTGAAAACACTGACGAAGTACAGGTGATCGGTAATTTCAATTCGGAAAACAAGTTCAAACGTGCTGACAACGGCGAAGAAACCAGCGTACTGGCAACGACAGGCCGTGGTTATTTCGTTGTCGCTATCCTGGGTGCTCGTCAGGAACCGACCAACCACGCTATGCGCGACATAGCAGCTGTGAAGAAAGACCTGGAAGAATGGGGCCGCAGTATGGTACTTCTGTTCCCGGACGAAAAGGGTTACCAGAACTTCGATCCGAAAGAGTTCGGCGATCTGCCTAGCACGATCACTTACGGTATCGATGCTGACAACCATATCCAGAAGGAGATTGCTTCGGCCATGAAACTGGCAAATGCCAGCCAGCTCCCTATCTTTATCATTGCAGATACTTTCAACCGTGTTGTGTTCGTCTCTCAGGGATATACCATCGGTTTGGGAGAACAGTTGATGAAGGTGATACATAAGTTGTAATACATCATCTAGTAAATATTTAGCCCCGGTAGTCTGTAAGTAAATTCTGATAACCGGGGCTGAATATTTATTATCCTACATCATATTCAAACAAAAAACTGTTATATTTGTAGTTAAGTAATAAAAAAGGAGGCATTATGGAGAGAACGGTTTTTAATGCTGCCCAGTTACAGATACTGGATTTGATGGCATATGTTGAAAGTGAGGATACGCTAAATGAAATAAAAGATATGTTATCGAGTTATTTTGCACAGAAAGCAGAAAAGGAAATTGATAAGCTATGGGATAGCGGACAGGTCAACAATACTGTGATAGAAGAATGGAAACATGAACATATGCGTACGCCTTATAAGACAAAACAATGAATAGAGTTGTTTTAGATACGAACTGTCTGTTGATCTCGTTGTCTAAGAGAGGCAACTATTATAAGGTGTGGAAAGATTTCTTTGCGGAAAAGTATACATTGTGTTATACCAATGAGATACTGAATGAATACGAGGAGATTCTTTCTTCAAAGATGGGGAGTGATATTGCACAGAACATTATTAAGGCAATTATAACTCGTAAAAATACATTGAAATTAGATGCTCACTTCCGTTTCAATCTAATTCAATCAGATGTTGATGACAATAAGTTTGTTGATTGTGCTATTGCAGCGAATGCTTCTTATATTGTTAGTCAAGATCATCATTTTGATATTTTGAAGAATATAGACTTTCCAAAAGTAGAATTAATAGGTATAGATACTTTTATCGCTTTATTGAGTAATTATTGATTGGTACTCTCACCAAGTTGGTTGCCGAATGTACCGGGCTTTCTGAAGCTGAAATCAACAATTTGTAGATACCTCTTTATAGAAATAATGAATCAAGGCTGTCGTTTCGAACGATGGCCTTTTTTGTGAGTGAAAATGCCTGTATTTCTCCATGCAAACAGGCTAAATAGCAGCTTTTAACATTCGCTTTTGAAAACTGGATAAAAGGACTCTTGATAATGAGTGAGTTAAAGATATACGCTTGTACATTATTATATTATATGAATAAGTAGTGGAATTGTATTTAATATAAAGAATAATAGTAAATTACGAAGTATAAGTAGTGACTAAAAGAAAGGTTCCTTTTTTCTCGCCAGCAAAGTTAGACATAAGTTTTAAACCTACAATTCTTTCCCATAATTTTTTTTCAATCCTATTCTCTTTCTTATCAATTGAATAGCAATTAGAGTACAAAAATCGTACTTCTTATTACCAAGACAAGATACTACCTGAAAAATGGCGAGAAAAAAGGAACGTTTAATCTAGTCATTTACTCTCAGAGGCGTTCCAAATCTAAGGTTAAAAGGCTTTTTAAGTAACACTATTATTAATATTAAATTAAACGATTATGAACAAAAAGTTTTCTACTTTGGTCGCCAGTATGCTGCTGGCAACAACTGTTGGAACAAGTTATGCTCAGACTCAGACTGTGTATACTAAAGCTACGGCTCCTTCTTTAGAGGCTGTATCTAAAGTTACTGATGGTAGAGCTTATCAATTGTCTGATGGTTATAATGTGCTGGTTATGCAGAAAGTAAAAGATCTGCAAGGCGGCGGTTTCCACTATGAATTGGCCTTTGTTCCTTATTTTCAGGCTAATATTGGAGAATCTCTTTGGACTGTAGAAAAAGATTCTAATGTAGACAAATCCAGAACTGCTTTTATTTTCAGAAACCTGGCTCATCACCTTACTTTGTCTTTCGATCCTGCAAAGGCGCAGGATTATAAAGGTGGAGCGTGGACTGCTTCCCATTTAGGCGGAAAGGATGTTTCATGGACATGGATGCTTGATGAGGCTGGTGAAAACCTGACAATCGCAAGAACTCCGGAAACATATATTCATGCAGACTCTATCATGACTTTACTTCCTGCATCAGATGGTTCTGGTAAAGTGGCTGCTGTTAAGTATGCAACAAAAGATGTTCAGGAAAGAGTCGATTTTTTCAGAATCAAACCGGTAGTAGCTGGCCCGGTATGGTTAAGCAAGTATGATTTGAACAGTAAACTTCAGACTCAGGCTGATGATAAAGTAGCTTTCGCATTTGCAAAAGGTGTCTCCGATGGTATGCCTAACAAATGGGTAGAACAAGAATATGAAGCTGTCGATCCGAAGCCGGGTACATTGTCTTATGGTGAAGTGGCTGATGCCTATGAAGCTTATGAAAAAGCTTATGCTGTTTACGAGTCTAAGGTAAAACTGGTAGACGCTGCTTTGGAAGCATTAAATGATCAGAAAGAGGATTATGCTGTAACAGCGAAAATGCTGAAAGATGAACAAGCAAACTATAATGATCTGGTAAAACAATTACAGACTGTTAGTGTTTCTTTACGTGGACATCAATATGACTTGAAAGACCTTACCAAGAGGTTGCAGTCTATTGAAGAAAGTATTAAGAATAATGCAAAGATCAGTGATGCGGAGAAACAAAAAATAGAAGGATTACTTCGTGATTTAGTACATGCGGAAGATGCACTGAGTGATGCAGAAGAAGTTGTAAGTAACTACGAAGCTGAGTTAATGACCGCTAAAGGTAAAGTGCTTGAAGTAACAACTGATGTGCAAGCAGCATCAACTGAACAAAGTGTTGCTGAGCAAAAGAAAAAATTAGCAGATGCATTCAAAGGGTTACAAGATGCTGATAATGCAGATATAAAAGCTCTGACATTCGATCTTTTCAATAAAGAATATCTTGACGATTCAAAAGCTTGGAATACGATTTTTGCTGCTGCTACTATAGAGTCTGAATCTGATAAAGAGTTGTTCATGTCCTTTGCGAAAGAATTGTACGCAAAAGCGATAGCTGATAATGCTGGTGCTGATGCTTGGACGCTTAATCAGACAGAATGTAAAACGGTAACGGCTAATTATATTACAGTTGTAGTGGATGAAGCCTTAACTCAGGCTGATGCAGCGTTGGCTGAAGCCAAACAAATACTACAGGAGGCTGAGGACAAAGTAGCCGAACTGGAAACAAAAAAAGCTGATGCAGAGGAAACCTTAGATGCTGCTAAGACTGCAGAGAGTAAGGCGCGTACAGCATATATTACTGTAAAAAATAACATTATCCATTCTGATGAACTGGATAAAGATCTCTTAGCATTACAAAACCGTTTAGAAGAACAGAAATCTGAACTGGTGGCTACAATTGAAAAGGAAAAAAGTGAGGAAGCTACCCTGAGAAAATCTTGTACTACTTCGATAGATAGAATTCTTGCCTTAAGCCAGGATCTTGAATTCGACAAGGGGGATGTTATTTATCACATGCATAAATGGGCCCTTGCTGATAGAGCTGCCGCTAAAGCTGCCCGTACTGCCCAGGGATTGTATGCAGTTTATGCTAATTTGAATGCTGTTAAAACTCCGTATTGGTTATCTCTGAAAGCTGATAACGGTCAATACTTGATGGTCGATACTGCTTATCTGTCAGATGAAGTGGCTGGTCAAAACCACTTGACATTCAATACAAGAGAATATAAGAAATTTGAAAATCCGAATGCACCGCTTGCTGCTCGTGATATTAATGGTCGTTTCAACTTCCGTTTCTTGTATTTCCCGACTCAGGACTCTTTACGTATCGAAGCTGACGGTTACAACCAGAAAGACGTTACAACAACTTATTGGAAAGACCGTGCAGACAGTGAGATCCGTTACAAGGCTTCTTACGCTCCGGGCTTTGAACAAAATTTAGTGAAAGTAGCTGTTCTGGGTAACCATCGTGAAGTAACAGTTGGTAGCTCTGAATATATCAAACGTCCGAATGCACTTCAGCTTACAATCAATGACCGTATCGGTTTGAGCTTGGCTGGTCCTGTAAATGTTATTAATGTTCCTACTGGTTTGTACTATCTGGATATTGTAAAAGCAAACACTCAGGAAAACGGTGCCCGTTTGATGTTGGATGTCGATAATTATTCCTTGACGAAAGTGACTCCGGCAGATCAGGGTAAGATGGATTTTGCTCATCTTCCGGCTGCTAAATGGTATGTAGAAGCTACCCCGACAGACTTCGGTGGTTATCCGAATATTTACAATATGGAAACAGGTGAAAAACTGAACCTGGGTGCTTATACTGTAGAAGAAAAAGACGGTAAATATTATGTAACAATCAGCCAGTATATCTATCAGGGTTCTGTTGAAGAGAAAAATGATACATTCGTATTGAGTGTTGCTCCTGAAAGTGAAGAAGGTTATTACCGCACAGCAACAGGAGATCCGAGAGCTCTCTTTACACTGGGTTATCTGAATATTTCTTCCGGATTGAATGTTGAAGTTGGTAATAAAACTATCAACAATGATTCTGTTTTAGTTGTATCTGCTGACTCTGAAGATAAATTCAGATTGCACAGAATTGGAGACAACAAAGAATATGGTTATGGTAATTCTCTGGAACGCGGTCTGTATCAGATCAGCCTTTATAATCCGAATAAGTTGAATCAACATAACAAATATGTACAGATCACAAATGTAGATGGAACAGAAATGATGGTAGTATCCAATGCCGCTTCTGCAACTAACTTCTATTTGAAAGAAGTGAATGATGTGGATGGTACTCACTATTATGCTTTGATTAATGCTGCTTGGGATAAGAAAGCCGGTGTGGTTGATGCAACAGGTTTGATCAAAGCTGAAGATATTACTGCTGAAACACGTACTTCTGCATTTGCTTTAGTCGTTGATTCAACTCGTTACTATCGTGAATTTACTAAAGAAGAACTGGGTGAAAAGAATATCTTGAAGTTCTATCGTACACGTTCAACTGATAAAGAATATCTGTATGCTTCTGAAGCTGCTGAATTGAATTTGTTGGCAGTGGAAGGTAAGGGCGATAACGCCGAAGCTTTGGCTGAAATGACAGTAATACCGACAACAGAAACAGGTGTATTGATGCCTCAGTACTTTATTGCTCGTAATGTAACGGAACAGAAAGGCTCTGTTAAATGGTGTGGTGAAGATCATACTTCATTAGCTGATTCTTTGTCTTGTGATCATACCCATGTAACTCCTGATACACTCTTTGGTAACTTCTTGGTTAACTTGAAGATCGATGCTAAATATAACAAGTATAACTGGGAGAACAAGTATACTCGTCTGGCATTCCTGAAAGGGTATGTTGTGAAAGAAGAAGGTACTATGCCGGGTACAGGTAACTATACTAAATTGTTTGTTGATGGCAAACAGGTTACTATTGCTGAAAACAAGCACAATGCTGCTAAGTTTGAATTCCGTTTGATCAATGATGATGAAGCTCAAGATTTCTTGATCGAATCTGAATCATGGATGAATGACAATGCTTTTGCTGGTAATGCTCGTCCTATGACTGAAGGCGGTTGGTTGAAAGTCCAGAACGGTGTTCCTGTAATTGTAAAAGACAACTTTGAAAACTTCGATGCTTCATCTGCTGATATCTACAATGTAGAATCTTCAGAAGGTTCATCTGTCGCTAACGAAGATATCACAACTTCTACAATCGCTGTAATCGGTGGTAACGGAACAGTAACTGTTAAGGGTGCTGAAGGTAAGAAGGTTGTTATCAACAACGTACTTGGTCAGGTAGTGGTTAACACGGTAATTACTTCAAGCGAAGCTACAATCGCAGTTCCTGCAGGTGTAGTTTATGTAACGGTTGAAGGTGAAGCAGCAGTACCTGCTATCGTAAAATAAGAAATTATTTATAATCAATAAATTTAAATTGACTGCGTGTCGTAGAGGTGGGGTTCACCCACCTCCATGACAAGTATCCTGCGACAGGCGAACAAGCGGTCGATATTAATACTAAAGTAATGAAATAAAGTTCTTCTGTTCGATCTCTGTGAAGAGCGAAGACAGACAAAAACAAGCCCCGGGGAATACGTTCTCCGGGGCTTCGTCGTTAGAAAAAGGTTCCACCTTTTTCTAACGACAAGTGACAACTGACAGTTGACAGATAGGCTTCGCAATCGAACATAGAAATATTTGAGCCAATGTTGCAATAATAGAAAGAATTGAACTATCCGAGCAAGCGATCAGTCATAAATAAAACATGCTTATTAGTTACAGGTTCATTTGCCGTTGGTTTTAACCAACGGATTAGTAAATGATCTCTCTCTTTGGACTTTAGTCCCATTTTAAGAATCTCTGTATGAAGAGAAATGTGGCTAAAGCCAAAAAAAGGACAGCCTATCAAAACCGTCGGTTAAAACCGACGGCAAATGGACCTGTAATGGAGAAGTTACTTTGATAAGGGGATAATAGCTCAAATTTGACAAATACTGAACCAGTTGCTATCTTCATTGGCACATTCTTTATCGTCTGCGACGTACGCTGCGTACCGGAGAGGATTTCTCGGCTTTCGGAGCTTTTGTCTTGACGGTCTTTTCTTTGGTTTCTGCCTTTTCGGTGGTTGCGCCTCTCTGTCCGCGAGCGGAGGCCTTGCTGGCCTTCTTAGCTGCTTTCGGATCTTCTACCTGGGTAGTGTCGGGCTGGAACCAGAGTGACTTTTCAAAGGCAACCAACTGGTCTTCGATACGATCTTGCTCTTTCTTTATTGAATCCGGAGTCGGGCAATATGCCTGCAACGGTAGGTTCATCAGATTCTGTGTCTTGAAAATATCACCTTCGAACATACGGCGGCGGAAATAATCGTCGAGCGTGAAGGTCATCGCGTTGTTGATGTTCGACGTCATGATGAACGCTGTATTGATATACGGGCGGATATTTTCGTAAGGGATCCAGAACATCGGCATCGTCAGCTCTCCGACATCACCGGAAGTGGTCATGATCGGGCAGATAGCCAGTGTCTTTACGTCGAATACGGAATTGTTCTGGTCGAAATACCAGGCTTCCTTCACGTAATAAGAACGGACATATTCGGAAGGTATATCGCTTTCGTTGATAACGAACGTCGTTCCCTGATTACCTTGTCCGGCTATTTCTTCGTAGTAGATACCGAAGCTGTCGAGCATCTTTTTCAGGTCGATCTTGTTACCTTCGCTGAAATCTTCGTAACCGTCTTCGTATTGGTACGCATCTATTTTGCCTTCACTGATCAGACTGAAGATGATGGAGAAAAGGTTCATCTGTCCGTTCATCGGTGTGACGGGATAATAAAGCGGAGCATTCTTTTCTTTCATCAGGTCGATCTGACGATAGATGACACGCATCCAGCGGGCGTTTCCCACTTCCTGTGTCATACGCTCGTTCATATCCTGTGCCCGTACGGTCAGTTCGGGCATACCGGTGTCTTTTTTATCGTTTGCCCGTTCTCCGCGGGAGGCTTGCGGGGTTCTTCTTGCCCGTTGCTGGGTGTTCTCCGATTCTTCCTGTGCCTGCATGGAGGTAGCAGTGAAGAACAGAGCGCTTGCAATTGCCAGTATGTAATAAAAACGTTTCATATTTTATATCCTTATTTGGGACGGTTCGCAAACCGCCCCTACATTTAATTTACAATGACTTCGATCGGTGTAAGGGTACGTTCCAGACCGTCAGGACCTTTGGCCACCACGCCTCTGATGTAAAAACGCTTGCCTCTTGTCAGACGACGGATCCTGTCCTTCTGACCGTCGGAGAAGCGGGGACCCTGTGATACTTCAGGGATCGCATTTCCCATCGAGTCGAAGAAGATCAATTCGAAACGTAATACATCGAATTTGATATTCAATATGTCGTCGTCGATAGCAGCCTGCAGGACTTCGGTGTCGACCAGGTTACGCTTGGTCATGTTTCCACCGCGGAATTTACGCATGTTGCCATTCTGATCCTTATATTCGATATACGGCATCGGATCGGGCAGGGCACGTACGCGGAACGTATTCTTTGCCATTTCCACACTGCGGCCGTCAGCCATACGGGCACTTACCGATATGACGGCATCGGTTCCAACTTTCGACGGACGGGCTTCCCAGATGTCGCCTTTGCGTGTCAGGGTTCCGTTGGTCATGCTGGCCGTGATGTTTCCGCTCGGTACACCCGGTACGGCGATACGCATATCGTTGGCGATACCGGCATATAATACGTTCATCAGCAACGGTGCTACCGTAGCACTCGGCTCCGTAACGAAGTATTCGCTTTCAAACTCCTGGTGCATCACGCTGCCGTCGTTGTTCGGCATCTCGATATATCCTTTGATGGGATAAGTACCCGGAGCACCGGCAATGGCTGTGAACTGGCCGCGGCTGTCTGCTGGCAATTCCTTACCGTTGACAAACACGGTCGGACGTTTCGTCGAATCGACGGCAGACAGGACGATGTTCGCCTTGTACTGTCCTCCGCGCATAACGATCTGGCTTTCCGGGATGACCTGTGCGGTCATCTGGTTCACACGGTAGTCACCTACGTCGACGCTGTTCAGCAGGTTGTTCAATACTTCTCCTTCTGCATAACGGATATCACTCTGCAACTTGGTCAGCAATGTCACAGCGGCTGCGACCGGCATATTTTCAAACAACGCCTCTTCCCAGGTACGGGTATTGATACCGGCTTTGTGGGGAGGGGTTGTGCTCAGGCTCGCTTCCAGGATGCGGGTCTTGGCGCTATCTTCCACCATTTCGCCCATCATGGTACGGTAAGAGTCGATGGCTTCGCGCAGCTTTTTACCTTCGCCGGTAACCGGGCCGAGCATGATGCGTGAAGCGGCTTCGAGGTCGTCTTTATGTTCGATCTTGTTTACGTTGGCATCTTTACCGTCGGCAATCTCTGCGATACGTTCTTTCAGGTTCTGTACGTAGTTGTACAGGCTGTCGGAGGCATGCTTTACCTGTATACCTTTGTCGTACCATTCTTTTACCTTTTCGGGATTGGACTGGTAGTAGGTATTCAGTTCGCCGGCCACGATATCGTTACGATGCGTAGAATTGTCGATAGAAGTGCGCAAACTGTCTTCCACTAGCTCGAAACCGTCGAGTACCTCCGACGACACATTCAGTGCCATCATGGCGATGAACACCAGATACATCAGGTTGATCATCTTCTGACGGGGCGAGTTGGGATTATTAGCTATTCCGGACATCTTTCTTTTGTTTCGTTTGTTTGTTATCTACCGGCTTGTTGCTGGCCTGGATTATTTGTATACGGAGCCTGCTGCTGATATCCGTACGGTTGCTGGTACGGCTGCTGATAGGCAGTCTGCTGCTGGTAATTAGGCTGCGGCTGCGGAGCCGGTTGCTGGTAGGCTGGGGCTGCACCCATGTTGACCGTCATCGCCTGTAGCAAGCGGCTGTATACCTGGTTCAGTTCGGCCAACTGACGGGTCATCTTTTCCGTTTCGTTGCGGAAAACAGAGCTGTCGGTTACCGAACCGTCGTACATTTCGCGGATGCGGTTCAGGCCGCCGTTGATATGTTCGATCGATTCGATCTGTGAACTGATACTTTTCAATTGTATTTCGTAGATTGTATTCAAGCCTGAAATATTACGGTTCAACATTTCCATCTGCTGCACGTAACCGCGTGAGTTCTGGTTGATACCGTCTGAATTGTCCGTAATGCTCTTATAGGAATTAAGCAGCGTGTCGGATACGTTGGTCAGCGAGTTGGTCACATGGCTGAAACGTTCCATATTTTCCGACATACCCGACAGTTGTTCCAGGTATTTCTGGGTTGCTTCGGTCAGTTCTGCCATCTTTGAGATCTGTTCGGCGGCACCGCTTAGTTTCTTGATGCTTTCGCTTAGGTTTTTTGTATCTTCTTCGCTGACATCGAGGTTACCCAGAACGGATGCTCCGCCCAGGTTGTTTGTAACACCTGCTTTCTTAGCAGCACTGACATTTATATTGATACCTCCTCCGGCATTGTCGTCTTCCATATTTTCCGACGAATTGATCAGGTTAGACATGCCTGTTCCGGCAAAGTCCGGGCGGTCCATCGGATTCTTCGATTTCAGGACGGGGAATACTTCTTCCCAGTGATATTCGTTTGAAGGATGTTCAAAGGCAGAGATAAAGAATACCAATGCTTCCACTGTCATGGCGATGAACAGGATCTGGTTACCGTACGGCAGGTGCAGCAATTTGAACATGGCACCTATAATAACGATAGATGCTCCCCAGCTGTAACAGAAGTTCAGTACTCTCTTTCCCATATCGCTGGAAAGGAACATCTCTATTCTGTTTTTATATCTTCTATATTTTCCCATAATGTTGTATGTTTCTTATATTATTTCTTTCCTTTTGAACGGGAGAAACCGATCTGTGTACGTGCGCAACGGAAACCTATATACGAACGTGTTTCGTTCTGATATTCGAATGTACGCATATCCGAGCGGATGAATTGTGCCACGTCTTTCCATGAACCGCCGCGTACGACTTTTTTCTTCATGGCATACGGGTCTTCTTTCGCTGCGTTGTAGCGCAGATCCGGGTTCATGTCGCTCATTTGGCTCGGTCCTGATTCGGAATACATGGTAGAAGTCCATTCTGCCACGTTACCAGCCATGTCATACAGGCCGAACTGGTTCGGGGCGAAAGAGCCTACACGTGAGGGGATCAGGTGACCGTCTTCCGTATAATTTCCTTTTCCGGGTTTGAAGTTCGCCATGAAACAACCTTTGGCATTCTGCAGTTCGTCGGTCGACCACGGGTATTTGTTCTCGTTCTTTCCGGCACGGGCGGCATATTCCCATTCGCCTTCCGTCGGCAGACGGAACGGTTCGATAGCCTGTCCGGCAGGGAAGTTCAGCGATTGCTTGAACATATCGGTACGCCATACGCAGAATGCGGTAGCCTGTTCCCAGGAAACACCCACGACAGGATAATCGTCATACCCCGGGTGCTGGAAGTACATGCGCATGTATGGCTCGTTGTAAGCATTATTGAAGTCGTTCACCCAGCAGGTTTCATCCGGGTAAATGTTTACGATGCGGGTGTGAAGGAAGTCCCACGGACCGTTCAGCGGGCGGGTCAGGGTTTCGTTGATGATGTTGCCGTCGTCGTCGATATAGGCGGTATCCTTGGAGATCGTGATCACCTCGTTCGGGTTCACCTGGATATCTGTGTTGCGGACACGTTCGCCCGGGTCCAGGCGGTTTTTGCGAAGGGCGGCGCCGGTATAGTCATACCATTCGTATTTGTAGACCATCTGCTTTTCGTCCAGACGTTTCTCGCCGGTGATCGGGTGTACGTAATAAACGCTTTCGATGGCGCGCAGCTCATCCTCGTTCGCCCGTTTCCAGGGGATCGGACGGCTCCAGTCCAGATGCGGGGTGACAGGTTCGCCATACCGGTCTTCGGTAATCTTGAACAGGTCGTTGCCACCGTAAGCCGGGTCTGCCAGGCGTTCGCGGATAATGGAGTCGCGCACCCAGTAAACGAACTGGCGGTATTTGGCGTTGGTTATTTCCGTTTCGTCCATCCAGAAAGCGTCAAACGAAACACCTTTTGTTTCAGGATTGATCCCCCACAAGGAGTCTTTGTCTGCCGGTCCCATCTCGAACGAACCTCTTTTGATCAGAACCATGCCATAAGGTGACGGTTCGTTAAAAGCCACAGATCTTACCCCGGTAACTTCTCCTCCCGCTCCGGAAAGGGATTTACCACATGAGGTAAGCAAGGCTACTGCCATAAGTACTAATAATACTTTTTTCATATACTATAATATACGTACACTTTTATGTCTGTTCTTTCCTGTTTTTGTCTTCTTCAACTTCAACTGGTAGCGCACCAACACTTCGTGGCTACCGGAACTCCCTTTTAACATGGCCGTGGTAGGGAAATCGTAAGCATATCCAACCTGCAATCTGCCGAATGTGGCTCCCAATAATACTACTACCGACTCGTTTATACGCCAGGAAAGACCTCCGTTAAACATTTTATTATAGACCATCCGTGCGGTGATATCCGCCTGGAAGGTTTGCATATCTGTCTTCAAGAAAACAGAAGGCTGTAATTCATACAACGGGTTCCTTAGCTGAATATTGTATCCGCCTGTCAAATTTAATCCCATAGGAATGTAATAATTTGTCGTTTCACCCAATGCCATTTCCGGGGCTGTCAGGTGAGTGGCTCCGAAACCCGCATAGAAATTCTTATGTGTGTAATAGATACCGGCATTTACATCGAGGGCCATCGCTTGTACCGAGGTGCTGGGGAGAGCCGGGTCGGATTCGACAGGGGTATGGTCCGGGCTTTCGGGGATATGTATCTTTGTTCCGTCGAAACCGACGTTGTATATACCTCCCTGCAGTCCGATACTCAATGTTCCTCCGAACAATTTCTGCTTATAGGCGTATTGGAAAGCGACCTTCGTGAATTGGAACAATCCGATGCTCTCCGTGTTGGCAACCAATCCGATACCATTGTTTAAGCTGCCTAGTTTCAGCGGCATATCGGCAATGACAAAGAAGGAGGTACCCGCATTGGGTATGCCTATCCATTGCTGGCGGAAAAGACCGAGCATATTCAGGTCGCCGGTTGTTCCGGCATAGGCGGGGTTGTAATATCCCATTCCCAGGAAGTACTGGCTTAACTGCATATCAGATTGGGCCCGTACGCTCATCGTACAGGTAATCAATGCAATAATAAACAGGAAGACTCTCTTCATTTAACTATAACTAACGAGGTGAAAGATGTTTCACCCCTACAATAACGCGGCAAAAGTATATAAATTGTATTTTCCGCAAAAAAACAAACGAGGCAGGGGACTTCGCAAGCCCACTACCTCGCCTATATTTCAATACTTTGTGTTAAAGCACATCAATATTCCTCTTCGTTGAAGAAGAAGTCTTCTTTACTAGGATAGTCAGGCCAGATATCTTCCATGCATTCGTAAATCTCACCTTCGTCTTCCATCTCCTGCAAATTTTCTATTACTTCTAACGGCGCACCAGAACGTTGTGCATAGTCAATCAATTCATCCTTGGTTGCAGGCCAGGGCGCGTCTTCCAGCTTCGAAGCTAACTCTAATGTCCAATACATAGTTATCTAGTATTAACAACTGCCCGAAGGCAGTCAGGTTCTCAAATTTTCCGCAAAAATAAAACAATATTTCTTAGATGCAAGTATAATCCCAAATAATTTCTTTGCCATTATTTTTTATACATTCCTTCCGGGCCAGAACAAACAGATAATCAGAGAGTCTGTTTACAAAAATAAGTACAGGCTCTTCGACCGGATTTGTTTCGGCCAAACGGTATATCTGGCGTTCCGCGCGACGGCAGACGGTACGGCAGACATGTGCCAGTGAAGCGGAACGGCTGCCACCAGGCAAAATGAAGTTCTTCATCGGAGGCAGTTCGTTGTCGAGACGGTCGATCTCCCGTTCGATGCGTGCGATGCTTTCGGGAGTAACCTTGCTTTCTATTTTCAGTTCGGTCGTCTCCTGGTCGGTTGCCAGGTAAGAACCGATGGTGAACAGTTTATGCTGGATGAAAGAGAGGAAGTCGATATCCGCCTGGTCATCGAGTGCCGTGATAAGCAGGCCGATGAATGAGTTCAGTTCGTCGATCGTTCCGTAACTTTCGATGCGCTGGTGCGCTTTCGATACCCGCTGGCCTCCTACGAGGGAGGTCTTTCCCTTGTCGCCACCACCGGTATAAATAAGGCTTTTTTTCATATACTTCTTTTTTTAATTATCAACACTCTTATTATCTGCTCTCTGCCGTTAGAAGTAGACTATATAGTCTCGCTTGTGCAATTTCTTGTTAAAGAATACGATACCCATCGAATAGAGGTCTATCGTTACCGTCACTTCGGGATGGGCGCATACTTCTTTCCAGAACTCCCTCATCTTACGGCTTGCCTTGATTCCTTCAAAAACAAAGATCGTATCGTTATGGATATGCTTTGTACATTCATTAAACAACCAAACGTTGTTATGTTGTTCATATAATGTATTAAAAAATACAAAATCGACTTTCCCCATGTCTTCCAATGCCTGGGGAAGCAGCTCTTTATATGTTCCCGTACGCAGGTCCACCGGGTTGCGTGCCGCTTTATCGAAAGCGATCCGGGCGATGGAGGCAAACTCCGGGATATTCTCCAGGGCAATACATTTCAGTCCGGGGGCGTAGGAGGTCAGATAAAGGGTGGATAACCCCATCGACGGTCCCAATTGAAGTATGTTTTGCGACTTGAAATAGTTCGCCAGGCGGAAAAGCAAAGCACCGTGTTTGGGTTTGATCGCTTCGCGCTCCACAATCTCTCCGATCGTACGGCGGCGTATCCCTTTCTGCTGTCGGTCCGGATAGGTGATGATATTGTCGCGGAAAAGCAGTTGTTTCCGGATCAGTTCTATATCATAAAAGCTATAATAGGAACAGCGTTCTTCTATCACCTTTGTTATCAGGTTGAAGACGAAAGGCGAATGCACTCCGTAACCGCGGCGGTAACGGATGCCCCGGTATAAAAGTACACTTTTTCGTAAGGTATTAGCTTTGGGAATGATTTGCATTTCTCTTTTCGTATTTGTCACACAAAAGTAAGATATTCTTATTTATTGGCAATAATTAGCATCTACAGATTCATGTCGGAAACAAAATATCTATATATTTGTCGCCGGATTTAGGTTTATTTTGCAGTAATATAAGAGTTTGTGAAGGCAGAAAGAAGAAAGCGTATTTTTCTGGCATGGTTGTTATTCATGGCCATGCTTCCATTCTTTGTCGCGAAGATCACGCACCGGCATGATCCCGACGAGGTGGTTTGCTGTTCTTCCGGCCCGCATGAGACGGATAGCCATTCGCAGAATCCGGATCACTGTCTGCTCTGTAATTTGCTCCTTTCTCCTTTCCTTTCAACCGATTCATTCGATTTACATTTTATATTGACGCTCAATCCCGTTGGGCGGATCGATTACCCGGATGAGAAAGTCTATCTGCTTTCTTACTCACATTACCTGCGTGCGCCGCCTGCCGCCTGATACATATCTTATCCAATTAATTTTTCAAATTAAAACAGATTGTATTTATGCGTATCGGAATGATTCCGGGTATGCTGGTGGTATGCTGTACAGGTACCCTTCATGCCCAAGAACCCGATTCACTCCGCAATGTGTCGCTTTCCGAGATCGTGGTTACTGAAAACTATCAGTATCTGCGGAACAGGAATACGACGCTTCATCTGGATGTGGTAGGGAAAGAATTTCTAAAAGAGCATTTTTCCGGCAATCTGATGCAGACCCTGGAACAACTACCCGGTGTCCATTCCATGGATATAGGTTCCGGCTTTTCCAAGCCGGTGATCCGGGGTATGGGATTCAACAGGGTGTCGGTGACGGAGAACGGAATCAAGCAGGAAGGCCAGCAATGGGGTGCCGACCACGGGCTTGAGATAGATGCTTTTAATGTCGAACAGGTCAATATACGAAAAGGACCGGCTTCGTTGCTTTACGGAAGTGATGCGATGGGCGGTGTGGTGGAGATCACGCAGGCAGCTCCTCCGTTTGACGACCAGGTGTTCGGCGAGGTGAGTTTGCTCGGCAAATCGGTGAACGGTTTGTTCGGCGGCTCTGTGATGCTGGGTGTTAAAAAGGACCGTTGGTTCACGAAGCTGCGCTTTTCGGAGCAGCATTTCGGAGATTACCGGATACCGGCGGATACGATCGTTTACCTGACTCAGAAAATGCCTGTGCATGACCGCAGGCTGAAGAATACGGCGGGGTTCGAACGTAATGCCAGTTTGTTTACCCAATACCGGAAAGGGGCGTATATGAGTGATTATATAGTGAGCAACGCTTATCAGAAGGTCGGATTCTTTCCGGGTGCCCATGGTATCCCCGACCCGTCTCGGGTAGAGGATGACGGGAGTGCACGGAATATCGGGTTGCCTTATAGTACTGTCAATCATTTGAAGGTGACGACCCATCAAGAATATGCCTGGGAGAATATCCTAGCCCAGTGGGACCTGGGGTACCAGAACAATCACCGGGAGGAATGGAGCCTGTTTCATACACATTACGGCTCGCAGCCTGTCCCTGAAACAGACCCGGACAAGGAGCTGGCTTTTGTCCTGAATACCTTTAGTTCGGGTATGAAGGCACGGTTTACCGGGTCTTCTGTCTGGGATCACCGTATGGGGTGGGATGTGCAGTACCAACGGAATACGATTTCCGGTTATTCCTTTCTTTTGCCGGAGTATAGCCGTTTCACGACAGGGATAAGCTGGCTGACGACCTGGAAGCCGGATGAAATGCTGTCTGTCAGCGGAGGTTTACGGTATGACTTCGGTAAAACGGATATCCGTTCGTTTACGGACCCCTATCTGGAAACGTATCTTCGTGAGCAAGGGTATAGCGAAGAGATCGTGGAGAAAAGCAAGACGCGTAGTTATCCGGTCAAACGGGACTTCGGTGATTTCTCCGGGTCGCTGGGGATCGTATGGGCTCCGGCAAAAGCGCATTTACTGAAGGCGAATGTCGGTCACAGTTTCCGGCTGCCGGGTGCGAATGAGTTGGCATCCAACGGGGTACATCATGGTACGTTCCGGCATGAGCAGGGTGATCCTGACCTGGGGTCGGAGCGGGGATGGCAGCTGGATGTTGCCTATTCTTTCTTCGGCACTTTCTTTTCCGTCACGGTATCTCCTTTTGCCAGCTGGTTCAGCAATTATATTTACCTGAAACCGACAGGGGAGTGGTCCGTCCTTCCCCATGCCGGACAGATTTACCGTTATACAGGGGCGGAAGCCTTGTTTGCCGGAGGAGAGATCTCGGCAAAAGTAGATCTTCCCTTGCATTTCAGTTATGAATTGGGAGGTGAATATGTCTATACTTATAACTTGGACGAGCATATACCATTGAGTTTTTCTCCGCCGGGTTCTTTGCGGAATACGCTTTCCTGGGAGAAAAAGCGGATGCGTTTCTATGTGGAACACCAGTATATTGCCGACCAGAACAGGGTTGCCCGGAATGAGGATCCGACACCGGGGGCGCAGTTGTTTCACCTGGGGGCCGGTTTCCGTATCCCCGTCGGCCGGACGGATGTGGAGCTGACACTGTCTGCCCGGAATCTGTTCAATACGAAATATTACAATCATCTGAGTTTTTACAGGAAGGTGGAGATCCCGGAACCGGGACGCAACTTCCAGTTATTAATAAAAATACCATTTAAAAAGTTATTCTAATGAAAACAACGTTTTATTTATCCATAGTTATTGTCCTGATGTCCTCCGTTTTGCTCGTGTCTTGTTCCGATGATGAGAAACAAGGAGATACCACGAAGCCTGTCATCACGCTGAATGCACCGGCAGAAGGTGCTGCCCTGCAGCCGGGCAGCCATATTCATTTCGATATGGATCTGGAGGACGATGTGATGCTGGGCTCTTATAAGGTAGAGATACATAATAACTTCGACGGCCATACCCATACGAAGGCGGAAGCGGGAGAAACGACTCCGTTCGCTTATAACAATTCGTGGGATGTATCGGATAAAAAGAGTACTCATATCCATCATCACGAGATCGAGATACCTGCCGATGCAACCGAAGGTAATTATCATTTCATGGTATATTGTACGGATGCGGCCGGGAACGAGTCGTATGTGGCGAGAAACATTGTGCTGAGTAAAGACGGGGAGACCGGGGAGCATTAATGATTGTTTTTCCGATGGGGCAGACCTCGCGCCTGTCCCATCGTAGCAAATATCTTTTTAATCTACTAAAAACTGGCTTTCTCCGGCTCCGGCGCTACATAGGTCAGTATCTGGCCGCTTAGTTGCAGGAGAGAAATCTCGCATAGCTTGGTAGAGTATTCTGCGATGGATTGCCTTTCTTCTGCTTCCAGCAAACTTATCTGGGCTTCACGCAGTTCGATACCGGATAATTCTCCCAGTTTATAGCGGTCGATCGCGATGCGGTGATTTTCCAGGGCAACGACGACATTGGCTTTTTCCAGGTTCCACAGGCCCAGGTTGTTTTGGTAAGCCATCCACAGGTTACTCATGTCGGCACGCAGGCCCAGTTCGAGTTCCTGTTTCTTCAACTGGCTGTTTTCGATCTGGATACGGGCGTTGCGGCGTTCGCGTCGGCGGTTCAGACCGTCGAACAGATTCAGGCCGACTGTCAGTCCGTAGTTTAGCCCCAGACGTTGCTGCAGGTCGGTTGTGCCGACTTCATACCAGTTAGCGGTGTAACCGTAACCGGCATTTAGTTTTACATACGGGTAGTCACGGCTTTTCACCTTTTTGTAATCCAGTTCGGAGAGTGATTGGTTTTTTTGGGCGATCAACAGAGAGGCGTTCGATGCCAGGGTACTTTGCCAGAGATCTATTTCGTCCAGAAAGATGTTCGGACGTATTACTGAATCTTTCAAGGCGATCTGTTCGTCTATATTATCAAGCGCCATGAGTTCGTTCAGCCGGATACGGGAAGTATGAACTACTTCCAACTGATTCAGAACATTTGAACTGTCGGCATTGAAGTCGACTTGTGCCTGTTGCAGGTCCATACGTGATCCGGAACCGATGTGGTAACGCTCTTCCGCAATACGTACACGCTCACGGGAGAGGTCGAGAGAAGAACGCAGGTTGCGCAATCGGATATGCTGGCGGATCAGGTTGTAATATTCGCCTGAAAGCGTTGCGACAAAATCTTCAATTGTCAGGCGCGTATCCAGCTCACCCATCCGTTTCAATTCTTTAAGACGTGCATATTCAGCCTGGATGCCGAAGCCGTCGAACACGGTCCAGTTCACGTTCAGTCCGATGTCGCCCGTCTCGTTTTTGACACCGTTTTGCTTCTCGGTTGTACCGTCGGCTAATTTGTTACGGTTGTTGTTGACCGAGCCGCTGAATCCGCCACTCATATCTACCGTCGGCAGATAACCGGCATTACCCAGTGTCGTGTTATTGTTACTGATCAGTTGCTCGTTGCGTATGATACGGATGGAATAGTTCCGTTCCAATCCGGTTTCGATGCATTGTTTCAGGCTGTATACTTCCTGTGCCTTGACACTCAGGGTAGCAGAAACAGCCAGTATCATTAATAAGACCTTTTTCATATCTTTTTTGCTCTGTCTGTTGAAATAAAACTATACATGGCCGGAACGATAAACAGGGTAAGGAATGTTGAAACCAACATACCGCCTACTACAGCAATACCCATCGCAATACGTCCCTGTGCACCTTCACCGCTTGCATATACCAGCGGAACCAATCCGAGAATGGTGGATACACTGGTCATCAGGATTGGGCGCAGACGCTGTGTAGAAGCCGAACGGATTGCTTCCGCCATACTCAATCCCGCTTCCTGGCGCTGGTTGGCGAACTCCACGATCAGGATACCGTTCTTCGCCACGAGACCGATCAGCATGATAATACCGATCTGACTGAATATATTCATTGTAATACCTGAGTAGCTCATAAATATCAAAGCTCCGGCAATGGCAAGCGGTACGGTGAACATCACCACAAACGGGTCTTTGAAACTCTCGAACTGGGCGGCAAGTACCAGGTAGATCATTAACAAGGCGAGGATCATGGCGAACATCAGGCTGGAAGAACTTTCGCGGAACTCTTTCGATTCGCCGGAAAGAGCTGTGCGGAAACTTCCGTCCAGCGTCTCGGCCGCGATACGGTCCATTTCGTCCAGACCGTCGCCGATCGTATATCCTTTGTTCAGACCACTGGATACCGTTGCCGAAACAAAACGGTTGTAGCGGTATAACTGGGGCGGTGCCACGTCTTCGAGCAGAGTGACGAGGTTATCCAGCTGGATCATTGAACCGTTGTCGCTTCGCACATAGATCGACTTCAGATCGAGCGGTGTGTTACGTTGCTGGCGGTTGATCTCGCCCAATATCTGATATTGTTTGCCATTCATATAAAAATACCCCATACGCTGTCCACTCAATGCATATTGTAATGTCTGGGCGATATTACGCGTACTGACTCCCAGGGAGGAAGCCTTGTCGCGGTCGATCTCGATGCGTGTTTCCGGCTTGGTGAATTTCAGGTTCACATCCGCCATCTGAAAGACAGGGCTTTCATTTACTTTTTGCATGAATTCAGGCAGGTGTTCCGCCAGCTTTTCCAGGCTGGGCGCCTGTAGCACATATTGCACAGGCATACCTCCGCGTCGTCCGCCGAAAGTAGACTGTTGCTGGACAAAAGCACGTGCCTGCGTTTCTTTTCGTACGGCAGCCGAGAGTTTTTCTGCTATTTCCATCTGTGAACGCTCCCGGTCTTTGATATCCGGAAGGATCACGCTGATATTGGCATTACTACTGGATGCACGGTTTGTCAGGAACTTACGCTCCGGAGCAATCGAGTCGGCAAGTTCTGCAATCCGGTCGGAATAGTCGCGGATAAACTCGAAGGTGGCCCCCTCCTGGGCACGCATATTGATGGAGATGGAAGAGCGGTCTTCCAGCGGTGAAAGTTCAGAACGGATCGTGTTCCAGAAATAGCCGATCGAACCGAACATAATGATCACGATAGGGATAGCCCACCATTTATGGCTCAGGAAATAGTTGAGCGACCAGGCATAAATATTGTTCAACCCTTCGAAGAAAGGCTCGGTTTTTACATACAGCCAGTTCTTCTTTTCCCGCCTGCGAAGTAACTTGGTAGCGAGCATCGGGGTAAAGGTCAGGGCAACAAATGAAGAAATCGTCACGGAGCCGGCGATCACGATACTGAACTCCTTGAACAAACGTCCGGTCATCCCTTCCATAAATACGATCGGGAGGAATACTGAAACCAACGTCACGGTCGTTGAGATTACTGCAAAGAAAATTTCTTTCGAACCTTCTATACCCGCCTCCTTCGGATTCATGCCTTGTTCGATACGGACATAGATGTTTTCCGCCACCACGATTGCGTCGTCCACCACCAGTCCTACCGAGAGTACGACTGCCAGCATGGTCAATACGTTGATGGAAAAACCGGAGATGTACATGACAAAGAAGGCACCGACCAGCGATACGGGGATAACCACGCAGGGAACCAGCGTAACACGCCAGTCGCGCAGGAACAGGAAGATGATCAATACCACGAGTGCCAATGCCACATAGATCGTTTCTTCCACTTCGGCAATGGACGCGCGGATGAAACGGGTGTTATCGTAAATCATTTCGATCGATACATCTTCCGGCAAATCCTTTTTCAACTGTTCGATACGGTTGTAAGCCTCGTCGGCAATCTCGATATGGTTGGCACCCGGCTGGGGCACGATTACACAGATTACCATCGGTTCTCCGTTTTTACGCAGGATACTGCGCAAGTCTTCCGGTGCCAGTTCTGCGCGTCCGACATCTTTGAAGCGGACGATATTGTTGGCATCTTCCTTAACGATCAGGTCATCGAACTCTTTTGCTGTATGCATCAGGCCCAGGGTACGGATAGACAGGTCGATCGTATTCCCTTCGATGCTACCGGAGGGTAATTCCACGTTTTCCGCATCTACTGCGTTTTTTACATCCAAAGGAGTAACACCATAACCAGCCATCTTGATCGGGTCGAGCCACAAGCGCATGGAGTAACGTTTTTGTCCCCATATATCTACACCGCTCACATTCGAGATCGTCTGTAAGCGTTCTTTTACGGTTAGTTCAGCTATTTCACTCAACTCCATCAACGAGCGCCGGTTACTTTGTACACCGATTTGCATGATAGGGGTAGCATCGGCATCCGCTTTTGCTACGGTAGGCGGGTCACAGTCGCGCGGCAAATACCGTTGGGCGCGCGAAACCTTGTCGCGCACGTCATTGGCTGCCGTTTCCATATCCACCGACAGTTCGAACTCTACGGTGATACGGCTGCTACCCTGGCTACTGACACTACTTAGTGAACGGATACCCGGGATACCGTTGATGTTTTGCTCCAGCGGTTCCGTGATCTGGTTCATGATAACTTCGGCATTCGCTCCCGGATAGGACACGTTTACCGAAATAATAGGCTGGTCCACACTGGGGAACTCGCGAACCCCCAGGAACTTGTAGCCGATCATACCGAACAGCAGGATGATAAGCATCATTACCGTCGAAAGAACCGGCCTGTTTATACTGGTTTCCGATATATTTGCCATAGGGGAGTTTAATACAGATTATCAATAGTTACGTTCATGCCGGTACGGAGCTGCATCACACCGGAAGTTATCAGTGTGTCGCCGGGTTGTATACCTTTGAGCACCTGTAGATGGCTTTCGGTACGCAAACCGATCTCGATCTCTGCCGGTTCGGCTACCCCGTTCTTGTAGAGGTAAACGACATTCTTTCCCATTTCCGGGATCAACGCTTCGCTCGGGATAGCTAATGCGTCTTTGATCTCGCGTTTGGTGATTTCGACGGATGTGTAACGTCCGGGGAAAATCGCTTCGTTCGTGTTCGGATAGGTAGCGCGTACTTTCAGGGTACGGGTGGTCATGTCCATTTTACTCTCGACCGCATATACTTTTGCATTATAGTTGCGCATGATACCGTTCGAGTCTTCCAGGCGGAAAACGATCATTGTCCCGTTACTCACATCATTCGCATATCTTTCAGGGATGGAGAACTCGATTTTCAACGGAGATATTTTAGTCAGCTTGGTAATGACGGTGGTAGGAGACACGTAAGCACCTTCACTGACTGAACGCAGACCGATGATGCCGTCGAAAGGAGCACGCAGTTCGGTTTGCAGGATATTGGCTTTCACCAGGTCGATATCGGCCATCAGCTTTTCGTATTCGGTAGTCACCTGTTCATAAGCTTCCTGGCTGACCGCATCTTTCTCCAGCAAAGTGCGCTGGCGGTATACCCGGTCTTTTGCCAGAGGAATCTGGGCTTCCAGTTTCCTGAGCTGGGCTTGTAAGGGTTTATCATTGATCTTGGCCAGCAGGTCACCGGCTTTTACATGTGTTCCCTCGGTGAAATAGATATTCACCACTTTTCCGGACGATTCGAAGGATAAGTCTACTTCTTCGTCGGGAATGATACTGCCTGTACTGATTACTTTGTCGGTCAGCGATTGGAATTTCAATACTTCAGCGTTAATGTTCAGCACCTGTTTACGTACGCTTGTTCCCGGTGCGGGAGCCACATTGGAATCTTTTCCGGATGCTGTCAACTGGTTCTTAATCTGTGGATAAGCAATCATTCCTGCAATCATCAGGAAAATTGCGGCGGTAACGCCCCACTTCACTCTCTTCGTCATATTTTCAATGGTATCTACTTTAAAAACTTATCAATAGGCATGTAAATATACACAACTCAATCGAGATATAGACAAGAGAGATAAAAAAAGGTTTAATCAGTGTGGATAAATATCTGTTTTTTACATGAGATATAATTCCAGATAGCCCTATAGTCTCCCTTGATATAGCATAGTAGTCTAAGCAGTAGTAGCACAGTAGTGCTGACGGGATAACACTATGATACTATCGGTCACACCTATCGTTTTTACCACCTACAAGAACTTTTTTACAATCACCCTTCAGCTTTCAGGTCTCTATTACACTTTTATTTTCAATGGATTTAGACTGAAGGCTCCAATAAAAAGAAATAAACTCAAACCTTTAGTCCGACAAATAAGCGTACATATTTCTTCGTGCGGATGCCTATGTTTTTCTGAACAAGTAGGCAGTGAACAAATAACGGATGTTTACTTTTTTGAAGGTGCTGGGGCTGCTTTTTCAGGCGGGTGTACAATTTGCTGATCTTTCAGTGTTACTTCTTAAATATCAAATGTTTAAAAGGACTGAAGCCTGAAACGATGATTATAAAAACTCTCTGAGGAAAGCAATCGGCACAAATATCGGGGGTGTTGTGGTTATCCCCAGAGAATATCGAGTGATTCGGAGATCGGATGAGTCGTTTTTGATGCGATTAACGATAGTTAACAATCGCTTTTCAAAAAACACCTTTTACCCAACGAGTGCTAATCGGCCTGAAAATGAGTAGGGATCGGGGTTTTGGCGGGTAGGCATCCATTTTAGACGAATAAGCATCGAGTTGAATATTTACAAGGATGACATTTTATATATGCTTTGAAATATAAGGCTAGAGTAGTTGTTGTAATGACTAAAAAAAACGTTCCTTTTTTCTCGCCAGCAAAGTTAGATATAAGTTTTAAACCTACAATTCTTTCTCATAATTTTTTTTCAATCCTATCCTCTTTCTTATCAATTGAATAGCAATTAGAGTACAAAAATAGTACTTCTTATTACCAAGGCAAAATACTACCTAAAAAATGGCGAGAAAAAAGGAACGTTTTCTCTAGTCATTATTATAGAATCAATCAAATTTGAGACATATAAATAAAGTATTAATTAAAAAAGAATTCGTATGCGAAACTTTACTAAAACAAAAGTGCTAACTATTAGTGCTATGTTAGTTTTGGGCACAGCATCGGTATTTGGACAGGTAGAAAATGCTCCTGCATGGGATGCCTCCAAATACGCGGGTTTGACTGCTGCTCAAAAACCTATTTTGTATGAAGCCGAAGGCAATGATGTTCTACCGGGTTTCCCTGGTAAGGCTTTAAAAACTGTAGATGGAAAGAAAGTTTGGGGTAATGGTGTTTATTTCCGTGCTTTTAATGGAACTGCTACTACAGCTAATGTATATTATCCCAATATTACCGCAAAGCCGACCAACAATTATACCACAACTACGGTATGGCAAAATGGTACTGACTCTTTAGGAATCTTCTTGGGTGACAGTCAGAGCGGTGAGTTGATGTTCGATTTGTCAACTAAGTATATGACAAATGTACGTGAACTGAAAGTTAAGTTAAGTGCTGAGAACTTCGGTTTGGCTGCAACTTCTTCTGCAGATTGGCATGTTACAATTTCTGTTTATGATTTGGATGGTAATGCAGTAAAGAAAAGTGACATTTTTAAAACAGGTACTGCTGACAATGCTGTTTTTAAATCAGACGGTGCAATCTTTAAAACAGGTGCTGCTGATGTAGCAGATAAAGTTATCAATCTGTTCGATGTTGTAACTGATCCGATCACTGATCAGCAGATGTTTATTGAAGGCTCTTTGGATAATAAATTAATCCAGGTGACTTTGTGGTCTGATTTTGTAGAAATTAAGGATGTAGAAGAAACTGGATCTAAGAGCCATTTCGCCCCGGCATTGGTTGTAAGCGGTTTCCAGATGAATTTCGATGAACCGACTTTGGCATTGACTGCTGATGTAACATCTTTCGAAGCGGGTTTAGGTTTAAAGAGTTGTACATCTGGTACTTTAGCGTTGAGCGCAGAAAATGTTAAATTGCCTGTTAAAACAACTGCTCAAGAAGCTTTTGTATGGACAAACGTAACAAATAACAACGATGTTGTTCGTGCTGAATTTGAAAAAGAATTAGATGGCGCTAAGTTGGAAGATAAAGTAACATATGATTTCCAACCGAAATCAATCAAGACTTTTTCTGGAAAATATGCTGCTGCGTTATCTGAAACTGATAAATTGAATCCTATTCGTTTGTCTGCTGAAACAGAATTAATTTCAGCAAACTCAATTCCTGAGTTTAATTTCGTTGATTCTCATATCCTTTTCAATGAAAATTGCCAGACAAAAGATGTAGCAGTTACAGGTAAGAATATCCCTGATCAGGAAGTTTATCCGATGGATTTCTTGGCGTATGAAAAGATGACTTCTGACCAATGGAGTGCATATGGCAAAATAAGAATAAATGGCGATATTAAATATTCTTCATGTGGTGTGATAGAAGAAGGTTCTAAATTGACTTTAGCGTTGACAGAATGGACTAACGACATCACTCGTGAAGAAGCATGGAAAATCGCAGTGAATGCGGACTATAAACCGGATGGTTTTAAGGCTTATGATAAATTCCATTGGGCGTTGGCTGCAGCTAGAGTTGGTGCATTGTGGCTGACTTATGAAGGTGAAAACTTTGACGGTACAGTAGGGCGTTATACTGCCGACAATGTATTCTTTGCTCCTTATAATAAGAAAGATGCATTGGATAACTCTCGTTATGCTTCACGTGTTAAGAAATTGGTGTTGCATGGTAGCGAGTTGAAACCGGGTGCTGACGGTATTGCTAAAATTCGCGTAACCTTGCAGAATATTGCAAATGCAAACCAGAATGATACAGATAACCAGGAATTCCGCTTCAAATTGAGTGAAGATGCTGCTTGGGTAAACAACAATACGGATACATTGGAAATCAGCATCAATACATTGGACGATGCTAAGATGAAACAGTTCCGTGAAGAAGGTCTTCCAATTTACGTACAGTTCGTTCCGAATAAGGATGGTTTCCTAGATCCTGAAAAAGCAAATGTAAAGGAATGGAATCCTGATACATATGAATTGCAAGTTTGGGCTGTAGGTATTGAATCAGAAAGTGATTGCCCGTTATGTGGTGTTGGCGTAGTTGCAGGTTTATATGGTGATACTCGTGCTAATCTGTGGAGTAATATCAATAAATTGAATCTCATTGAAGAAATGCACAACTCTTATCGTCCTACATTTAATACAAATTTACCGAACTTAGTATATCCTGAATTCCAGAAATACTTTGGTAAAGTATATCAGGACGAATGTGGTTACGTAAATCCGTTGGCAGTCGACTCATTCTATGTAGCTGGTTACAACTTGGAAAAAGAAGTTAACGTAACTCGTAAAGCGAATGTAAGCGCATATCCGAATGCATTTACTTATGTAATCAAAGATATGTTGAATGGTGGTGCAGCTGTTGAAAAACTGACTCCGAACCAATATGGCGAAGTATTAGGTTTAGTGGTTGTAACATTCAACCAGGCTACCAAAAACGGAGCTATGCATAGAGCTGAAGATTTGTTCACTGTTAAGTCTAATGAAAATGTAATGACTTGGACAGACGGTGAGTTGAATCCGTTAGAAGAGTTTAATTATATGCATTATGTAAACGAAGGTGGAGTATATGGTTTCATTTACAAACCGGAAATTACAATCACTCCTGCTACAGATATCACAGCTAATGTAGATTCAAAAGCTGATGTGAAGGTAACTATCGAAGGTAAGGAATTTAATCCGCTGACTGCAACAGAAGCTGTTAAGGTTTCTTTGGGTACAGTAAGTTATGATAATCCGTTTACTTTGACAGCTCCGGCAAATGTGAAGGTTGATGTTAACGGTTCTTTCTCAACAGAAGCTACTGTTCACTATGCTCCGACCGCTGCTACAGCATGTGCAAAAGAAAATGTATTGATCGTAGAGGCTAACTGCTTAACGAATGATTTGGCAATTGCTGGAGAACCGACTGTTGGAGAAGATCTTCCTGCATTGCAAAAGATGGTACACGGTGATATTGACGGTGCAACAGCTGTCTTGAAATGGAAAGGTGTTCCGGGTGCTGACTATTATGTAGTACAAGTTGGTCATTTGGCTCCGAAGAATACATCTAAGAATGTCTTCATTTCTGAAGTATTGGCTAAGAGCAAAGGTTCTAACCAGAATAGTGATGTTTTGGCTGTTGAGTTGTTCAACGGTACAGGTAAAGTTATCAATCCTAAAATGGCTGTTAACTATTATCTGAAAGTGGTTCGTACTGATAAAGCTGGTGACGAAGAAGTATATTATGGTCACTTCAAGAATACAACTATCAATACATTCAATCTGCAAGGCGGTTGGACAAACAGTGCTGTGATCATCAGTGAATTCCGCGATAAGAAGGGTACAGATGAAAACGCAGGTAACCTTGTAAACATCACAATTAGCGATCAGTATCGTTATAATGTATATCTGATGGAAGGTGAAAATCAGATCGACGTCTTCACATTCGGTGAAGCTGGTGCTCACTTAGCTCGTAAGGCTTATAACGGTATGCCTGAAAACCAGGGTGAATTCAACATCACTGACTGGGAAACTATCAATACTTCTTTAGTTGATGGTAACGGTAATGCTTCTTATTGGTGGGAAGGTCCTGAAAACGTAGAGTTCAATTTGGTTGATGGTGCAGAATCTGTGAAAATTCACGCTTCTGACGAAGCTAACTATACGAAAGATGGCAAATACTTAACTGTAAATGTTAAAAACATGAAGCCGAATAGCTTGTATGATGTAACAGTTACAGCTTATCATCCTTGTTTGTTTGCTGATGGTAAAACTTTGCTAGAAACAGAATTCATTCCTACTTCTCAGTTCGTTGGTGATAATGTAGGTGAAATTGAAATCGAAGTTGGCAAAGAAGGTACTATTACTGCTAATGATGAAATCAATGCTTCTGCTGTGAAGGTTGTTGCTGGCGAAGGTCAGATCACAATTGTTGGTGCAGCAGGTAAGAGAGTAGCTATCAACAATCTGCTGGGTCAGACAATTGCTAATACTGTTATCACTTCTGATGACGCTGTTATCAAAGCTCCTGCAGGTGTAGTTGTAGTAGCTGTTGAAGGAGAAACAACAGTTAAAGCTATCGTAAAATAAGACATTTATAATCAATAAATTAGAGTTGACTGCGTGATTCCGTAAGGAATCAATTACCCTGCGACAGGCGAACAAGCGGTCAGTATTAATACTAAAGTAATGAAATAAAGTTCTTCTGTTCTAGCTCTGTGAAGAGCGAAAACAGGCAAAACAAAGCCCCGGCGGAATTTTCTGTCGGGGCTTTCGTTCTCAAGAGATGCAGGATAATTTCCTGGTATATCAGAAACTGGAAGAAGCAGACTGGAATGAATAATTTATGCTGAAAAGCAAAAACGGTTTGTGCAGGAACTTACAGTATCCGTAAACAGCGGGTTGAAGATGCAATCAAAGCCGGAAATTAAAAAATACGGCCATACTGTTAGACTTTTCGTAATTACCAGTACAATATCAACCCCGCAACTCCTGCCAATACAATCATCAGGATGGGGTGAACTTTGAACTTCCAGGTAAGGATAAAGGCGGCACCAAAGATCAGGAAACTTTTGTAATCGATGAAGTTTTCTTTGTTCATCAGCATTAATGCGGCAGCGGCTATCAGTCCTACAGTTGCAGGTCGTAAGCCTGTGAAAGCGGCAACGACATATTTATTGTTCTTGAACTTGGCGAAGAAATAAGAGATGACCAATACGAGTATGAACGACGGCAGACACACGGCAAATGTGGTCAGGCACGAACCGAGAACAGCCATGAATGGCGGATATCCGGCGTTGTGAATGGCGGTGTAACCGATATAAGTCGCACTGTTGATCCCGATGGGGCCTGGCGTCATCTGTGAGATGGCCACGATATCCGTAAATTCCTGTAGGGAAATCCATTTATAACGGTCTACAACATCTGCCTGTATCAGTGAGAGCATGGCATATCCGCCACCAAAACCGAAGATTCCGATCTTCAGATAGACATAAAGTAACTGTAACCAGATCATATCAATTTTTCTTTATCTTTAAACCATACACTAATCCTCCGGCAATGGCTACCAGAATGATCCATACCGGCGAAACTCCTCCCATCCAGATAAGCAACGCGGCAGCAACAGGGATCAGCATCGAAACATAAGTCAATTTGATGGAACGTGCCGTAGTGATACACGGTACGGCGATCAACGCTACGACGGCCGGGCGTAAACCTTTAAATATTTTCTCCACCCATTCGTTATCCTGAACTTGGGTAAAGAACGTGGCAATCAGCAGGATGATCAGGAAAGACGGCAGGATCGTACCGAGGGCACAGACTACGCTTCCCATACTTTTCTTCAGTTTATAGCCGACGAAGATGGAGATATTTACAGCGAAAATCCCCGGTAATGACTGTGCGACGGAGAACAGGTCTATGAAATCTTCTTTTGATAACCAGCCGCGGTCTACTACCTCCCGCTGTATCAACGGCAACATGGCATATCCGCCGCCTATTGTACCCACACCTATTTTTAGGAAAGTTAGAAAGAGCGTCAAATACATAATTCTTCTTTTTGAAAGTCGGTGACAAAGATAGGGAATATTTTTTAGTTGACAGTTGACAAGTGACAGTTGACAGTTATTATCAGATGTGAGTCTATTCAGATCGCATTAGGGGACGCAGAATACGCAGATGCTCGCAGACTTTTTATTTTCTTTAAAACAAATATATTATCTGCGTTTATCTGCGTTCGTCTGCGTCATCTGCGTTCCTTAATACAAACTGGATATATAGCTCATATCTTCCTAAATTGGCACATGGACATATTGCCACATTGACTCAAATCTTTCTATGTATAATCGCGAAGCCTAACTGTCCACTGTCACTTGTCAATTGTCAACTGCTTAGTCGAGCCAGGGAGACGGATTGAGTTTGGTCTTCTCTTTCCAAAGTTGGAAATGCAGGATCGTGGCATTGCCGTTTTCCGTATCGGTAAAAATCTTGCCGATAGCCTGGCGGGTGCTGACCTTGTCGCCGGCTTTTACATACACCTGGCTCAGATTACTGTAAACGGTCAGGTAGTTACCGTGACGTATGATGACAGAGTTGTTGTAGCCCGGAACAACGAATACGCGGGTCACTTCGCCATTGAATACAGTACGGGCATCAGCTCCCGGGGTAGTCTGAATGTCGATACCGCTATTGTTGGTACGTACATATTTTAATTCCTGATGTTGCTGTTCGCCGAAAGTGCCGACAATGGTGTAACGTCCTGCAACAGGGAATGGCAGGCGGCCACGGTTACCGGCAAAGTCGTCGGAAAGTTTTTTCTCCGCCCTGGTCATGGCATAGCCGCCTTTGGTTTCGGCAACACGTTCTTCCTGTACAGGCTCTTTGACCGGCTCTTTGCCTTCCGCTTTCGCTTTTTCACGGGCACGGCGCTCACGTTCGCGGGCAGCCTTTGCTTCTGCTTCGGCACGGGCTATTTCCTCGGCTATCTGTTTTTCGATCTGACGGTTCAGCGCGTTGGCTTGTTGTTGTTTCTTACGGAGTTCCTCTTTCAGTTCCTTTTGTTTCTTGCTGAGTTGCTGCACTTCGGCTTTCTGGCTGGTTTCCTCGGTCTGCAGTTTCTGGCTTTCCTGTTCGCGGGTGCCCAGCAGTGCATTCTTTTCGGATCGTGTTTTTTCCAGTTCTTTCTGTTTGAGGGTTATCTCGGTTTGTTTGTCGATGATCTCGGTGGCCTGTAACTTTTGCCAGTCGGCATATTCGCGCAGATAACGCATGCGGCGCATGGATTGGGCGAAATTATCGGCAGAGAGAATAAAGAGCAGCTTGTCTTGCGAGCTACGCCGTTTATACATGCTTTGCACGGACTTGCCGTAGTTATTCCGTTTTCCGTCCAGTTCCTTTTCCAGTTTAGTGATTTCGCGGCGGGATGCGGTGATCTGGTTGTCCAGTTCGCTTACCTCCTGGTTGAGCAGGCTGATCACTTTCTTTCGGGAGAGGATCTGCTGTGAAAGAAGATTCAGACGGTTGAGAGAGTTCTGCGCCGTCTGGGTCGTTTCCTGCAATAGCTGGTTTGTCATCTCGATTTCGGCCAGCGCCTTTTTTCGCTGTTCTTCAAGCTGTCTCACCCGGGCGGACTTCTGGCCGAAGGCGGTCAGGGCAGATAACGTGAATATGACAAACCAAATATACTTCATCTCTATTTCTGACTGTTACTGATTGACTTTATGATCTGTGCAAAGGTAATACGTTTATATTTAGCCGGAATGGAAAAGTCCAGGTTTACCGGTATATTTGTCTGTATGCGGGAGAAGCGGAAAGCGATCCCTCCCTGTGAGGAGCCGTTTGCCAGGACTTGTACGTCCATCAGCATCGGGAACGGTTGTCCTTCTGTCAGGCGAAAATCTGTATAATCCCATTGCAGAGCGTATTGTTCGGACGGGTCGGTGATATAGGTGGAAAGTAACTTCTCTTCACCGTCGGCAAAGAATGTATAAAGCAATCCGATAGAATCCTTGATCTTGATCTCTGCGGTCGAACCTTCCTGGTTCAGCTTGAAGCGTTTGAACTGTTTCGGCTCGATATACTGTTTTCCGGGCAGGAAGATATGATTGGTGAACAATGCCTGCAGGTTATAGAAGTTGAACTCGATCGGGGTCTGTCCTTTCAGATCGGCGTAGCGTTCGGCTACATACCGTTTATTCATGCGGTCTACTACCTTTATGCTGTCGACTGTAAATTCGGCACGGAAAACTTCGATACCCAGAAACGGTTGGACTGATAACTGAAATGCACTGTCTTTGACCATCTTCAGGTCCACACGTGAACTCATGTTGTTTTTAGTGCCTTTCAGTTCCGCATTCAGACGGGCGGTCATCGTATTGAACTGAAAAGAATGCTCTTCCATCGCTTCAAAGAACTCGTCGTGTGCTTTGGTACTGCCGGAGGCTACTGTTCCGACTTTCTTGGATGATTTACAGCCGGACAGGATCAGCAAGAAACACAGGATCACAAGAGCTGGCAGTTGTACTCGCTTTATTAACGGGGTTCTCATTTGGCTTCCTCCTCTTCGATATATTTACCTTCTATGATTTTACGGTCGAGTGTCTCGCTTTCTTTTCCCATTTCACGGGCTTTCTTCCATTGAGCTATGGCACCGTCCTTATCTCCTGTCATAAACAGGATATCCCCGTAATGGTCTACCAGTTCCGCACTTTTGGTCGTATCTTTTTCCAGTGCGCTTTCGATGTATATCTTGGCAAGGGTATAGTTACCCTGTACGAAGAAAATCCAGGCGTATGTATCCAGGTAAGTTGCATTGTCCGGTTCGAGCTTGATACATTGTGCGCTCATACGTTCTGCCTTTTTCAGGTCCTTTTTATCCAGGGACAGGAAGTAAGCATAGTTGTTGAGGACAACGATGTTGTTGTCGTTATATTTCAGAGCCTCGTCGTATGCTTTGTATGTCTGATCCATCTGTTTCATCTGATAGTAGATATCGCCGATCTGACCGTAGAAGTCCGACTTTAACCGCGGATTCTCCGCCGGGATAATGTTGATACCTGCATAATAGGTGTTCAGGGCCTCCTGATATTTTTCCTGCTGATAATAGGCAATACCCAGGTAGAAATAATATTCGGGGGCATCCGGGAATAGTTCCTGGCATTTGGTACAGATACGGATTACTTCAGGGATATCTTCGGCTTTCAGCGACATGTTCAGCAATTGCTGCCAGGCTGCTGCATTCTCTGGCTCCATCTCTGTGACGAGTTGGAACTGGAAACGGGCTTCGTCTGTTTTACCCTGTGCAATCAAGAGACTGCCGTACATCTGTTTCAGGTCGGTATCTTCGGGATGCTGCTCCAGCAAGGTCTGGAACAAGGTATTGGCACTATCCGTCCCTTTCTGCGTCTGTTGCAGTTTCAGGATATAACGGGAGAGGATGGCGACTTTGGTCTCTACATCCAGCTTCTCGTTGATCAAGGCATTGCGTATCTGAGTTTCGGCAGCATCTTTATTGCCGGTCGCTTCGTAATAGTTGGCCATGGATACGATGTAATAGGGGTTACCCGGATCGATCTCATGGGCTTTGTCATAATAAGAACGGGCTTTTACCGTGTCGTTCTTTTCCAGGTGCAGGTCTCCGAGGATGATCTGGTAGCGTGCCTCCATCGGATATTTGGCTGCCAGTTTCTCTATTTCTTTGAAGGCGGCATCCGATTGCTCCAGTTGGGTGTAGAGTTTATATTTCTGCATGGAAAGAGCTTCGTTCATGCCGATGGACGATTCGAGGGCATTATAAGCATCGATCGCTTTGCCGATCTCGCCTTCCTGGGTCAGGGCTTCTGCCAGGTAGTAATTCAGTTCGGTCTTTCCGGGAAAGGCTTTCACCAGTTTCTCGTATTCTGCGGCAGCTTCTCCGTACATACCCAGGTTGCGGCTGATCGTAGCCAAAGCCATCCGGTAAGTGAAGTTGTCCGTGCTGTTGTCCACTGCACGCTGTAACATATCGACTGCCTTTTCCGGGCGGTTCATCTGCACGTAGAACGATGAAAGTTCGTACAGTACAGGAGATGCCGTAGAGTCGATGGCGAGACAGTAGTTGAATGCATCGAAAGCAGCATCGAATTTCCCGGCAGTCTTCAGGTTCAGCCCTTCGAAGAAGAAATAGTCGAATTTTCTCCGTTCAGCATCATTTAATTCTTTAGCCTTAGTGGGAGTTTCTTTCCGGGTCTCTTCTGCATGCAGCGAATTGATCCCGGTAAGCAGGAAGAGTGAAAAGAGTATCCCGTATATTACTTGTTTCAGCATATATTCGTTTTCTATATTTTATCACGTATCTAATTTTATACGATAATCATATACGGTCATCGTATAAAGGAGTATACGGCGGTCGTATAGTATCACATACGATGTCCGTTTATTCTTTCCCGGTATGTCCGAAGCCACCGGCGCCGCGTTCGGTATCGTCGAGCACTTCCACCGGTTTCCAGCTTACCTGGTTGAAAGTAGCGATCACCATCTGACAGATACGTTCTCCGTCATTTACGGTGAAAGGCTCGGAGGAAAGGTTGACCAGGATAATACCGATCTCACCGCGATAATCTGCATCAATCGTTCCCGGTGTGTTCAGTAGAGTGATACCATGTTTCAAAGCCAGGCCGCTGCGGGGGCGCATCTGTGCTTCGTATCCTTCCGGCAAAGCAATATATAATCCTGTCGGGATCAATTTGCGTTCCAATGGTTTCAGCACTACAGGCTCTGTCAGGTTTGCACGAATATCCATGCCTGCAGACAATTCTGTCGCATAGGCAGGGAGTGGGTGATGGGATTTATTAATTATTTTTACTTCCATTTGTTCTTATTTATTTGACGGACAAAGATATGCAAAAGTTGACAGTTGGCAAGTGACAGTTGACAGTTGTTTCAGCTTGCTATATATTGTTAACTACTCTTTCTTTTACCTGTCATCTGTCCACTGTTAATTGTCAATTGCTCCAGTCTCCGTTCTCTTTTATTAACTGAACTAAACGTTCTACAGCATCTTCTTCGGGGATGTTTTTCAACACGCATTCTTTACCTTTGTACAGGCTGATCTGTCCGCGTCCGGCACCGACATAACCGTAATCGGCATCTGCCATTTCTCCGGGACCGTTTACAATACAACCCATGATGCCGATCTTCAGCCCTTTCAGGTGTGAGGTAGCTTCTTTGATGCGGGCAATAGTCGTTTGCAGGTCGTAGAGTGTACGTCCGCAACTCGGGCAGGAGATATATTCTGTCTTACTGATGCGTGAACGGGTTGCCTGCAGGATACCGAACATGTAACTGTCGATGCATGAAGCTTCGATCCTCTGATTATGAATCATGATGCCGTCGCCGAAACCGTCCAGCAGCAATGTGCCGAAATCGGCAGCCGCTTTTAGCTGTAAGGTCTCCTTGTCTGTCTCGTGATAGTCGCGGTGCAGGACGACAGGGATATCGCAACCGGCAACCAGCAGTTTGTGCATGGCGGCACGTTGTGATCCGACACCGTTCCGGTGATGGGTACTCAGGACTACCACGGCTGTTTTATCTTGTTTCAGTATCTCCAGTGTCTGATCTGTCAGGTCATTGTAGGTCAGGCGGATGAATTTCAGCGGAGAGTTGAACTCTTTCATCTCTTCTATTTCGGAAGCGATGAAATAAGGGTATGCGTTGGGACGTTCTTTCCAGAAATGGGCATCTACCAGCAGGCGGAATGTGTCCGGAAGATTGTCCGGGTCTTCCTTGCCGATGTAAATATAGTCGGGCAGGGAGGAGTAGTCAAATTCAAAATCGCCGTTACTTCGGTCAGAGATAACGACAGGAGGGAAATTACCTCCGATAGCTTCTGTCACGCGGCTGATTCGGCGTGTGGCTGTTACCGGGTCGTATCCGGGGGCGGGAGAGGCAGCGATCGGCCTGTGCTCCCGACGTTCCAATATGTAATCGACCAGTTTGCGGGCGACAGGTATTTCTGCCTCGGGATCTTCGCTGAGGGATACGCGGATGGTATCGCCTATTCCGTCGGTCAGCAGGGTACCGATGCCGACAGCGCTTTTGATGCGGCCGTCTTCGCCGTCACCGGCTTCGGTCACTCCCAGATGAAGCGGATAGTGCATGTTTTCTGCGTCCATGGTACGGACGAGCAGACGTACGGTACGTACCATGACTACCGTATTGGAGGCTTTGATGGAAATCACCACGTCCGGGAAATTCTCGTCCCGGCAGATACGCAAGAATTCCATGCAGGAGGCTACCATTCCTTCAGGGGTATCACCATACCGGCTCATGATACGGTCGGATAGTGAACCATGATTTACGCCAATGCGGATGGCGGTTCCGTGTTTTTTACAAATCTCTAGGAAAGGGACAAAACGGTCGCGTATCTTCTGTAATTCGGCGGCATACTCTTCGTCGGTATATTCCAGCAGGTCAAATGTTTTTACTTTATCAACATAGTTCCCAGGGTTGATGCGTACTTTTTCCACCTCTTCGGCTGCGGCGTCGGCAGCCCTGGGGTTGAAATGGATATCGGCAACAAGAGGAGTGGTGTATCCCTGCGTTCTCAGCTCTTTCCGGATCTCCCCCAGATTACGGGCCTCCCGTTCACCCTGTGCGGTGAAACGTACATATTCGGCTCCGGCATCGATCATACGGATGGCCTGGCGGACGGATGCTTCGGTATCCATGGTGGATACATTGGCCATAGATTGGATACGTATCGGGTTCTCGCCTCCCAGCGGAGTGTTTCCTATATTGACAACAGATGATTTACGGCGACTGTAATTAAAAAAATGTTCCATTTTTCCAGTTGACAAGTGACAGTTGACAGTTGACAGCTCCGGCAGCGTGAAATCTGTCAACTGTCACTTGTCAACTGTCGACTAATTAATTCGTTTTGTATTTAAAAGATACTTTTGCTAACTCTTCGTTTGCTTTTACGATCTTTTTCTTCAGATTTTCCTTGTAGTCGGCCAGCTTACCCTGAAGTTGTTCGTCTCCAACAGCAAGCATCTGAACTGCCAGGATTCCGGCGTTTAGTGCTCCGTTGATACCGACTGTGGCAACAGGTATTCCCGGAGGCATCTGTACGATAGCCAACAGGGCATCCATGCCGTCGAGTGTAGAGTTGATGGGAACACCGATTACCGGAAGGGTAGTCATAGAAGCGATCACTCCGCATAAATGCGCTGCCATACCGGCCGCAGCAATAATAACTTTGATACCGCGGTCTTTGGCTCCTTTGGCAAAAGCTTCTACTTCTGCCGGGGTACGGTGTGCAGACAACGCATGGATTTCGAACGGGATCTCCATCTCGTCCAGCAATTTGGCCGCTTTTTCCATTACGGGCAGGTCGGAAGTACTGCCCATGATAATACTTACTACAGGTGTCATTTATTTTGCGATCAATTGTTCGTATTCAGCAGCAGACAACAGGTCGTCCAGTTCAGAAGGATCGGAGATGGAGATCTTGATCAACCAGCCGTTTCCGTAAACGTCTTCGTTCACCAGTTCGGGTTTGTCGTCCAGTTCAGAGTTGCCCTGGATTACTTCTCCGCTTACCGGCATGAACAGGTCGGAAACAGTCTTTACAGCTTCGATAGTACCGAAAACTTCTTCTCTGGCAACTACTTCGCCTTCTGTAGTGATGTCTACATAAACGATTTCACCCAATTCGCTCTGGGCGTAGTCAGTGATACCAACATAGGCAACGGCGCCGTCAACACGAATCCATTCGTGATCTTTTGTGTACTTTAAATCAGCAGGAAAGTTCATAACTTTAGTGTTTTTATTAGATGAATAAATAGATATAACTCAATAATGAGGCTACAAAGGTACATATAAAACCGAGACAAAAGCCGGCATATACCTGCATAGGGGTATGCCTTTTCAAAAAGATACGCGAAGTACCGACCAGCCCGGCTGCCAGGAGTATGATGATGAATCCCCAGTAAGGATTTATCAGGTGGATGCGGGCAACCCCCATGATACCCCCTAAAAGTCCTCCGATACCCAGGGTATGGGCACTGATCTTCCAGTAAAAGTTAATGCACAGCGAGAGGATCAAAGCGACACAGGCCCCCATCAGCAGCGACAGGAACCAGAATGGGATCATCATTTTGTACATATAAAAGATACAGACCATTATGGAGGTGATAATGATCAGGTAAGGAACGACCCGTTCTTTGCGGTCCGTCAGTTCCAGGTCGCCGGCGGCTCCGTTGCGGACCATCAGGAAGATGAAAAGACCCGGTACGACAGCAGTCGAGAGGAATGCTCCGCCAACCAGGAACATTTTCATGGTGGGCGGGTAGATCGCCAGGTATGTGAATGACAATGCCAGTATGACTCCATACGTTACCATCAGTAACGGGTGGAACATTCCGGATATTATATTTGAAAATAATCTCATAATGCTTCAAATTTAGATTTCTTTTCTAAGCCTTGCAACAGGAATATCGAGTTGTTCCCTGTATTTGGCCACTGTTCGGCGGGCGATTACGTAACCTTTCTCTTTCAGGATCGTGGTAAGTTCCTCGTCGGTAAGCGGTTTACGTTTATCCTCACTGTCTATATGTTCTTTCATGATCTTCTTCACCTCACGGGTGGATATTTCCTCGCCGCTGTCGGTCTGCATCGATTCGGAGAAGAAGAATTTCAGAGGGTAGATGCCGAAATTGGTTTGAACATACTTGCTGTTGCTAACCCTTGAAATGGTCGATATATCGTATCCTGCACGTTCGGCCACATCTTTCAGTATCATCGGGCGCAGCGTAGCATCGTCACCTGTCAGGAAAAAGTCCCGTTGCAGGAGGATGATCGCTTCCATAGTGCGTTGTAATGTCTCCTGACGCTGCCGGATGGCATCGATAAACCATTGGGCGGAGTCTAGTTTCTGTTTTACAAACTGTACGGCTTCACGCATCTTGGACGTCTGGTTGGCTTTATTGCCTGCATAGTCCTGAAACATTTCCGCATATTCACGGCTGATCCGCAGATCGGGAATGTCCCGGTTGTTCATGCTCAGGATCAGCTCGCCATTTATAGCTTCGACCAGGAAATCCGGAATGACCTGGCTCATGGCTACTTCCATAGAACCACCCCAGCTGCTGCAAGGTTTAGGATCGAGAGCAATTATTTCGTGAATAGCCTTTTTAAGGATTGCCTCGCTGATGTTGAGACCACGCATGATCTTGTCGTAATGCTTGCGGGTGAACTCTTCAAAAAAATCGGTGAGGATACGGATCGCCATATCTGTTCCCGGCGTCGGTTCTTTCCGGTCGAGTTGTAGCAATAAACATTCCTGCAGGTTACGGGCACCGACCCCGGCTGGGTCGAAATCTTGTATGATCGCGAGGACTTCTTCTATCTCTTTCTCATTCACGTCTTGCCCTGCCTGGAAGACCAGGTCGTCGGCAATGGCGGAGAGTTCGCGGCGCAGATAACCGTCGTCGTCTATGTTACCGATAATGTATTCGGCTATTTTTACTTCTTTTTCCGGTAGGTCGCGCAAACCGAGTTGCTGGAGTAGATATTCGTTCAGCGATTGGCTTACAGAGAAGGGAATGTCTTCTTTGCGTTCGGTTTTCTCACTTATCTCCCGGAGTTTGTAGTCCGGTATATCGTCTTCGCTCATATAATCTCCGAGCGAGAGGTCTGCCTCTGTTTCGTTTGTAGATATATCGTCAACTCCCTCGTCGTCAGTTCGTTCAAAGTCGTCTGCAATATCTTTCCCCTCCTCCAATGCAGGGTTATCTTCTAATTCGTGCTTGATACGTTCTTCCAGCTCGATAGCGGGAAGTTCCAGAAGCCGGATTAGCTGGATCTGCTGTGGAGAGAGCTTTTGCTGTAACTTTTGTTGTAACTGTTGCTTCAACATATTTAAAATCGTCTACATTAGAACATGCAAATATAACTTTTTACGGTGAACCCTCTTATGATTAAAAGCATAATTGTTCTAAAGAATCCGTTTGCCGGACGATTCTGTGTGACTTTTAACATGTCAAATGATGAATTAGTCTCTTGAAATGCCTTAAAAATCAAAACTATTCAATATTTTTGCGTTTATAAAGTATCACCGTATGATGTCGACGCTAACAAAAAACAAATATAACCAATTGTCCAAAGAAGAACTAATACAATTATTGGAAGCACAAGACAATAGAGAGAAAGCGAATGCCGGAAATTCATTTACAGAAGCTTCAAATATCAAACGTATTATTTCCGAAGTACTTGTATTGCTGTTTAATGAGGAACAACAGCCGATAGAGAAAGCCATGAGTTTGCTGATGAACTTTTTCGATGCAGACTGGGGATATGTAGCCATCTTTGAAAAAGACGGGCGGACAGCCTATTTTCCCTGCGAGGTAATGAGCAGATGGGTGGAGGTTCCCAAAGAGAATCATTCGGAACTGACGGACGAAACGATCCCCTGGATCATGAAGACCGTGAAGAGTGGTCGTGATATTGTCATGTGCAGCATGGACGATCTGCCTCCGGAAGCGGAAGTGGATAAGAAGTTACTTGAATTTCAGGGACTAAAATCCATGCTGATGATCCCGCTCTCTTTTCATAATAGAATACAGGGATTCATCGGTTTTGACTCGGTGCGTGTGCAGCGTTCCTGGACGAGTACGGAAATGGAAGACCTGCATATTATAGCAAGTATCTTTTCTCTTATAATAGAGCGCAAGGAGACACAAGCCAATCTGGAGGAATCCCGGAAACATCTGGCGGAACTCAGTACTAAATTCAAACAGTTCTTCAACAATCTGCCTATCGGGGTCGAATTATATGACTCGGAAGGATATCTGATCGATATCAACGAAGCCGATGTTCGTATCTTCGGTTCTACACGTAAAGATCTTCTGGGTGTTAATCTGTTTGAGAATCCGGCTGTTCCTAAAAAGCTCCTGAAGAATGTCAGGAGCGGGCGGGCTTTCAGTTTTCCTCTGGTTTATGATTTCAGTATCATACAAAACAGTAGCTATTATCCGTCGGCTTTTGTCGACCAGATCAAATATCTGCAGGTGAAAGGGATCAGCCTGAACGATCCGGAGTTCGGACGGGTGGGATATCTGCTTATCATCTCTGATAATACGGATGTCCAGATCAAAGCGGAACAAACCAGAAACAATCTGGCTATATTGAAGGCTGTGCTTTTATCCGGCCGTTCGATAGTCGGTGAGTATAGTGTGGAAGAAGATGAATTATATATCGATCCTGTGCTGAACGATCATTCCAGTCCGAATCATCTGTTCAATTACCTGAAAACACATAATTATCTGTCTATTCAGGAGTTGTGGAACCTGGGACGGTTCAGTGAAATTCCGACGAATAATATGGAGCCGCTTTTACAGGTCGTTCGCGGTGATATCGATAGCTGTAGTTTTGTCTGTAAAATGTTCGTTCAAGAAGTGCCGACCTGGATACGTATCAATGCACAGGCACATAAAATAAATAAGGACGGGCATCCCAGCAAAGTTGTTTGTTATATAACAGATATAACGGGCGAGAAACAACTGGAGGAGAAGTTGCAACAAGCTCGTGACGAATCACGCAGGAATGAACTGGAAATGCAAAAAGCACGTGAAGCGGATAAGTTGAAATCTACTTTCCTGGCCAATATGAGCCATGAGATCCGTACACCTCTGAATGCGATTGTCGGTTTTTCCGGTATTATTGCTGAAATGGACAATGTGGAAGAGAAAGAGGAATATGTGAAGATCATCAATAAAAACTGCGATCTCCTCCTTCGTCTGATAACGGATATCCTGGATTTCTCAAAGATCGAGTCCGGAGTAATGGACTATTCACTGGCGGATGTCAATATAAAGGAAATATGCAGTGAGCAGTATAAGGTGCATTCCCTGAAAGTTCAGGAAGGTGTTACTATGGTCTGTAACCTGGATGCATTGCCGGATAAAATACTCTATACGGATCCTAAGCGTGTAACTCAGGTAATATCCAATTTACTTTCGAATGCGATCAAGTTTACTGAACAAGGTTTTATAACCCTTTCATACAGTGTGAGAGAAGATCATGTGCTGTTTGAGATAAGTGATACCGGCATCGGTATTTCTCCGGCACATGTTGAAGCTATTTTCGAACGTTTTACCAAAATAAACTCTTTCAGGCAGGGAACGGGACTCGGGTTATCTATTTGTAAAACGATTGTTAAGGCCCTGCGTGGGGAGATCGGCGTAGATTCAACGCCTGGCAAAGGGTCAAAGTTCTGGTTTACTTTGCCTTGTAAATAAAAATAATAGCCGTAAGCTGGTATAACAGGAACATAATCAAAAGTTTTTTAATATATTTGTAGAGAACAGAAGTGTATTTTTTAGCGTAAACGCCGGGAACTGAAGACCAAATTTGAAAAAATGATTATGTTATGAAGAATGACCTATTGTATAAAAATCTTGTAGCGGCCATTAAAGAGAAGTTCCCGGAAAGAGGAAAACTGACAAATCACTTGGCCGATCTTTTGATGTTGGAAAAGGAAGCCGTCTACCGCAGGTTGCGGGGCGATGTGCCTTTCACTATTTTTGAAATAGCGACTATTGCCGATAAGCTGGATATTTCGCTGGATCATATCATTGGTTGTGCCTCGGGTAAAAGCAGACCGTTCCAGTTGAAAATGGTGAATTTCCTTAATCCGAGCGAAGAAGATTATGATATGCTTGAACATTTTGTCGATGAATTGAGATATCTCGGAGATGATCCCGATTCGGAAGTAGGAGGAGCTTTGAATATTCTTCCCCAGTCGCTGGTATTGGGATACAGGCATATTTATCAGTTCTATCTTTTTAAATGGATGTACCAGTGCGGCAGCGTTATGCCTGTTAAATTCAGCCAGATCGTATTGCCCGACCGGTTGTTGTTGATCAACAGCGAAATCATTATGGAGGCGCGTCAGGCTGCCAATGCTTATCATATCATGGATAGTATGACTTTTCTCTATCTGGTGAATGACATTAAATATTTTGCCAGCATTTACCTGATAACCCGTGAAGAGATAGCGGCTCTGAAAAAGGAACTGATGGTGTTTCTGGATGATATGGAGGCGCTTGCAGCCAAAGGTTCCTGGACAGAAGGTAAGAATGTCCATTTCTTTGTCAGCAGTGTGAATTTTGAGACCAGCTACAGTTATGTGGAGACACAGCACTGCCACCTGACAATGATCAAATCTTTTACTTTGAACGACGCTACATCACCGGATGAAGCTATCTTCCAGCGAATGAAAAAATGGATGCAATCTCTGATCCGGACTTCTACCCTGATTTCAAGAAGTGGCGAGAAAGACCGCATCGTCTTTTTCGAAGAGCAACGCAGGATAGTGGATACGCTGTAGAAGCGATGATGAAACCGGATAAAATCCTTCTTTTAATTGTTAAAATTAGCAGTTTTTATCTGTATTGTATGAAGTTTTGTGTTCGAAAACAATTTTTAGCTACAATGCCTGGATGGCTTAACATATATTGTCTGTAAAAGGCTTGACAAATGCTTGTTGTGAGTATATCTTTGCATTGTGGTTTTTTCATAATAGTATTAGATTTAAGGTTAACAAAGTTGGTTAGGGCTTGTCGGGAGACAGGCTTTAATTGTTTATAGACCTTTCCTTCTCTCCATGTTTCTGCTTTCCCCGTATCTTCTTTTTTCATCTGGTGTAACTGCTAGGTTGATAGTTATTGCAAAAGGGACAACCCTTTTTATTATTAACTATAAACCGAGTCAACCCTTTTTATAGATTGGACAGAAAGTAGTCAACTAAAATCATTAAACTACAACTGTTGGTGGATAGTTATTGCTTATTTACGATTGTTTCATCCTAGTGAAACACTTGTTCCATTATATAGAAACAACTGTTTCATTGGGATGAAACAAAATCCGGCTTATATACTTTTACCATTGCTTCCACCAGGTTTCTCCGGAATAAAAAAGCCCTTTCCATATCCGGAAAGGGCTTCTCTGGGAATGTCTATATGTACTTATATTTTCTTTTCGATAACAGCCTGCACTACATTTAATATATAATCGCCCAGTTTTTCGGATTCACCGACAAGGTCCATATAATAAACACCGTCCTGATACTGGTATTTCTTGTTGTTGACATCTTCCATATTGTGGATCTTCAACTGATTACGATAATTGTTGATCTCGTTTTCAATGTTGTAAGACTGGTTGATATCGTCGTGTACGACTTCCGGCATGTGAAGGATTTCATTCATCCGTGTCAGAGCCTTTTCCAGTAGGGCAAACATCTGATCGATGTTATGGTTCTGTTCGTCGGTAAATTCGGATTTGCCTTCGTTGCGACGCTTGATACCGCGTGCCAGATTGTTACAAGAGTCGGCAATACTTTCTATTTCCGTAACGGTACGAAGCATGATACGGATCTCTTCCTTACCTTCCGAACTTAGGCGGCCTTCGGCAACGAATGTCAGGTAATTGGCAATCTCGATTTCCATGCGGTCGCTGATGTTCTCGTATTTTTCAATACGGCTGAATATTTTCAGGAAGTTATCCTCGTTCTTTTCATAGAACAAGTCTTTGACCATACCGAACATACGTTGTGTGCGTTCGCCGAATACTGCAATTTCTTTTTTAGCCTGCATCAATGACAACTCGGAAGTCGACAGCATTCCTGACGGAATGTATTTCAGCTGGAATTCTTCCTCGTCACTGACATTCTTCGGCTTGATAAGAGCAGAACAAACGTAGACGTAGAATTTAACGAACCAGATCATGATACATACGTTTGCTATATTAAATATGGTATGGAACAAAGACAAACCGTATGAAACAGAAACCTGTAATGTCATTAATTGCTTCTGTAATGCCAGCAGATGCGGATCAGTGATCTGCGCGCTGGAAGTGATCAGGGAGATCGTTTTCGGATCGAGGGTACTCAGGAACTGAGTCATTTCGTTCGGGTCGCCGGGACCGTAGTTCGTAACGATCCATGAGACCATACTTGTGAACGGATAAAACAATATCATTACCCAGCATACACCGAACACATTAAACATCAGGTGAGCAACTGCTGCACGACGGGCGGATACATTAGCCGAAATAGCAGCGATATTAGCCGTAATGGTTGTTCCTATATTTTCTCCCAATACCATGGCTGCTGCCATTTCGAAAGGGATCCATCCCTGTGTACACATGATCAATGTAATGGCGACAGTGGCACTGGATGATTGGACGATTATCGTAAGAATTGTTCCTAAAAGAAGGAATATGAAGAGGGACGGATATCCCAATGAGGTATAATCTTGAAGGAAGGAGAGGATTTGAGGGTTACTCTGCAGGTCAGGGACAGAAGATTTCAGATAAGACAGTCCCATAAACAGGAAAGCAAAACCCATTAAAAACTCACCCCAGGATTTTCGTTTACTTTTGCCGGAGAATATCAGCGGGATGCATAAAGCGATGATGGGCAGAGAGAAAACACTGATGTCGACTTTAAATCCGAAGAGGGAGATGATCCATGCTGTGACCGTCGTACCGACGTTGGCTCCCATGATGACGCTGATGGATTGGGTAAGTGTCAGAAGTCCTGCATTAACGAAACTGACAACCATCACAGTTGTGGCACTTGAAGATTGGATGAGTGCAGTTATCAGAATCCCGGTTAATACTCCGGTGAAGCGGTTTGTCGTCATTACTGAGAGAATGCCTCGAAGTTTGTCTCCCGCGACTTTCTGTAAACCTTCACTCATCACTTTCATTCCGTATAGGAACATACCTAATGCTCCTACAAGCGTAAGAAAATCAAAAAAAGAATAGTCCATTTATGTAAATTTAAGTGGATAAATATCCGATTAAAATGAATGTATGCATAATTATATTTTTTTCTCTATAACGGCCTGGACAACATTTAGTACATAATCCCCTAACTTTTCAGCTTCACTGACGATATCCATATAATATACACCATCCTGATACTGGTATTCCTTATTATTGATATCTTCTACATTATGTTGTTTCAGCAGGTTACGATAATTATTTATCTCGTTCTCGATATTGTAAGACGGATTGATGTCATCGTGTGTCAGTTCCGGCTTTTTCAATATGGAATTCATCTGGTATAATGCTTTTGTCACCATTTCGAAAATTCGGTCGATACTGTGGTTCTGTTTGTCTGTAAAGACAGACTTTCCTTCGTTCCGGTGTTTAATGGTACGCGCCAGATTGTTACAGGAGTCGGCGATACTTTCTATTTCCGATACGGCACGGAGCATGATACGAATCTCTTCTTTACTTTCCGAACTAAGGCGTCCTTCGGCAACGAGCGTGAGATAGTTGGCTATCTCTATCTCCATATGGTCGCTGATGTTCTCGTATTTCTCTATCCGGTTATACGTTTTCATGAAGGCCTCTTCGTCTTTTTCATAAAACGCATCTTTTACCATGTTGAACATGCGTGTTGTCCGTTCGGCAAAAAGAGATATCTCCTTATTCGCCTGCAGGATAGACAATTCAGCTGTTGAAAGCAAGCCTCCGGTGATATAATGCAGGCGATACTCTTCGTCCTCCGGTTTTGATTTGATGACAAAACAAACCAACCGCTCGATCGGTTTTATAAACCATATTAATATCAGTACATTGCATATGTTAAACGCGGTATGGAAAGCGGACAATGTGTAAGTGATCGCTATTTCTTTCGGCGTATTGGGAGCGATGTAATTGACAATATCTTTTACCACATCGATGAACGGATGGAAAATACAGAGTACCCAGACGATCCCGAAGAAGTTGAATATGAAGTGGGCAAATGCCGCCCTGCGTGCCTGTGCGTTACCGGTCAGTGCCGCAATGTTGGAGGTTACCGTTGTTCCGATATTTTCTCCCATCACCAGTGCGATACCCAGATACAGGTCGAGAACTCCGCTCGAACATAATATTAATGTAATGGCCATGACTGCCGCAGATGACTGGACTGCCATTGTGATAATGCTTCCGACCAGCAGGAACAGTAAGACCGAAAACATTCCCCATTCCTTGCAGGAGGTAATGAATGAAATGATTGCCTGGTTATGTTCCAGGTCCATATGCATGGCATTTTCCCTTAAAGTGGTCAGTCCCAAAAACATAAAAGCAAATCCGAAAATGAATTCGCCGAATGACTTGCGTCCGCTTTTTTTAGAAAATATTAAAGGGAGAGATAATGCAAACAGAGGATAGATGACATTGGTCATATTGAACTGGAAACCAAAGATCGACATAATCCAGGCGGTGATAGTCGTTCCTATATTGGCTCCCATGATAACGGAGATGGCCTGTGTTAAAGTCAGAAGACCGGCATTGACAAAACTTACGGTCATAACGGTGGTAGCGGTGGATGACTGTACGGCGGCTGTAACGAATGCTCCTGTGAGCAATCCGGTGAACCGGTTCGTAGTCATGGCGCCTAGGATATTACGTAGTCGGTCCCCTGTAAGCTTCTGAAGACCTTCGCTCATCACTTTCATTCCGTACATTAACAGGGCAAGTGAACCAAGCAGTTTCAGTACGGTAAAAATTGTATTATCCATCAAAAAATAGTTATACCTGGAAGTATATCCGATTAATATTCCTAACTTTAGGCAGCAAAACTACAAATAATAACTGATATAATATGTCTGAAACAATCACAATTTATTGCAAAAATAACAATACCTATAAAGAGGTCCCTATTGGCTCTTCTTTATTAGATATTTATACGATGATCGGTGCGCCTTTGCGCTTCCGTCCGATGAATGCAAAAGTGAACAATAAAGTGGAAAGCTTGAATTTTCGCTGCTGGCATCCGAAAGATGTTGAGTTCGTGGACTATACACAACTTTCCGGGCTTCGTACGTATGTCCGTTCGTTGTGTCATATTTTTTCGAAAGCGGTGAATGACGTGTTGCCTTCCGCTACATTAAATTTAGAACATCCGATCTCGAAGGGTTACTACTGCGTGATCCATAACGGAAAGAAGATCGACATAGAAACGATCGACAAGATAAAGAAGCGTATGCGTGAAATTATCGATGCCGATCTGCCTTTCCTGCATAAAACGGTACGGACAGTGGATGCTACCGTCCTTTTTCGTGAACGCGGGATGAATGATAAGGCACGCCTGATTGAAACCGCCGGTATGCCGTATACTTCTTACTACGAGTTGGATGGCTATATCAATTTCTTTTATGGTTGCCTGACTCCTTCTACTGGTTATATCCAGTTGTTCGATATCGTTCCTTATTTTGACGGGGTGTTGCTCCAGATACCGAAAAGAAGCAATCCGCTGGAACTGGAACCGGCGATCAAACAGGACAAGATGTTCGAGGCTTACAAGCAGCATCTGACTTTACAGCGGACACTGGATCTGAATAATGTGGGTGATCTGAACCGTGCTCTCGAGAACGGACATACGTCTGAAGTGATCATGGTATCCGAAGCGATGCAGGAGAAACAGGTCGCTAAAATAGCAGAAGAGATTGCCGACCGATATCAGGACGGGGTTCGTATCGTGTTGATATCGGGACCGTCTTCTTCCGGAAAAACGACTTTCTGTAAACGTCTGGAAGTACAGTTGATAACAAATCTGATCCACCCTGTCAGTATCTCGCTCGACGATTATTTCCTGAATCGGGAAGATACGCCGAAGGATGAGACCGGCGATTATGATTTTGAATCGCTTTATGCACTTGATCTACCTTATTTCAACAGTGAAATGAAAAAACTGTTGTCGGGAGAAGAGATTGAAGTGCCTAGCTTCAATTTTGAAACAGGTATGCGGGTCTATAAAGGTAAGAAACTGAAAATGCGTGAGAATTCCGTGTTGGTGATAGAGGGTATTCATGCACTGAATCCGGAACTTACTTCCATGATAGACGATAAATATAAGTATCGGGTGTACGTCTCTGTGCTGACTTCTATTTCTCTGGACAATCATAACTGGATACCGACGACCGATAATCGTTTGCTACGGCGCATTATCCGCGATTACCGTTTCCGTGGTTATTCAGCGAAGGATACGATTGCCCGCTGGCCGAGTGTGCGTCGGGGAGAAGATAAATGGATTTTCCCTTACCAGGAAAATGCGGATGCGATGTTCAACAGTGCTATGCTTTATGAGCTAGCTGCTTTGCGTAAGTTTGCCGAGCCGATTTTGGCAGAAGTACGTGAAGACGACGAAGAGAATGCGGAAGCTTATCGTTTGTTGCGCTTCCTGCGTTACTTCAATTATATTCCGGATGTCGGCCTGCCCGGAACTTCACTTTTACGTGAGTTCCTGGGAGGCGGAAGTTTCCGTTATTGAGAAAAAGTCGACATCTTTATTGGGGGAAACTTTCGGGATAAAGTGACAAATAGTATAGTGCTTTCATACACATGCTGTTGGGCTTTGTTGTCCGGATACATGGTAGCTTCTGCAGATTTTTCTCTTTCATTAAGAGTTCACCTACAATATCCAGTGCATTTATATCTTTGGGAAAAGAATATAAGTGCACTTGGCTTAAAAGTCGTTTGATATAATAACGATCTTCATTAGAGATTATATTTCGAATGAATTGAATGAAAGGGGAGGGAATATTGTTCTCTTTCTTTTTATGGAAACTTACACCAAAGGGCATAAAGTATGTATCAAAAAGGAATTTATTGTAAAGAGTTGAACCTACACGTAGTTTGTAAGGAATGGCATCCCACACTTGCTCGAAAGCATCATCCCATAAGGGAACTCTCCAGTCTAATCCCTGAAATTCATACAAACGTACGGAATTTATTATGAAATTAGTTTGCCTGGATTGTATCCCCCAAAGATGAAAGGCTTGATAATAATCCTGTTCGTTACCTACCGGATATGTCTTTTCTATATAGAGTTGGAAATTGTTGATCAGATCTTTTTTTTCTCTGGATTTTAAAATATTAAGAGTAAAGTATTTATCGTATAAATTAGATACGATAGTCTTCCTCTGGATATGCTGTGGTAAATGGCTTCCTCCGATTACATCACCTGTATGTCCGGGAATGACAACAGCCTTTTCCGGAATGATTTGTTTTTCCTTGAGTTCTTGAATGGCAAGAAAATCCTGTAAGTGAGGGATCGTATTTAGATTTCCGGCATAACGCATATATTCTTCGAAGATATTTGATTTTAATAGCCGCTCCCATTTCTCTTTTGTATATTCAACATAATACCAGGGGTATCCCAGTTGTTGGGCTACCATTTGGGAGACGTTGATTTCAGGGCTTCCTTTGATTCCATAGGTATAGCATATTACGTTTGGTACATTAAATTGCTTGCACAGGCATGCAAGCAGCCGGGAGTCGTAGCCACCGCTAAGAGGGAGGATGATTGTTGCATTTCCGATACTCTCCAGCATTCGGCAGAAAGCCGATTCCAATGCTTGTTTACTTCGTTTGAATATAATATCCGGTTGTGTTAACTGTTTTAATGATATGGGAGTATAGTAGTATTTAATGGCTATTTCTTTATCGATAACGATATAAGTGGATGCCGGTGTTATTTTACAGTTGCTGAAAAGGGTGTAGCCAGCATTCATGTATCCTGCTGAAAGATAACTTAAAACAGCAGTCTTATCCCATTCACGGTCGGATAAGGATGTATAGGCTGTATCCCCCGTATCGGTTACGATATAATCATCTCCTGTTACCAGATAGAACAAAGGATAGCTGCGTATCTTGTCTGTAATGAGAATGGTCTGTTTCTCTTGTTGAAGAATAATACAGAATTGTCCGTTCAGATCGAATAATAGTTGCTCCAGATACATTTCATTCCAGGCTTTCTGTACTGTTTGAAACAATAGCTCCCCTTGCAGTAGTTCTTTCTGATAGAAAGCATACCCTTTTACATACCCTATCATTTTTTCCTGAGAGTGTGTACTCCAGGAATGGATCCGATTATTTTCAATTAGAATGTGTACCATATTTTTATACTCCAGCTCAATAAGACAATACTGATAAATATGAAAGCGAATCTCTTTTCTCTGGTGGTAATCCGGATACCGATCAATCGGTAAATAATGTATCCTTCAAGGCTCCATAATATAGTTCCGACCACACCATATAAGAGAATGGTCTGATGCGCAGCCAGCAAACTTCCGCCTGCAATGATTACCACGATTCTGGAAACAAATAAACAGATATTTAGTATCATCTCTGTTTTTTGTTTATCTAATGCGTCAAAAATCATTCCTAGAGGAGAAAAACAAAGGATTAACCAGATCCATGGAGATAGGTAAGCTGCATATAAACCGGTGGTACTCCACAGATTGCCTAAAAGGAATCCCAGCAGATGTTCTCCTCCCCAGATAAGGAACAGAGACATTGCTAGTCCGATAGGAAATGTTAGTTTTAAAAACTTGTGTGCCAGTTTTGCAGTGTCTTCCGGTGGCCAATCAGATGCTTTCTTATAGAATATTTGTCCTAAAGAATTACTGATCAGAGTGACCGGTAGATATAATAAAGTGATAGCCATGGAGAAACAGCCTATCTGATCTTTATTGAAATAGAATGCCATGAGAATCAATGGTAAATTTGTCGACAGTGAATTCAACAAAGCGCTCGGCATTTGGAAAAAAGGAAAATATCTGTATACATGGGCTAATTTGCACATGTATCGGAAAGAGAAACTTCGTCGTATATCCCGGATGATATGTATTTTCTTCACAAATGACCATATTCCGGCTATGGTTCCCAGTAAAGCACCTATGATCAAGCCACTTTCATAACGGAGTCCTCCCAGTATTATCCTGCTTCCGGCCTGTGAAAGACTACGCGATATAGATGAGCGCGCTATGGCATCATATTGCTCAGTCCTGTTGGCATATCCATTATATATTTGGATAAGACAGGTCATAAATACATAAAGAGGTAAATAATTCAAACCTGGAATAATAATCTCAGGCATTAAAAAACAGAGTAAATACAGAAGAAGAAAAAAACAGAAGCTTCCGGTAAAAGCCAGCAAAGTGGATAAAACCACCAAGTTTAATGCACCGACTTTTCTGGAAGGGCGGAGAATTGCCAACTCATATTTTCCAGATACTAAAACTATCAATATACCTGTGTAACTAACAAATATTCCCCAGTCACCATATGCTTTAGGGGAATATATGCGGGACAGTATTAGAGAGGCTGCAATCGGTATTAGTTGTGAAACGAATGAGCCTAATCCTAAGGTTACAACATGTCTGGTAATGTTTGACTGCTGTAATTTATCCAAGGTTATTCGTATCCTGTCTATCATAATTTATTATACGATAATTAGTCCGTCCAGTAACCGCACATAGGTATCGATAGCCTCCCTTATTTCCATCAACCCGATGTATTCGTCTGCCGCATGCGAACGGGCGGAATTGCCCGGACCTATCTTGACGGATGGGAATGGCATAAGTGCCTGGTCACTGAGTGTAGGCGAACCGAATGGCTCTTTACCCATCAGGACTGCCCGCTGTACAAATGGGTGATTCAGCTCTGTCCGTGTTGAGTTCAGGCGGAAACTGCGTGCTTTTATTTCACAACCTACTTGCTCTTTGATCAATTCAAACAGTTTCTCGTTAGGGTAAAATTCATTGGTGCGTATATCGACTGTAAATTCACAGCGATCGGGTACGACATTATGCTGTGTACCTGCATGAATGATCGTAACGCTCATCTTTACCGGTCCGAGGAAATCGCTTTTTTGCGGAAACTGATAGTTGTTGAACCATTCGATGTCCTTAATCGCCAGCGTGATTGCATTGATCCCTTCATTCCGGGCGGCATGCCCTGCCTTGCCGGTCGAAACGCAGTCGAGAACCATCAATCCTTTTTCGGCTACAGCCGGTTGCATTCCGGTTGGTTCGCCGACAATGGCAAAGGAGACCGGAGGCAATTCGGGCAGAACGCTTTCCAGACCGTTTTTACCGGAAACTTCTTCTTCGCAGGAAGCCAGGAATATCAGGTTATACATTTGCTCCTTGCCGGTTAACAAGGTAAAAGCAGTATACAAAGATACTACACTAGCTCCGGCATCATTACTTCCGAGACCGTAAAGTTTTTCATCCTCGCTCTCTTCCGGATTGAAAGGATCTTTTGTCCAGCCGGAAGCCGGTTTTACGGTATCGATATGTGAGTTCAGTAATAAGGTCGGTTTCTTCAGGTCGAATCCCGGAGAAACGATCCATAGATTATTCCCTTTACGATGAACCGAATGTCCGGCGGCCTGCCAGGTTTGTTGCAGGAAATCGGCTACAGCCGTTTCATCCCGGCTGAAAGAAGGACGACTGATCATCCCTTTTAAAGTATCTATTGCTTCGTAGTACATTTTTTATAGTTGACAGTTGACGGTTGACAAATGACAGTTGAAGCTACCTGCAGCATCTGATGCTTGCTCGTAACTGTCAACTGTCACTTGTCAACTATCAACTAATTAATATCTTGTCCACCGTATCCCTGTCGCGTCCGAGTTGCTCTATCAGTTCGTCCAGCGAATTGAATTTGACATCTCCCCGTACATAATATATAAACGCAACAGTTATTTCATTATTATAGATATCTCCCGAGAAATCCAGGATGTTTACTTCCAGTGTGATATTATCGCCGTTATCGAGCGTAGGACGATCGCCGATATAAAGCATACCTTTGTATCTTTTACCTTTCAGGTATACCCAGACAGCATATACCCCGATTCCCGGAACGATTTTAAAAGGTTCATTCACCTGTATATTGGCTGTCGGAAATCCGAGTTTACGCCCGACCTTATACCCATTAACGATTGTTCCCCGCAGTTGGTAGGGATAAGTCAGTAGCCGGGCGGCTTCTTCCACATGACAGTCGGTCAGCAACTTTCTGATCTCCGACGAACTGACTGCTGTACGGCCTTCGTCATAAGGAGAGGCTTTTATTACTTCCATCCCACAGGCAGCCCCGTAAACGACATATTGCTCGAAACCATCTTTGCGATCGCGTCCGAAACGATGATCGTAACCGATCAGCAATGCGTCTGTATGCAGTTTCTCAGCCAGTATGGAAGTGATAAATTCCTGTGCCGTCAAGCGAGATAGCTCTATAGTGAAATCGAGAACGATACAGTAATCGACGCCTGTAGTCGCCAGTTGCTCCAGTTTTTCTTCAAATGAATTCAGTAATTTCGGTTGATAGTCCGAATGTAATACGGCACGAGGATGTTCCGGAAAGGTTATGACTGCCGAAGGCTGGTTTTTAGCCTTTGCAATTCCTTTCAGTTCATTGATCAGGAACCGGTGTCCCAGATGGACCCCATCGAAGAAGCCGATAGTGGCGACCAGTCTTTTCCCTTTTAATAAATCCGTATCTCTGATAACGATCATTTTCTTTCTATTCATTCAATGGAATGGCAAAAGTACATAAAAACAACGAGGTATAATCACTCTTTGTTATCCGTAACATACAAATTAGTTGTACATTTGGCCTGATTTATTAACAGACATCTCTGAATATTAGTTATGAAAAAAATCTTTTATCTTCTGATCTGTCAATTGTTAGCCGTAGCTTCCGTGTTTGCCGATGACGTGCAAACAGAGAAAAGAACGGTGATATTCACTCCTTCCGGCAACGGAAAAGTACATTTACTAGCTCCCGGCAACAGTGTATCCGAAACAGTTTCGTTCGAAAAGCAAGCCTATCCTGTCCGGAAATTCCTTCGTGTAATCGGAGGTGTGAAAATGCCGGCTCCTTTTGAGAAAAGGGGAGAAGAAATGTTCAGGCGATCGGAATTTTATATCGATGACAATCTGGACTCCGTCCATGTAGAGAAAGACAAATATTCCCTGTATTTTAAGGGAGAAGATAATAATTTCGAACGGCATGCCTATTACCGCATATCGGGTGATTTACTGAAACCCGGTGAACTGACGGTCACATTGCCGGTCGTAAAACGTCGGGATCTGTCCGTATCACCCGGTGGAGACTTCGGAGTGGAAATAGAATTATTTTACAAAAAACCGGGACGTTATAAAGACGATATTTACGATCGCCCGGATTCATTGCTTTATTTCCCTGTGCCCGAAGGTTCCGGTAAATACCAAAATGTAGTGCAGAAGTTTGTCCTTCCCGACAATGTAGCATGTGCCTTTTTACGTATCGGAGGAACTCATTTCAGTGGCGAATGCTGGGTGGAAGCTCCCCGGCTGATGCAGAATAAGAAACAGGTCTGCTCCATTCCTTTTGCGAAGTTTGCCGATAAAACAGATGATTATAATTACTGGACGGGATGTAACCTGTCCACCCGGAGTTGGCCGCGTTGGAAGCTGGATTTCAACGGTACAACTGTTTATGAAGGAAACATTTTCGATCGGTCTTCCGATATAGCGGACTTTTATATCCTTTTGCCTGAATCCGTACAGGGAAAAGGGGATCTGAAACTGACTCTATTGAAAGAAGACAACCGTGCTGCTTATTCGTACGAACTCCGTTCTCTGGAACTTATCGAGGAGAGTGCCCGCGACTTTGAGGTCGTTTCAGTTCCTGATTATGTAACGGCAGGGGCGGCTTTCGGCGTTTTGCTGGAAACCAACAAACCGGATGTACGTTTAAAAGTACAGGCTCCGTCTTTCGTATTCCCGTCGTTCCAGGAGATAGAACTGAAAGAGACCGGTTTGCATGTTGTGGAATTTCGTGCCGGAGACTATGCTTCTGCCGTCCCGATGACTTTTGATGACGGAAGCCGGAAAGCGGAAGTGATGATTCGCCAGATAATAGAAAAAGAGCCGGATGAGGTATATATTTCTTCGGGCGATGAGATTTATATAGATAAAGAATATATGCCTTATGATTATTTTTTCAAATGGTATATTTCCAAACGCATTGGAAACTGGTATCAGTTCCGCCCGTCTTACCAGTGGAGTGGTTTCCGTGTTGCCCGTCCGGAAGTTATTCGTCATTATACCGGTTTGCTGAACAAGCTGCAGATTCCTTATGCCTGGCAGGTAGAAGGCCGTACATTGGCAGGAAAACGTATCAATCCGGATCTGGAGACACTGGCATCTCCTATGTTTCGCGGAAAACAGGCACATGAAAATGACGGTGGTTATTATTACTGGCAACATTTCCTGTATCAGGGAGTCTTCTCCGATATGGCTGCCCGTAACCGCCCTTATGGGGGTATCTTTGCCAAACATCGTCCTATCTACACCGATCATGGCGTATTTATTCATTATGACCCGTATGGGGTGAAGGATATGGCTGACGGTGCCCGTAAATTGGTTGAAAACTTCCGTTATTCAAAGGGGGAGAGCAGTCGTCATACCGGTCCGTCCACTATGTTCCGTTATTTATATCAGGCAGGTTATAACTGGCTGGGAGCCGAGCAGATGTATGGCCCGGAAGAAATTATCCTCTCTTCCCTGCGTGGTGCCTCACGTGCCTATAGTAAACAAAATTATGGAACGTTGCATGCCATGCAATGGGGATCAGGTCCTTTCACCGATCCGAAACACTCCCTGCGTTTATATATGTCACTGGCAGTAGCTTATATGCACGGTTCTTCCCATATGAACACCGAAGAGGCATTATGGCTGGACGAATATGCAAACGACCGTTACTCCCAGTCCGGCAAAGAACATCTGTATGCTCAGCACCGTGTGCTTGACTTTATAGAAACACATACCCGGCGCGGTGAACTGAAAAGTAACATTGCCGTTCTTCAGGGAAGAAATGATGCCTGGAAATCATTTGGCCGCGGCAGTCTCTGGTCACAGAAGGGAGATAAATGGGAATTTAACAAGGCGACGGAAAGTTTCGATTTGCTGAATGTTTTCTATCCGGATAATATTGTCGACGGTTGTGGTCCGAAAGGTTGGTTTACTTCTACCCCTTATGGTACAGTGGATATCTTACCTGTCGAAGCTCCGCAGGATGTGATGAATAAATACAAGGCAATGGTTTTCCTGGGCTGGAATAGTTTTGAGGAAGGCGATTTCCTCCGTATCCGCAACTATGTATTTAACGGCGGAACGTTGGTTCTGACCGCTGCTCACCTGAATGCCGAACTTCAACCGGACCAGCCTGTGAAGTTTCCGGTAAACGATGCGGTTATCCGTGAAATGTTAGGTGATAGTTATAAGTCATTGAGTGGAAAGACTGTTATTTCGTTTGGCAGTGGAAAGATTATCTATTTCCCGCAGACGGTATATCCGGCAGAAGCCTCTTTACGAAGCCAGTATGAGGCGACAATGCGTGAGTTAGCAACAGAAACAGTCGGTGAAGAACTCTCAAAAGGTTGGATCGAATCAGCTCCGTCTGTTGGTTTTACTGTCTGGGATAATAAGGATCGCCGTACTATTTATCTGTTGAACACCGACTGGCAAAGTGATGAGCAGCAACATCAGGCTACATTCGTTTGCAATGGCTGGAAATTCCCTGTCGATGTGAGACGTTATCATATCGAAACGATTCATTGTGCCGATGGTTTGGCAGTTTCTCCCGGTAGCAATACGACGGATATCTTACGTATTACAAAGGTTGATAATGGCTGGCAGGTAACAGTGCAGAATACGGAGAAAGATACGATACGTTGTTTTAATACGGAGACGGGAGAAACGAAAACAGTTACGCTGGATGAACCTTCCGTGCATATAATAACTGTTGAATAGATTTTAATCGGAGTATATTTTAAGAGGATGTTGTAAAGCTTTATTTTTAATGCTTTTGCAACATCCTCTTTTTTTAGTGCTTTTATTGAGCTGATTTATTTGCTATCCGGCAATAGCTTCTGTAATTCTGTTTTTGCACTGTGTCCGGGAAAATCGTCATCGATTACATCCCCATCCCGGTTTAACATGACATAACGGGGTATACCGTTGAATCTGAACAACTGGCGCAAGTAGTTATATTCATCTTCAGACAAGCGGAACAAGTTATCCCCCATATCATTTTCCGAAATGAATTTATTGTAAGAGCTTTCTGGAGAACCACCTGTGTCCGTAATATATACAAAAGCAAGATCCGGACTGCCTTTGTATTTATCTCTTAGCGGCTGCATCTCTTTAATGCTATAAATGCAAGGGCCGCAGGTTGTAGCCCAAAAATCAACTAAGACAAACTTCCCTTTGTGCGGATTGACCATTTTGCGGAAAATATCGGTCGCTTTTCCTTCCGGAAGTTTATAGGCCTGTTTTTCTCCCTCCGGGAATTTTTTTGCATACATGCGCATTGTTTCTTCTTTCAGGAAAGGTTCAGCGATGCTGTTGGTTAGCTGTCCGACCAGTAAAGTTCCTTCTTTAGGTGTGATCGAACTCAGAGCGTAATCCAATGAACGAACCTTGGCTATATCGAACAATAAACCGGGAGTGATTTGCAAATCATTTCGTAAAATAGAATCTTTACGTATCCATTCTTTACTAAGTACTTCGAACCTGTCTTCGGGTTTGAATGGCATATTGGCTTTATTGAAAGGTCCCATAAACTCATAACGGTTTATGAAACTACTGAATGAATTCGGGATCATTAAGTTTTTATCGTTACTATTAATCTGTGTAAGGAAGTCGTAATAATCGTCCGGAAGCGGTTGTTTCAGTATCTCGTTGGTAGAATCCCGGGCAGCATAATGAGTCCGCATCATCGCATAATCGAACAAAGCTCCGTAGAATGACAAAAGTATTTTATTTTTCAAAATTTGCTGTCCTTTGATTGATGTTGAGTTTTGTTTCAGTTTTAGTGCCAGCGAGTCATTTGCTTCTTGAAGAGCCTCCAATTGCTGTTGTTTGAAATCCGCAGGGGAAAGCGTCTTGAGTTGGTTTTCAAAATCCCTATAACTGAAGGTGTTTACTTTAATCCTGCAAAGTTCAGCATTTATCCTGGCTGAGGTACCTTTGTATACTATGTTTTTGAATTCATATCGGCGGTCGCGATACCGGTCTGCCATCAGAAAATCTTCCCAGTCGAGAGAAATGAATAAAGTTTCTCCGGGTTCGATATAAAACGGTACTGTTGTTCTTTTAAAAAAGATATAGCCTTCCCAAGGTTGATTCAGCGGGAAATCTGCTTCAAAGCGTCCGTCAGGATGAATTTGTACAACAGTCGGATAATCTTCGCGGGTCATGACATTATTAATATAGATTATACCCGTATTGAATCCGGCGCGACTATCATACCCTTTCAGAAAACCACGTAAGTGAGCTGTGTCTTTCCGGAAGAAATCGCTCCCATAATTAACTGACGGATCGGCTTCTGTAGCCAAATGGTTTTCCATATCTTTCCATGTTCCGTATATACCTTCTTCTGTCTGTTTGGTCTTTTGTTTTTTCTTCTTTTCCAGTGAGACTCCAAAGATAGAGCCTTCCCCTGTCTCAGATTCCATATAATCGAATTTTTTCATTTTCTTATCGAGAGGTGGAAAGACCAAGGTGAATATCGAATCGCCGGAATCAGGCATGAACGTTTGTTTACCGAATGTAGTACCTTCAATTCCGATGGGAAAATATTTCTTTCCGGAATCTGCGTCTTTGATGTAAGAGGTACTGTCGAAAGTGATCCACCAATGGGGTATGAATTCACTGTGTATTTGTATCCGTGTGTTTTCTTTGTTTCGCTCTATTTGGGTAATTGTATTGATACCGGTACTCTTGAATTCATATTCAGGATTTTTTATGATGCGCTGGGCGAATGTAGTGTAGCTTATCCCCAGGAGTAAGAATAAAATGGTAGCTTGCTTTTTCATATAGGAGTGTTTTTAGTGTTAATCGTTGGTTGATTTATATGGATTAAAGATAAAATTTAATTTAATAAGCTGATACTGTAGATAGGTTCTTGTTTTCTATTTTATTCTATTTTATCATTTGTGTCAAGCTTTTATGACTATTTTAACTCCTCCTTATGCTATCCTTTGTATTTACTGACGTATGCCGGAGATGTGAAATGTGGAGTTTTTTTATTGATCAGTTTTTGTAAAATAATAAATAGCTATTAAATACTGTATTATGCTATCAAATAGTAAAAAAATAGCTTGTGATACTAATGTATGCGTGTTTTGAATTAACTGTTTTAGAGAATGTTTGATTACAATATTTAACACATAGGCCTTTCTTCTCTGATTTTTCAGTTTGTTTAAAAGAAAATTCATCTCGTTTTAAACGAAAAAAATTTCCTTTTAAATGAACTGGGGATTTGTTTTAATAGAAAAATGTGTTAAATAATATTTAAATGGAGCTTAGCCGTATGATTTTTTACCCCAATCTTATGTTTTTCGGCCTCTTTTTTACTCTGGAAGGTAGGTGAGATCATTCAAAAAGAGCCTTGCATTAATCTTCTGAGGATTAAAATTTAAGAATAAATGAGAGCTGTTGTTTGAATTATCCTGTCTTAAAGTCTGTTTTATCTTCTCCTTTATTGCAATACGATATATCTGAACTTCCGGAGAATCCTCTAAAATATGACTGTGTTTGGTCAAGCTCCATACCTTGCCGTAAAAAAGCACTTAAAATATCATTTTGACATATCTATTCTTTCTCTTGTTCGGTTTACTCTCTATCCGATAATAGTTTTTCTATGAAAGCTATAGTGTCAGTAGCTACTTGATATACCTTCTGAAAACGGAAGTATCTCTTTTTTCAAATCCGGTCTTTTTATATAATCCGTGGGCAGCAATCCTATCATTGCTTGATGTTAAGTCGACTTTCTCAATTCCCAATTTTTGGGCATGTTCCATCGCCGCCTCAATTAATAGTTTTCCGATTCCTTTTCCTCTGGCAGCATTATCGGTTACAACATCCTCAATCCATGCCTTTCTGGTAAGAGGTGTTGGATATATTGCAAGCGTTAAAGTACCTAAAACTTTATTCTCATCTTCGGCAATAAATAGAGTTATAGAATCTGATTTAATTACATTTTCCAGATGCTTTTTATCTAAAATAAATACCGATGATGGAGACAGTTGAGGAAGAATATTCTGTAATCCTTCAATTACTTCGTCTGTGATTTGTTTAATGATTTTTATTTCCATTTTTTATAATTTATATTGTAATAAATATGATAGC
>NZ_QUHH01000068.1:0-512 GCF_003479515.1 Parabacteroides sp. AF14-59 | reverse complement strand
TTGCATGGCTTTGAAGGCTCTAACCATTCCCTGTTCAGGCTGACCGGGGATTTTTATAATCCGGGACCTTATTCCGGATACCTCGCACTTGTTTTGCCGGTTTGCCTGTGGATGATCCTACGGCAAACAAAAATGTATCTGTATTATCTGGCATGGGGTACCTTGCTGGCAATCATCGTAGTATTGCCTGCCGGAATGAGCCGGACAGCCTGGATCGCTGCCGCCCTGTCATGTGCATGGGTGTACTGGGTACAACGGATCGGATGGAAAAAAACAAAAACATACATTTATGAATTTAAAACCTTAACTATAGTATCATCTGTTTTGGTACTAATTTCTGTAGCCGGTGCATTGACGGGTATTTTTCTTCTAAAGAAAGATTCTGCCAATGGCCGACTACTTTTATGGAAAATAACTGAACAAGCTATAATGGAACAACCCTGGACCGGAACCGGACTAGGAGGTTTTCCGGCTGCTTATGCAGAAACACAGGCGCAGTATTTTGCCTCCGG
>NZ_QUHH01000067.1:0-517 GCF_003479515.1 Parabacteroides sp. AF14-59 | reverse complement strand
GGGAGATACCTTATCCATCCGAAACGGATTCTTTCATGTGGAAGGCGTACAAACACCTCTCGGCAACATGGATTCACAAAAAGGAATAGCAGCGACTGAAAAATTTCAAGACGGTATATTCCGGAGTTTCCCATTCGACAGTATCATAGGCTGGAACATCAAGGATTTCGGACCGCTCTATATACCGGCAAAAGGTGATTCCGTTACTTTAGATCATACAAACTTCCGGTTATATAAAAAACTGATCGAATGGGAACAACAAGGTAATCTTCAATACAAGAATTCTACGGTTCTTCTTAACGGGACTCCGATTAATGGTTACCGTTTCCGGAAAAACTACTATTTTATGGCAGGCGACAAAGGCATGAACTCACAGGATTCACGTTATTGGGGATTACTGCCCGAAGAATATATTGTTGGAAAAGCCTGGATCATCTGGAAATCGGTAGATCCGGATACAAACCAATTCAGGTGGGAACGTTTTTTAAAAGTCATTCATTAAATCTAAGGCCATGAA
>NZ_QUHH01000066.1:0-595 GCF_003479515.1 Parabacteroides sp. AF14-59 | reverse complement strand
AAGCGAGAGCTGAAAGGTAGAAGGAGTTCATTCGAAAGAGTGGACTCCTTTTTCCATTTTATACAAATCCATTCTTTACATCCGGAACATCGATGCTTTTATTCGTAATGTACGGCTGTTCCGGCTGCTGTGACTATAAGGACTCCCTTTGTCTTATAACTCGCTTAGATAACGCTAAAAACGCCTTAAAATCATTTATCCTTTTGTTATTCTCCCGCAGATACTGAAATCAGCTATTGATTAATTCTATTCTAAATTCATGCGTACACGATACTACAAGGCCTCTTCGTGAAAATAATTGAAAAATAAAGGGTGAAAAGTTTGGAGTGTATGTTGTAAAGCACTACTTTTGCACCCGCATTCAAGAGAGAACGGCAGACCAAGATGATGAAAGAGGTAACCTGTGGAAAGGGGATGAGGTTAGAAGTTCTAAGCAAAAATCCAACCGCCGCAGCGACTCAAAAAAAACTTTGAATTTTTCTTCTGAAAAATTTGGTAGTTAAAATAAAGTCCTTACCTTTGCAGCCGCAATCGAAAGATAAGCAATAGTTCTTTGAAAGATTTACATATCAACAAGTAGTACAAGTATTAAAAA
>NZ_QUHH01000065.1:0-729 GCF_003479515.1 Parabacteroides sp. AF14-59 | reverse complement strand
ATCTACTTCTACCGGGTCGGCACTAAAGAAGATGTAACCATTATTATAATAGACATTGGATACGGCATCTTCATCTGTCGACAAACGTTCCGTCAGTTTCTTCTGGTTATATACCTCGCCCGGCTTCATTCCGAGAATCGCCTCCAGATAATCAGAAGCATACTGCATATTACCCACAAAACGAATGTCTTTCAGATAATACTTGTTCCCTTCTTCCAGTTTCAGGAAGATATCGACCTTCTTCTCATTAAAATTCACAACACTATCAGCCAGCAATACAGCGTCACGATAACCATGTTCGTTATATTTGGAGATAATGTTCTGCTTATCTTTCTCGTATTCTTCCGTAGTGAACTTCTTCGTACTGAATGCTTCCAGGATACTGGTCTTCCAGTCGTTCGGAATACTGAACTTTTCGTTCGTTTTCTTCATCGCCTTCTTCAGGTTCCTGGTAGACAAAGCCTCATTCCCCTCAAAGTAAATACGATGAATCTTCGTCTTTTCATTCTTATCGATATGGATATCGACAGTCACTTCGCCCTCTTTGGACAAATCATCACGTTGTATAATATCGACGTCTACATTCTTAAAACCTTTGCCGTCAAAGAACTTCTGAATAACGATCTTTGCACGGTCCATCAGGTTGGGAGTGATCTGGAATCCCTTTTTCAAGCCTAACTTGGCTTCAAGGTCTTCCCGTTCCCCTTTCTTTATACCATGATAATTTAC
>NZ_QUHH01000064.1:0-753 GCF_003479515.1 Parabacteroides sp. AF14-59 | reverse complement strand
TCTTCAGCTTCTTCCACTGCATACTCCAACGTATTGCGCCAATCGCGATAAATTTTCAGATTTTCATCGTAGACGGCACGTTCGTGCGCTGTCATCGCTTCCAGGTTCGCCACATCGAGCAGGCGTTTGAAGGCATCGTTTTTCTCCTTGAACGGAGACATATCAAATAAATTCATATTCTTCAATATATAAACCATATTCTCAAGAGGTGTCTTACATTCCTCTTCACTCAAATTGAACAGGTCGAACGACAGATAAATCTGCTTCAGTTTGACCTCGCCGAAAGTTTTTCCTGTTGCCTCGTTAGCCAACACCACGTCGGTGCGCCAGCTCTGAAACTCTGGCAAGCAGAAATTTAACAGATAGATGCCATATACCGGAAGCAAGCTGTACTTCCAGTTATCGCCGGTTTCTCCCTGACGGGAAACCATCCGACAAATGTAATAAAATCCGCGGTTAAAGAAATAACGTTGCGGGCAATTCTGCATTTCGAGGATAAATTTACTTCCATCCACGTCTTCACACAGGAGATCGAAGATCACCGTTCGTTGTTCTATTACCTCAGGTTGGATTTCTTTATCGAGATAGGTCAGATCCTTGACCCGGTGCTCACCTTCGAGGGTGGCATTGATAAAGTCGATTGCTACTTGCTTTTCACCGAAAACGGTTTTAAAAGCCCGGTCTAACATAATGTTAACGTACTTTTCCATATGTCAATGGTTTTAATGGTCTGCTGCCTACTAGCAGGCAACG
>NZ_QUHH01000063.1:0-835 GCF_003479515.1 Parabacteroides sp. AF14-59 | reverse complement strand
TAATGGGTTGTAAATAGCAACTGTTAGGGTTGCTTATTTATTTGTTATCCGCACATTAATTCTCTTCATCATTGCCATAGGCTAATTCTATATCAATAAACTGAATTACCAACTGACATATTTCGCCGCCTTCGTCTATGCCCCAATAAACCGGATACGTACCATCTCCGAACCCTGATTGAAAAATGGGAATATGATACTCCGTCCCCGGCACTTGCCAATTTAACCAGTCTCCGCCTGCACGTTGATATTCTGGATGGAGATAATAGTTTTCTTTGAATAATGCAGCAAAATATCCATCATAAGGATTATCATCGGGATTATCTTTGCGCCATTGTTCATCCCAGTCGCAATAAATACGGTGGATAATTTCATCACATACACATCCTAAACCAGCATCTACACAAAATCCAAAGTAATCACCCTCTTCCAATGTTTCAAGGTTTTCATTCCCAACTAATGCTTCATAGAATCGAACAGCCCGCTTTTCATTGAAGCGCAAACGTACTGCGGCATAACGGTCGCAATCCTCGTCGTCAGATTTGATTACACAAATTTCCGTTTCATATTTACCCGCAGGAGCGTTCTGAAAATATGGACGTTCGTTTCTGTTTGGGAGATATACCAATGGATCTCGTACCAAAAGATTTCCACTCGGCAAATCGCAAGAACCGATATTAATCGTCGTTAACGATTTTCCTGCAATTTCTTCTTGCTCAAAATAAGTATTGAGGTCAACAGGGCAGACGGTTTTTTCTTTTACCGATTCCCATTTTTTCATCCAGTTGTTTTCTAATTCTTTCATATTCCTTTTTGATTTTTAGTTGCGGATAAT
>NZ_QUHH01000062.1:0-836 GCF_003479515.1 Parabacteroides sp. AF14-59 | reverse complement strand
ACGATATCTTCATACAGACGGTCGTTACCGTTAATGATCACACGGTTGATGGTAGCCTGCGGACCTTCCTGAATACGCACTTCCAGGGAGATAGAGTCGTTATCCACATCTACTTCTACCGGGTCGGCACTAAAGAAGATGTAACCATTATTATAATAGACATTGGATACAGCATCTTCATCTGTCGACAAACGTTCCGTCAACTTTTTCTGGTTATACACCTCACCCGGCTTCATTCCGAGGATCGCCTCCAGAAAATCAGAAGCGTACTGCGTATTACCCACAAAACGAATGTCTTTCAGATAATACTTGTCTCCTTCTTCCAGTTTCAGGAAGATATCGACCTTCTTCTCATTAAAATTCACAACACTATCAGCCAGCAATACCGCGTCACGATAACCATGTTCGTTATATTTGGAGATAATGTTCTGCTTATCTTTTTCGTATTCTTCCGTAGTGAACTTCTTCGTACTGAATGCTTCCAGGATACTGGTCTTCCAGTCGTTCGGAATACTGAACTTTTCGTTCGTCTTCTTCATCGCCTTCTTCAGGTCCCTGTTAGACAAAGCCTTGTTTCCTTCAAAATAAATACGATGAATCTTCGTCTTTTCATTCTTATCGATATTGATATCGACGATCACTTCGCCCTCTTTGGACAAATCATCACGTTGTACAATATCGACGTCTACATTCTTAAAACCTTTGCCGTCAAAGAACTTCTGAATAACGATCTTTGCACGGTCCATCAGGTTGGGAGTTACCTGGAAACCCTTCTTCAAGCCCAACTTGGCTTCAAGGTCTTCCCGTTCCCCTTTCTTTATACCATGATAATTTAC
>NZ_QUHH01000061.1:0-1093 GCF_003479515.1 Parabacteroides sp. AF14-59 | reverse complement strand
CCACCCAGAACTCCGGTAGCTGCAACGGATAAGACGCCAGACTGAACACCATCAACGCCAATATCCCTCCTGCCGCTCCTGCCTGCCTGTTTTTCACCCCCCGGAACAAGGAATAGCCTAACAACAATACAAAAACCATTAAACCCACCAACCCTTGTTCCAAACCAATTTGTAAGAATTCATTAAATCCGTATTCCGGACAGCCTGCGACCATCATCTCTGTTTCCGAGGCTTCCCCGGAGGCAAAATACTGCGCCTGTGTTTCTGCATAAGCAGCCGGAAAACCTCCCAGTCCGGTTCCGGTCCAGGGTTGTTCCACTATAGCTTGTTCAGTTATTTTCCATAAAAGTAGCCGGCCATTGGCAGAATCTTTCTTTAGAAGAAAAATACCCGTCAATGCACCGGCTACAGAAATTAGTACCAAAACAGATGATACTATAGTTAAGGTTTTAAATTCATAAATGTATGTTTTTGTTTTTTTCCATCCGATCCGTTGTTCCCAGTACACCCATGCACATGACAGGGCGGCAGCGATCCAGGCTGTCCGGCTCATTCCGGCAGGCAATACTACGATGATTGCCAGCAAGGTACCCCATGCCAGATAATACAGATACATTTTTGTTTGCCGTAAGATCATCCACAGGCAAACCGGCAATACGATTGCGAGATATCCTGAATAGGGTCCCGGGTTATAAAAATCTCCGGTCAGCCTGAACAGGGAATGGTTAGAGCCTTCAAAGCCATGCAACTGCCGCATCCCCAAAACAGCTTCGACCAATCCGGTTACAACGATCGTTGTCAGAAAAAACAATCGTAGTTGAGGCCATCCGGTAAATATAAATCGCAACAGAAACCACAGTACGACCAGTTGTCCTCCGAACAACATTTTCTCCGGTTCCGGATTCAGTTGCCAGTTATAAGTGAGCGCAACGATAGTTGCCAAAACAAGCACTAATCCGTCTGCCTTTGAAAAAGCAAACTGTTTCGCCGGTCTTGTCAGCACGGCAGCCAGCAGGCTGCATGTCGTCAGAAATAACATTGACAGATGAAACCAGTGTACTTTCCCCGTGACTAACCCGTTTACCAGGCTGAT
>NZ_QUHH01000060.1:0-1447 GCF_003479515.1 Parabacteroides sp. AF14-59 | reverse complement strand
CCCTCATCAAAACCTTTTGTCTCTTGCTGACATTGCAAATATAGATACAAAAACAATGTGAGTATCAAATAAAGCGACAATAAAAGTTAAAACGATCAAAATAGTTGCTGAAAATATCAAATAGCACGGCGTTAATCTCTCAAAGAGTGGTGTTTGTGCCTTGTGTGGCTTTAAATGAAACAAAATAAGTTTGATGAGTAAATCTTTTGATGATACAAATACCTCCTATGTGATATGAATACATGCTCTTGTGTCGTTGGTTAATACACCGTTGGCGGATGACAAGGAATAGTTGACAGTTAAGCTTTGCAGTCGAACATGGAAAAAAGAGTCTATCGGCTATCTGTTATCAATGCTATCTGTCATCAATAAGACATGCTTTGTTACAGGTTTATTTGCCGTCAGTTTTAACTGACGGCAAATAAACCTGTAATGGCGAAGTCTCTTTAATAAGAGGATAGCTCAAACTGACAATCTTTGAAATGTTCAAATCTGATAAATATTGAACTTATAGTTGTCTCCATGGTTGATAGGCTTATTATTGATAAATGCTAAACCTTTTTTTAATCACGATGATGGGTAAAAGTATCGCTTGTGATTTGAATACCTATGTATTAATTCAATGCTTTGTGAATCAATGCTTATGATATACAAATTAACATATGTGTGTCTATCATAAAGGGCGGTATTCCTATCATGGAGAATCGCGTATATGAAAAAAAACGGCGCACACGCGGAACAATCCGGATGTACGCCTTTATGCATATAAAAAATTGAGGGTCAAATTTTAACCAACAGTAACATTTACTATAACTGTACCCCAGTCTGCCACAACAATATTACCGCTGTTTTTTGAAAGGTCAAAAGTCAATTCAGACAATTCTCCTTCGTTTATAGACACTTTCTCCAAATTTTTGACATTTTCGGAAGAAAGAATCATTTTATCGTCTTTGTAAAGCTCTATAGTGATATCGGAAGCTGGTAAAATGGTTGTGTTGTCTGCAACAACATTTCCTTTGTCGTTCATTGTAGCCGGAATAATATATTCGATATCTTCTCCGGTCAATTCTCCGTTATGATTAAAAGAGCTTTTTGTTTTCTTTATTTTGTAATAAAAATTACCATCTCTTGAATCCAGCATTTTAATAACACCTTTAGTGATCAAAGAAACAGAAGAAACTTTACGTTCTATCTTTAATGTTTCAGAGCTAGCTTTTGTAGAAGTACTTTTCAAAGTAACCTGTCCGTAGAATAAATCTCCCGGTAAGCTTGCTGCAACGCCATTGTTTTGTTTGAGGCTTACCTGTAGGTCTGAAATAATATTGGCTTGATTCAAAGCACTGATATTTTCGTTATCTCCTGAGAGTCCGGCCCATGCCACCACTGTGATCTGATCAGATCCGGGACATGCGATCTCTATCGGTTTAGCCTGAAGCAAATAAGTTCT
>NZ_QUHH01000006.1:0-311526 GCF_003479515.1 Parabacteroides sp. AF14-59 | reverse complement strand
AGTTCTGCAAAGACTCTGGTAGTTTCTTACGTAGGTATGAAAAGCCAGGAAGTCGCTGTTCAACCAGTTCTAAACATCAGACTAACGTCTGATACTCAAAACCTTTCTGAAATCGTTGTTACAGCGATGGGGATTTCCAAAGAGAAAAAAGCGTTAGGATATGCTGTGCAAGACGTGAAATCCGAAGAATTGACTCAAGCAGCAAATACAAACTTAGCCGGAGCTTTACAAGGAAAGGTTTCAGGTATTGATATTGCACCGTCTTCCGGTATGCCTGGTGCATCATCCAAAATCACGATTCGTGGTTCACGTTCTTTCACCGGAGATAATACTCCATTATATGTCATAGATGGTATGCCTATCGCCTCTACATCCGATGTGAACACAGATAACATGAATACAGGAAGTGTTGCCGGTACTGACTATGCAAACCGTGCAGTCGACCTAGACCCAAATGATATTGAAAGTATCAATATCCTGAAAGGACAAGCAGCATCAGCATTGTATGGTATGCGTGCCTCCAATGGTGTGATCGTCATCACAACAAAAAGTGGTAGAGGGGCAAAGAAAGGTAAACCGCAAGTTTCCTTCAGTACAAATGTAGCTTTTGATAAAATCGCAACATTACCTGAATTACAAAGTGAATTTGCACAAGGTACTACAGGAAATTTCAATCCGTATTCAGGTTTCAGTTGGGGACCTAAAATTTCAGATTTAGCAAACGATCCCGTTTATGGTGGTAATGTTCAGAACGCATACACCAAAGACGGTTTACACCAAGGTCAATATTATGTGGCTCAACGTGCTGCCGCCGGTTTAGATCCTTGGGCAACGCCTCAGGCATATAATAATGCAAAAGATTTTTACAATACAGGTGTAACCTGGAGTAACTCGGTAAACGTTGCACAGGCTTTCGATAAAGGAAACTACGCATTCTCGTTAGGTAATACCCATTCAGACGGTATCGTACCATCAACAGGCATGAACCGTTACAATGCCAAATTATCAGGTGAAGCCAAATTACACGAAAACTGGACAACAGGTTTCACTGGTAATTTTGTAACATCAAAAATAAAAAAACAAGGTACAGCCAACGATGGTGTCACAGCAACCGTATATACTGCACCGATCAGTTATAATATGGCCGGAATTCCTGCACATATCGAAGGCGATCCATATACACAAAATACTTTCCGCGAAGGTTGGATTGACGATGCAAACTGGGCCGTCGACAACAACTCTTTTACCGAACGTTCACAACGCTTTTTCGGAAATGCATTCTTAAAATATTCAACTAAATTCAATACAGAGGATCATAAACTCGATATCAAATACCAACTTGGAGACGATGCCTATACAACAAGCTATCTCGATATTTATGGTTATGGAAGTACAGGTACAGGAACGGGATTAGGCTATGCCCGTGATTATGGTTTTACCGTAAATGAAATGAACTCTCTATTGACTTTCACCTACAACTGGCATATTAATGATGATTTCAATTTTGATGCCTTACTGGGTAATGAGTTAGTTGACAAACGCATCAAAGATACGATGGCGGAAGGATATAACTTCAACTTTCCGGGATGGAATCATCTGAACAATGCTTCTGTATATAGCTCATCAGCTTCTTATTCCAGAAAACGTACAGTCGGTAATTTTGCGAGCCTGTCATTAGCTTGGAAAAACATGTTGTATTTTAATGTAACAGGACGTAATGATATCGTATCGTCTATGCCACGTGGCAACCGTTCTTTCTTCTATCCGTCAGTATCTTTAGGATGGGTATTCACAGAACTAGAACCGCTGAAAAACGATATCCTGACATTTGGTAAAATACGTGCATCATACGCAGAAGTAGGTATGGCAGGTGAATATGTGCCGACATATTATTACACACCCGGATATGGCGGTGGTTTCTTCCAGGGTACTCCCATCATGTATCCTTTGAATGGTGTCATGTCGTATATTCCTTATTATGTCGTTTATGATCCTAATCTGAAACCTCAGAATACAAAATCATACGAAATCGGTGCCGATCTTACATTCCTGAATGGCTTATTCTCTTTGAATTATACATTCTCCAGACAAAATGTAACGGATCAGATATTTGAAGTTCCATTGGCCGGTTCGACCGGTTCAAGCAGTATGATGATGAACGGTGGTAAAATGCACTCAAACGTACATGAACTCACACTCGGAATTTCTCCTGTTGATACAAAAGACTTCAAACTTGATTTTGCATTCAACTTCTCCAAAATAGACAACTATGTAGACGAGCTGGCTCCTGGAGTAGAAAGCATTATGTTGGGCGGATTCGTAACTCCACAGGTACGTGCCGGTATCAAAGATAAGTTCCCGGTAGTATATGGTGTAAGTTACTTACGCAACGAAGCCGGACAAATTGTAGTCGATGAAAACGGTATGCCGCAGGCTGGTGAAGAAGCCGTGATCGGAAAAGTGTCTCCAGACTTCCGTTTAGGTTTCAGTACAACCATAGAACTTTATAAGTTCCGTCTATCAGCAGTATTCGACTGGAAACAGGGAGGTCAGATGTATAGCGGTACAGCCGGAGAGCAAAACTTCTATGGCGTTAGCCAACTGTCTGCCGACTATCGTAAAAATGGGTTCACTTTTGGAAAAAACTCAGTAAAAGAGGTTAAAGACGCAAGTGGAAATGTAACCGGATATGCACCGAATGATATCCATGTTTCCGGAGAAAATGCAGAAACTTATTTCCGTACGGTAAGAGGTATAGACGAAGCTTATATTTATGACAACTCATTCCTGAAATTACGCGAAATAGCATTAAGTTATCCGGTTTATAACAAGAATAACCTGAATGTAAACGTAAATGTATTTGCACGTAATATCATTGTTTGGTCTGAAATAAAAGGATTCGACCCTGAAGCGACATTAGGTAATAATAATATGGCCGGAGCATTTGAACGTTTCTCTCTTCCGGGAACTTCCAGCTACGGATTCGGTGTCAATGTGAAATTCTAATAGTTAAAGAAATGAATATGAAAACAATTATAGGTTCCTTAAAAACTTTGACTGTCGTATCTTTCTCCCTGATATTTTCCGCCTGTTCAGAAGATATCATGGATAATATCAACAAAGATACCAGCCATACAAACAGTGTAGAAGGCAAATTCATCATGACAGATGTTATTACTTCTACTGCTTTTTCTAATGTAGGAGGAGACTTCAATACTTATTTCTCATCTTATATTGAATATGAAGTAGGTATCGACAACCAATTATACAATGCAGAAACTCGCCTAAACGAACCGTCTGCCGCATCTACATTCAATAATATCTGGAGTGGTACATATACCTCTTTGAAGAATGCACGTATAATTATCAATCAGTGTAACGAAGGTGGCCGCGACGAAGGGAATTATATTACTAAAGGTGCTGCAGAAGTTATGGCTGCTTATAACTCTGCATTATTAACCGATATGTTTGGTGATACGCCTTATAGTGAAGCTGCCGTTGTCGACGAAAACGGTTCTCCATTGTATATGACTCCTAAAATCGACAAACAGGAAGAAATTTATGCAACAATAATGACATTATTGGATGATGCGATCGTCAACCTGCAAAAAGAAGATCTCTCCCCATTAGGAAACTACGATTTACTTTACGGTGGTGATGCCGGAAAATGGTTGAAATTTGCTTATGGTCTGAAAGCTCGTTATACAATGCGTTTACTCAACCGATCATCCGACAAGGATGGAGATCTGAAAAAAGTATTAGAATACACAGCTAAATCATTTTCTTCTGCAGCGGACCAGGCAGCCTTTGCTGTCTATGATGTAAACAACATCAACCCATTCTACGGATTTTTTGCATCACGTGCAGCTTTTGCAAACAGTGAAAGTTTAGGTGCAAAACTTAGCGAACGCAAAGACCCGCGTTTTACCCGTGTTATGTTATCTCCGACTCAAGGAGGAAAGCGTATTCAGGTTACCGGAGCTTCCGATCCCAATTATGTTCCTGCTCCTAATGGTACTCCGGAACAAAATATGCAAAAATATGGTGTTTCAGCATTTGTTTATTCAGGAACAGCTCCCACTTTATTATTAAGTTTCCATGAAATAAAATTCCTGGAAGCGGAAGCTCTTAGCCGCTTAAACCGTACATCGGAAGCAGAAGCTGCATTAAAAGAAGCTGTGTCAAGTGCGATTCTTAATACGGAAAACAGTGTAGCTTCGGCTATCACTACATTAGGTTCAAACATAACTGTTACATCACAAGCTTTGACGGAAGAAGCAGCCAACAGTTATTTTGAAGCAAATGTGAAACCGCTGTTTGCTATCGATCCTTTAAAAGAAGTTATGTTGCAAAAATATTTCGCTTTCTGGGGAGCTTCCGGAGAAGCCACAGAATCTTTCAACGATGTACGTCGTTTAAAAGCAGAAGGTAAGGATTTCTATGCATTCAAGAACACAAAAAAATTCCCGATCCGTTGTCCTTATGGAAATAGTGACACATCTGCTAACCCGGAAGTAAAAGCAGCCTATGGAGATGGTCAATATATTTACTCAGAACAAGTTTGGTGGGCTGGCGGAAATAGATAATGTAAAAACATAAATTATACATTCACTAAAAATAAAACCGGTAAACTTCAGATTGACCATCTGGTTTACCGGTTTTATTTTTCCGACTTATTTATATTCAGTAATTACATCTACAGGAATAAATCTTTATTTTGCAAACTTCACATCGATACCTTTATCTTCCTTAGCCTTTAATCCCAGGACTCTCCCTCCTACTTTCACCTTTCCGGTAATGAATTCCGGAATATTATAGGACATCATAAAACGGTCATAAAATCCGGTATCTTTTTGAGGCAGCAGGAAAGGTTTACAAGCCTTTCCGTTTTCATCTATATAAGCTATATAAGGGCGGGTATATAATCCGTCTATCCGGCGGCTGCTGAAGATAACCCAACGGCTGTTACTGCTCCAGGAATGATAACTCTCTACATCATCGCTATTCAAAATATCCAACGGTACACTTTCTCCGGTTGACAAATCAGCCATATACAGATCGGCATCTTTATGCCAAATAGAAAAATTACCATATCCGGATACTGTATACATTACATGTTTTCCATCCGGAGATACACGGGGGAAAGAAGCACTTTGCCCTGAAACAGCCGCATTATATAAAGTATCGACTACCGAACCGAAACTCCGGGTTTCAGGATCAAACCCGATAGAACACAAATTATATTTCACCTCGGAATATTCTTTCGGAATAGGACGTGCGGCAGCCGTACAGAAATAAAGAGTCTTTCCATCCGGAGAAAACGTTGGGAAAGTTTCAAAAGCATCCTTCGAGAATAATTTGGCCGTGGTGACAATTTCATGTTTCACCACGTCATATACAACCACGTCGGAAGCCTCATCGAACACTTCTATACGGTTCCTGTTATTAGCATGGAACCCCTGTTTGGTATTGTTTACGGAAAATGCCACATACTTTCCGGAAGGATGCCAGGACGGATATACCAAAGATGAAATCGTTTGCTCCGTTTTCGTATTCAGTTTCTCGATCTTATCCCCATCTACCAGGATCGTTCCCGGATATGTTTCACGCATATGGAACAACATCTTATCCGGATTTTGCATACAGAACGAATGACAATTCACACAGTTTCTGCCGCTCATTTTATTCTCGATGATCGGAGTCTCCGTATAGCTCTCCAGGTCACGCTGATAAAGTCCCATCTTGTTCCATAAAGTATATCCCGGAGCAATCAGGCGGTAAGCGATGTAAGGATCGACCGGTTCTGCTGCCACGCTCCATTTGACAGGCGCATATTCCAGCCATTTCCCTTTTTCTTTCACCCGGACAACCACCTCAACCTCATTTCCTGCAGCAGACGATAAAAGCCTCTTCCATTTAGAGGTTGGGAAAACAAATTGGTTATCCTTTGACTTCACTTCAATCCGCTGGTCAGAGTATGACAAAACGACCTGAGCATCCTCCATAGAATCCTTCAAAGAAAAATTCAAAGGAGCAATATTAGCAGGTATTGTTATATCGGCATAATCCGGAACGATGGCAGGCTTTCTATCCAATGTTTCACTAACCTGAACCGAATCCGAACATGAAAAAAACAAGGCCAGCAACGCTATATATTTATAATTTCCATTCATATCCCACATCTTTTATTTGAACATAAAATAAAACCAGTAAGTATCTCCGTAGGCCCTTCTCATCAGTCCGGGCAACGCATTTTTATTATTCCGGTTTGCCAGTACCTGTTTTTTATATTCAGCAAAACGTTGCATGACAGACGGAGAAATATCGAAACGTTTCCAGTAATCCGGTTCCGCTTCCGATAAAGTGATCACAGCTTCCTGGAAAGACTTAGGCAATGAAGGAAGAACATCCGTTCCGTAATAAGTCTCCAGCATATTTTTGAAACCGTCCATATTTTTTGCCAACAAATAAAGAGCTCCCAGATACTCGATAGCCGCTTTCTTTTCCGGATTAGCCTCTGCTACCATGCACAGATCTTTTTCCATATAGTTGATCTCGGAAAGATAATTTTCCTTCGGCAGGCTTTTACGCATTGAACCCAACACGGAGTCTTGCTCCACCGCGGTATCGTTATATAAAAACTTCCGGTGATCGTCAGCCCATTTTTTATAATAAATCGTATTCCCCAATATATTCAGATACTTCTCCGCAACCGGATATTCACCATAAATAAGGTTTGTCTGGACCAGTCTTTTCAGCATTCGCGGGTTACCCTCTCCGATTGCAGTCGCGTAAGCTTCAAAAGCCATCTCCTGCGCCATCGCCGAATTACCCATAGCAAAAGCAATATCACTTAACAAAGAAGATATCTGCTCTGTTTTATTCCAGCCGACCATCAGCCCCTGGGGACCTCTCTGGTCAAAACTAAACATACGATCGGCCAACTCCCCTTTCTGTGCCAAAGCCAGATTCAGATAACACATATTCAGATAATTCGTCAGCGTACCTTTGTTAGCATCCAGAATTTTATCCCATTGTTCCGTTCTTGCGTAATAATCCAACTCTTTTACTTTAGCCGACTTCTTATCTCCGTATTCCGGTATTCCCCACCAACATAATACGCATAAAAGAGCTAGCTGTAAAACACCTCCTGCTATCCATATTTTCTTGCCGGCCGCTTTCTTTCTTTTTCTCAGCAGAAAAGCCAGAATAAGAATTAAAGGGAACGAAATCCATGAATAATAGATAACCGTTTTGGGTTCCAGTGCCGTATGATAATAAACATCCGGCAAAAAGGCAAAACGATACTCTCCCAACAGAGCGAAATAGACACTGCAAACACCACATAAAAGTCCCAACAGAACGGACAACGAAGACCAATAGAACTTCGGGGTTTTATTCAGGAACTCATAAATCAAGACAGATAAAGCGAACAAACATGCCACAGCTCCCGCCAGCCCATAAAGCAACGGTGTTGCAACAATCTCCACGATCATCCGCCATTTATTATCTGATATACGTAAGCACAAATAGAAGGCCAAAAGCATCAAATTGAACGCTATTGTTCCGAAAGCCAGATAATTAAAATCAAAATGCAGGAACATGAGCAAAATGACCGGAATCAGATAAAGCAAGAAGAAATCCGTATCCGGAACGATCCGGCGGACAATTCCCCTCATACCCATTCCCGTTAATAACAGTAATGCAGCCGTTATCCCTGCTCCGGCATACGGATACCTAAAGAACTGCACTAAAAATTCAGATAAGGTTAACGCAAATCCGCCCGGCATAGCCAGTTTACCGCAGATATAGTCGCCGGTAAACTGAAACAACTGGCTTTGTTCAATAAAAAAGAAATGGAATCGACTGTATTCCTGTAAGAAAATGAACAAAGCAGCCAATATAACCAACCAGAAAGCTGTGATTTTCAATTTCATGGTTTTATGATTTTAAGCATGTTTAATCAATTCGAAGCGTTTATCGACACACGATGGTAACTCATGCGGATAATGGGTCACATAAATTAATGTCTTTCCCGGACGTGTACAGAACTGCTCGATCACACGTGCCGCTTTTCGTTTATTACTGATATCCAGTCCGTGCAACGGTTCATCCAGGATGATCAAATCCGGGTCTTTCACAAAAGCCCGTGCCAGTAGAGCCAATCGCTGTTCACCGGAAGATAACGTCAGGAACGAACGGTCTTTCAACTCTTCAATTCCAAAAATACACATCCATGTCAAAGCCACGGTCTGTTGCTCTTCCGTACATTTGCGATACAAACCGATAGAATCAAAAAATCCGGAACCGACGATATTCAATGTCGGAACATTCTCCATATAAAACAGATGCATCTCCGGAGAAACATACCCGATCCTTTTCTTTATATCCCAGATACTTTCACCAGAACCCCGCTTCCGGTCAAACAAATAGATAGTATTTGCATAAGATTGCGGGTTATCTGCATAGATCAAACTTAATAAAGTGGATTTTCCTGCTCCGTTGGGGCCGAATAAAGCCCATTTCTCCCCGTTCTTCACTTCCCAATCCAGTTCTTTCAGGATCGTGCGACTACCATATTTTATAGAAACATGTTCCATACGGAACGTAACCTCATGTACAGATGGGGCTTTTTCCGATACAGGCAACGATAGATCATCCGGATGACCGGGGAACAAATGTGCCTGCAATTCTTTATCCGCCATAAAATCAACACGTGTCTGCGGTCGATAAGGTTTCCGGTTATGTATGGGAAGTACGTGGGTTATCATCTCCGGAATATCATCAGGATTCGACAACAACAGAATAACCTGCACATTATCCAGTTTAGCCATTTGTTGCAACAGGTTTACCAATACGTCACGAGAAGCAGCATCCAAACCGATAAAAGGATTATCCAAGATCAAAATACGCGGATGATTCAGCAAAGAGCGGACAATAAGGAATTTACGTAACTCCCCACTGGAAAGAAAAATAAGTTTTTTAGGCAGTAAGTCTTCAATACCGAAGAAAGAAAGTACCTGATGCAGATTATCCGTACCCGAATGATCCTTCAATATTTCTTCCACAGTCGGCACTTCGTCCGTTTCTGTCGAGTGCCAACGCTGCTGGTAATAAGTATTCCGGCAATCTGCTAATGAATAGATATCCTTAAATGCTATACTTTTGATCAAATTGCTGATTTTATCATCGTAACCGAAAGTCACTTCTCCCTCCTTCAAAGCAAACTTACGTTGCATCAGGTCGGCAATCAAGGTTTTTCCCGAACCGTTGGGTCCTACTATTGCCCACTGTTCCCCTTCATTGACCGTCCAGCTGAAAGGTTCAGCAAAACGCAACTCCGGCAAACGGGTTACTACATTATTTATATAAACTATCGCTTTATTCTTTTCCATTGTTCTTAATTTGTCCCCCCAAAGGTAAATAGTTTATTTATAAAATTAAACATACCGGAATAAAAGGAGTCTCCAAATGAAAAGGGATCACTCATCCCGAGCAATCCCTTATTATATATACAGGCCTGGTATGTCTATGAAATTCTTACAAATTAGTTATTATAATGCCTGTAATTTCCCTACTCAACTTTATAAAACAATTCAATATATCTTGATCGTATGTACGATTTTTCACATTTAATTCAGTCTGTAGACTCCAGCCTTTACGAAACAAAAGTAATAAAATAAAAGAAAAAGACAATAGAAAACTATATTTTTTACTTTTACCCCCTTGGTTTGCTATTAATCAAAAGCTCGGATTAAAATATCAACCTTTTTTCTCGCTTATTGAAACAGATTATCTATCTTTGGAATCCTAATTTATTTTATATTAAAATCAATAACATGAAACGACTTTTTTATTTCTCAATTCTCTTTCTGGGTATCATCAGTACCCTCAGTGTTTCTGCTTCCGACAACAAATGGAAACCTTTATTCGGCGAAAACCTTTCCGATGCCAGCTACAACCCGGAGGTCTGGAGTATGACAGACGGTGTACTTGCAGCCGTTCAGGACGAATCTATCTGGACAAAGACCGAATATGAAAATTTTGAACTGGATCTGGATTTCAAAACCGATGTAGGAACTAATAGTGGTGTCGTTATATATTGCACAGACACCAAAGACTGGATTCCCAACTCCGTAGAAATACAGATTGCCGACGACCATTGTGAAAAATGGGGTAACGGGAAACCGTATGAAAAATGCGGAGCCATTTACGGTCATTTAGGTGCCAAGAAAGATAAAGTGGTAAAAAAACCCGGTGTATGGAATCACATGCGCATTAGATGTGTCGGACAACGCATAAATGTAATACTGAATGGTAAGAAGGTAACGGAAATGGATATGAGTAAATGGACTTCCGGAACGGTAAATCCGGATGGAAGCGAAATCCCAAGCTGGTTACCCAAACCTTTTGCTGAACTTCCGACAAAAGGATATATCGGATTACAAGGAAAGCATGGCGACTCCCTGATCTGGTTCCGCAATGTAAAAGTAAGAAGTTTATAATAAGAAAGAGGAAAGCCGTTTAGCTTTCCTCTTTCTATTTTCAATATACCTTTGTTCCTTTTCCCTGATGAATTTCTGATGCTTGTGTAATGATAACTTCTTTCACACCGGCATCGATAGCCTGGAAAGAGTTTTCCAGTTTCGGGATCATACCTCCCTGTATCACGCCCTCTCCTACCAGTTGTTTAAAAGCAGCACGGTCTAATTCCGGGATAACGCTCTCATCATCATTCTCATCTCTCAGCACTCCTTTTTTCTCGAAACAGAATACCAAAGTCACATCAAAATGCTTTGCCAGTGCTTTTGCAGCCTCTCCGGCAATCGTATCGGCATTCGTATTCAGCATATGTCCTTGCTTGTCATGGGTTAACGGAGCCAACACCGGAACAATTCCCTGGTGAATAAGAGAAGCCAGTAAACCGGCATTCACTTCTTTCACATCTCCCACGAAACCATAGTCGACCTCAGCAACCGGGCGTTTCTCTGAACGCATCAGATTCATATCGGCCCCGGTCAAGCCCAGTGCATTTACATTTAAAGCCTGCAAACCGGCAACAATATTCTTATTAACCAGACCGCCGTACACCATTGTTACGACTTTCAGCGTTTCGGCATCCGTCACTCTGCGTCCATTCACCATTTTACTTTCGATACCCAGCTGCCCGGCTAATTTAGTTGCAGAGCGTCCTCCACCATGTACCAGCGCCTTAAAACCTTCTATTTGAGAGAAATCACGAAGCAAATTTTTCAAAGTTTCTTCTTCTTCCACAATTTTCCCTCCGACCTTGATAAGCGTAAGCTTTTCTTTCTTCATATTCGATAAAATATTTTTGCGTCAAAGTTACTAAAAAAAGAAAAGATTTAATACTTTTGCATCGTTCAACGCGGTAGTAGCTCAGTTGGTAGAGCATTAGCTTCCCAAGCTAAGGGTCACGAGTTCGAGTCTCGCTTACCGCTCCTTAAAAGACACTACTTGATTATCACGCTATTAGCCAATAATCAAGAGTGTCTTTTTTTATTCATATAGAATATGGTAACAAATACACATAAAAAACGTCCGAACTCATTTGAGCCGGACGCCTATCTTATTGATTCACATTTTACACAAGTCGAAGCGAAGAAATACGCTGGCCGATATCCTTCAAAGCCATTTCTAAAGTAGCCAGTTCCTCATGCGTAAACCGGCTAACTTTACCATGCACCAAATTCCCATTCAAACGTTGATAAAACCAGGAAGATGATTTATTAAAATAATCCTTTGATAATTTAGATACAGACAAATATGGCAACACCGGTTCCAGCCGCTCCCGGATCGTTAGTTGTTCTTTGATGTCGGCGACTTCCTCATGAATGCTATCAAAGTCATTTTGTACACCTGTAGCAAGTTGTTCAATTTCCTGATCAGTCATACTATCCATCAATTCCGTTATCTGCCGGTCAATGGCCGATCGATCAGCTTCGGCACTCTGCTTCCACAACTCTTTCAATTCAAAAAAATGTTTCACTTTGTCCATCTTAGTATGCTTTTGAGTTACACCTTAAAAAAGGTAACTCCCCCTCTGGCCATGAGGGGGAGAACCTTTCTGGTTAATAATACTTTCCGAGTTCCTTGAGCTCTCGCTCCAATCGCCGGATTTCTTTATCAACCACCGCTTTCATGAATTTGCTTCGCGAAGTCACCTCATGATACTTGCGGAGATAGAAAAGTAAGTCTTTTTCGACCTCTTCTATCCGGGCTTTTAGCCCATCGTCACTATGCATAGAACGCTTGTCTTAACGACATTACAAAGATAACAAAAATATTATCACCCACAAATTATTCGATAATAAAAGAAAACTGTCCCGCCTTAACAGACAGAGCGGCCAATAACCAACTTAATTACTAATACTATGAAAAACACACGAACAAAGAAATACAGTCTATCTCCAAATAGCGCAGGTCAATAAAAACAATTCATTCCAAATGAGTGTTAGTTGTATATTATTCCTACATTTGCAACAGTTAACTAAAATTAAAAAGAAAAAGAAGAATTGCTATGTTGACAGTAATGATTTTTGTTTTTTTAATTGGATATCTATGTATCGCTTTAGAGCATCCGTTAAAAGTAAACAAAGCCGGAACAGCCTTATTAACAGGCACTATACTTTGGGTTTTATACACATTTGCAGCGCCAGATCTGATCCCACTCGCTTCTGCGGAAGAGTTCAAAGAGTTTTTGAATGCTTATCCTGCCATAGCAGAACTTCCCTTCGTGGAACAATGCACCCGTTTTGTCGTAGAACATCAGGTACTGGACAGTATTGGAGAAATTGCAGAGACATTGATCTTTCTGATCGGTGCTATGATCACTGTCGAGTTGATAGATGCTCACGGAGGTTTCATGTTTATTACAAACCGCATTACAACCAATCAAAAAAAGAAATTATTACTATTGATCGCAGGTATCACTTTCTTCATGTCTGCTATACTTGATAACCTGACTACCTCCATCGTTATGGTTATGCTAATGCGGAAACTACTTGGCAACTACAAAGAACGTTGGGTATTCGGCAGCGTTATTATTATCGCAGCAAACAGCGGCGGCGCCTGGTCACCTATCGGAGACGTGACAACGATCATGCTTTGGGTAAGGGGAAATATATCTTCTTCCTCAACCATTCCTCATCTGATTTTACCGAGTCTGGTATCAGCTTTGGTTCCCGTATTGATCATGATGCGCTTTTTACACGGAAAAGTCACTCCCCCCAATGCATTCGTCGATAATGAAAATAACGAATTGCTGAAAGAATTGAGAACAAAAGAAAAATTATCCATATTAGTATTGGGCATATTATGCCTCATATTCGTACCTATATTTAAAACAGTCACTCATTTACCTCCATTCATGGGGATCCTGATGGGAGTCGGTATTTTATGGGTATACACAGAATTAATGTATAGACGGAATATTGTAAATGAAGATATAAAGTTACGCCTGTCCAAAATAGTCCGCCGGATAGACGGGGCTACATTATTATTTTTCCTCGGAATCCTTCTGGCAGTCGATGCCCTCCGTTGCAGTGGCGTACTGACTGATTTTGCATTCTGGCTGGATGAAACAGTAGGAAATGTATATGCAGTTAACCTGATCATCGGAACATTATCGGCAGTCGTAGATAACGTACCGCTGGTAGCCGGAGCGATCGGTATGTACCCGGTAGCGAATGAGGCTATGATCGCTACGGCCGCAGACCCGGCTTACATGGCAAACTTCGTTATGGACGGAACTTTCTGGCAATTCCTGGCCTATTGTGCCGGTGTCGGTGGAAGCATGCTGATCATCGGTTCGGCAGCCGGTGTCGTTGTTATGGGACTCGAACGTATCAATTTTATTTGGTATCTCAAAAATATTTCGTTACTTGCACTACTTGGATATTTGGCAGGAGCAGGAGTTTATATTCTTCAACATGTAATATTGGGATTATAATAAAAGGAGGACACTAGTATGTTATGGGATTTTATTCTGAGATTATTCATTGCAGGTATTCTCGGAGCCGTAGTTGGTCTCGACCGGGAATACAGGGCTAAAGAGGCCGGCTATCGTACACACTTCCTCGTATCGCTGGGAAGTGCCCTGATCATGATCGTGTCTCAATATGGTTTCCAGCAAATTATACAGGAAAGTAGCGTATCACTCGACCCGAGCCGTGTTGCAGCACAGGTGGTAAGCGGTATCGGTTTCATCGGGGCCGGAACGATTATCATACAAAAACAGTTTGTACGCGGTCTGACCACTGCTGCCGGAATATGGGCTACAGCCGGGATCGGGCTTGCGATAGGTGCCGGAATGTATGGCATCGGTGTTGCTGCGACTATCCTGACGTTAATGGGATTAGAATTGTTAAGTTACATCTTTAAAAGTCTGGGAATGAAAAGCTCGATGATCATTTTCTCCACCAATGAGAAAGAGATCATAAGCAAAGTGACGCACGTGCTGAACGACAAAGGCTATTTACTTGTCTCCTATCAAATGGAAAAAGTCAGTCATTCAGACGTGGATACTTTCATCGTCACACTGGTCATTAAAGCCAAAAAAAGTACGGATGATAACCAGTTATTGCTCTTTATGGAAGAAATTCCGGAAGTAACTATCGAGAGAATTGAATAGAATGGCTGAAACGGGGACAAGTTTTAGTATATTTGTCCCCGTAATCATTATATAACAAATACACATGAACATAATTTCTAAACTTTTCAAGAAAGAAAAAGAGGAAACAGAAGCATCGTCAAAAGGTAGCGTAGAAGAATTCGTATCGCTTATCCGCGTTTATTATCAAGCCGTAATGGCCGTTCAACTGGGTATTACCAATATCAATATGCTATCGGATATGGCCCTTTTCAAACGGATGCTGAAAATCCCGACACAAAATAACAAACCAGGTATTGCTGAAAAGTCACGGGTCCGTAAGATACTGATGCAAGACTACGGTATGAAAGAAAGTTTCTTCAAAGAAATAGATGCGTCGGTAAAAAAGAACTGCAAGTCGCAGAACGATATCAAATCGTACTTTTTCCTTTTCCAGGGATTCTGTAACGATCTGTTCTCTTTGCTGGACAATCTGATGCAATGGAAGTTCCGTTTCTCGATGTTGGTAAAAAAATTGTTATACAACCAAACGGCGAAAACGATTCATGAGATCGTAACCCGTTCGGAATGGAAAGAGGTCAGCGTTCAGAAAACGGCATGGAGTATCCGTAAATACAAAGAAACATTAGGCTATTCGGAAGAATGGATGACGGATTTTGTTTACAATGTCGTCCTGTTAGCCAAAGAAGATGCTAAGAACCAGCGTAAGAAAGACAAATAAATTCAAGAAATATGAAATATCTATTTTTAGAATATCCTAAATGCGGAACCTGCCGGAATGCAAAGAAATGGCTGGATGAACACAAGGTTTCTTACGAAGACCGGCATATCATCGATCAGAATCCATCTGTCGAAGAATTGACCAAATGGATAGAACGCAGCCAATTACCATTGAAGAATTTCTTTAATACGAGTGGATTGGTCTATAAAGCAATGCAGTTGAAAGACAAATTGCCGTCCATGAGCGAAAAAGAGCAGATCGAATTGCTGGCTTCCGATGGAAAACTGATCAAACGCCCTTTGCTGGTGAGCGAAAACCAGATTCTGGTCGGTTTTAAAGTTGCGGAATGGGAAGAATCCGTTAAATAGCAAAGTATATGAAAGAGTTCATCACCCCTCCGGATCATATTCATTTCCTGGCAAAAAAGCTATTTGCAGACTGCGGGGAAATTATCGACGGTTCTATTGCCTATCTGGAAAAAGGCGGTGGTGGACCTGCTTCTTTACATACTCACGAGCATAACCATCTGTTCATTGTGGTCAGCGGGCAAGCCAGAGTTGAACTCGATGGCGAGGTCAGGATCGTAGATGCAAACGAATCGTTTCTCGTAAATGGCCATATTCCCCATTCGGTATGGAATAATACCGACAGTACGACGGTCATGATCGGTATTTCTGTAAAAGCAAAATAATCATCTTATCTGTCATAGTATATGGAAAACCTTACGTATCAACCAAGTGCGGAATATGTTGCTGCTTGCGGACTGTATTGCGGTGCCTGCCGTAAATTTGTAAAAGGAGAATGTCCCGGATGCAAAGCGAATAATAAAGCGGAATGGTGCAAAATACGGGCTTGCAACATTGAACACAATTATAAGAGTTGTGCCGATTGCACAATCAGTTCGATCGACGAATGCAAGAAGTTCAACAACTTCATTGGTAAAATATTTTCTATCCTCTTCCGCTCCGACCGTCCGGCCTGCATCAGAAGAATACAGGCAATAGGCTATGATGCCTTTGCAGAAGAGATGCATACAAAAAAACAACAAACTATAAAACGATAATTTTATACCCCGATGGTTTCTGAATTACACCCGTTAGGCTTCTTCCTTCCCGAGCAGACCAAACTGCTGATGTTGGGTAGTTTTCCACCTCCCATGCCACGTTGGTCCATGAATTTCTACTACCCGAATATCCAGAATGACATGTGGCGTATTCTCGGATTGTTATTTTATAATAACAAGGAATACTTCCTGGAAAGCAGAAAAGCGTTCAGCGAAGAAAAGGCCAAGCAGTTCTGCCTGGAAAAAGGGATCGGTATCGGTGATACGGCTATGGAGATCATCCGGTTAAAGAACAATGCTTCCGACAACTTCCTGCAAGTCATCAAACCAATTAACCCGGAAGAAGTCTTATCGCAAATACCGGCATGCAAAGCGATTGTCGTTACAGGACAGAAAGCGATGGATACACTCCTGTCGGTTCTACCTCCGACAGAAGAGCCAAAAGTCGGCAGCTACTCGACTTTCACCTTACTGGACCGGACATTCAGATTGTACCGGATGCCATCATCCTCACGCGCTTATCCCAAACCGCTGGAAGAGAAAGCGGCGGTTTACAGGGGTATGTTTGAGGAACTTGAAATGCTTTAAATCCATCAACTTTCCAAGATGCTGCAAACGTAGCAATACAAAAAATGGCCGATAGAATCCTTTCATACCAACAGGATCTCTACCGGCCATTTCGGAATAATTATCTTATCCGCAATGGAAATAAGTCTTCACCAACCGGAGCATTCCTTCAGGATCATTTTTCAAATCATCTCGAAGGGTAAAGTCGTTATACGAAGTCAGTTTTTTGATAATACCATCGATCATGCTCGGACTGAACACATTGTATTTTTCATAGACAGCACGCTGCTTCTGCAGACGTTGAGCGGATGCAGCACAACTGTCGGGAAGCTGATCCAATGTCTGCAAACGATCCCTATTTTCCTCCTGGTGGATATTTACATTTACATACGTCTTTTCTGCAATATCCAACGCATTGTCAATCTCAAATCCATGACGGCAGGCCACAGCCAAACCGGCTAATAACTGGTACAGATCGGCTGAACCGTCCGGCGAACGCATTTCGACCGTCTGTTTCTGTGTCGTATCATAATGGCTTTCCAACTCCAATGGGTTAGCCAACACGCACATATCCTTCTTTGCCGCCCATCCCAGAGGTACACGGACCAATACCGAACGGTTCCGGTCGCCCCAGCAGACATTTGTCGGAGCTTCCTGATGAGGTACCAGACGGAAATAAGAAGTCGGATTCGTATTACCAAATGCAGTGATAGACGGAGCCAACTCCATCATGCCGGCAATCGCTTTACGGGCTGTTTCAGACAAAACACCACCCGCCAGCATCTGGTTCTTACCGTCTTTCATAATACGCATATGGACATGTAATCCTGATCCGGCCTTTCCGACTGTGATCTTAGGGGCAAAGGTGATATCCAAACCATAATCGTAAGCCAGATTACGGATCACCCATTTGGCGATCATCAACTGGTCGGCGGCATCTTCTACTTTGGTCGGCAGAAACTCGATCTCGTTCTGCTCATATATCTTTCCGTTCAATGTAAAGTTGCCGACTTCGGAATGACCATATTTGATCTGTCCGCCGGTCTGGGCTATATACTGCATACATTGGGTGCGGAATTCATTGAATTTGGCAAATGGTCCGGATTCATGATATCCGCGCTGGTCGGTAGCCGGGAACAATTCTTCTTCCTCAGCGATCACGTAATATTCCAGTTCACCCATTGCCTGAAATTCCATACCCGTCACTTCCGTAAACGCCTTGCTGGCCTTGTGTAAGGTATATTCGGGAGAGCTTTCCAGGGGTTCGCCATCCTTGTTGAAGAAAGAGCAAAGCATCGTTACGGTCGGTAATTCAGCAAAAGGATCGACAAAAGCCGTCCGGAAGCGGGGGATAACATACAAGTCGCTGCTACCAGCTTCGATGAAAGAGAACAAACTCGATCCGTCGACACGCTCACCGCAAGTAAGGATTGCATTCAGGTAAGCCGCATTATTAATAACGAAATTCAATGTTTTCAGACGCCCGTCTCCTGCCGGATACATAAAATTGACCATCTTGATCCCTTTTTCGCGGATGAAAGAAATAATGTCCGCTTTTGTAAACTCAGATGAAGGTTTTTGCAAGAATTCGACCAAAAGATTCGAATTCATTTCTAATTCGTTTTCCATATTCTGTTGATTGTTTTTGTACAGTATAGATTTAAATACATTTTCTATAATGCTTTCAAAGATAAAAAAAAGAAATTACGGTAGCTTCGTTTTCCTTCAATTTTATCGGCTAAGAAAAAATACTGAAGTACTTTTTTTCCGAAAGTCTTGCATATTAAAAATAAAAACCTACCTTTGCACCCGCAATACGGAAGTAGCTCAGTCGGTAGAGCACTGGTCTCCAAAACCAGGTGTCGGGAGTTCGAGCCTCTCCTTCCGTGCAAAAGCGATACAAATTGTATCGCTTTTTTTGTTTTTCAACTCTTCCTGACAGCATCAACGATACGCTTTCCTTATATTATACCGGTATGCCAGGCATGCCAGCACAAAGTAAACGGCGCATTGAACCCATAAAGTGACATATTCCGTATGGATCTCTGCTATGGAAGCGCCCATCGAATTCAATTTGACATACGCCAACGTTGCCGGGGCAGCCGGGATCAGAAAATGCGACATCTTCCAGTACCAGGGCATCAATTCCAGCGGATAAGATACCCCCGACAGAAAGATCAACCCGACAGAGAAAAAAGCGATCATCAGCAAAGGAGCATCCGAATCTGTAAAGAAGACGGAAACCGACAAGCCGAAGAAACTGCTCGCCATCAGAAACGGGATCAGCAACATAATGATATTCCATACATTCCCGATATCCGGCAGGTCAAAGATCAACGGGATCAGTCCCAACAGGAACAGCGAGAAGATTGCATACAACATCATATAAACAAATGTCTTCCCTGTCACCAGTCTTGCCGCCTGCCCGAACGAAGGACGGTTTCCCTGCAACAACCGGAATTGGCGTTCTTCTCCGCTGACCATTCCGATCACCATCAATAATGTCTGGAACATAATGACGATCAGTACGGCAGGTATCAGGTAAGTCCCATACCCTTCCGTATAATTGTACAAAGCCGTTCCCGCCACACTGATCGGCTTTGCTACCGAAAGCTGCGCCGCATCCTGACTGGGTAAAAAGACAACCATTTCAGGACGGAAACGGTCGTTGAGTGCCAGCATCGAACCCGCCGATGCTTCCTGTATCGACAGATAATAAAGGAAAGCACTCGTCGTCTCATACATAATAAAAATCGATTCGTCACCGCGTAAAACCCGGTCGGTAAAGTCATACGGCAGATACAAGATACCGGCTGCCTCATCGCGTTTCATCAACTCCTGAGCCTGAGGAAAGTCCTCACCGGTAGCTATCACATCGACCTGCGGTGTAGCATTCAGCAAACGGATATACTCGCGGCTCAACTCCGTTTTTGAATTATCCACCACTACGACCGGAACATTACGGACCACGTCGGGAGCATACATATAATTATATAGCAGACCGTACATAAATATCCCCCCCATCAACACCAGCACAATGGCAAAACTACCCGAAATAGTCTTGAACTCGTTCAGGATAATGGAGGATATATTATTCAGTCCTGCTTTTATGTTATTTGATATTTTCATACTTATGACTTAAAATTGCACTTTTTAAATGCGGTACCATCCCGAATGCAACCAGGATAAAACAGAATAATGCACTGAAATTCCACCAGGTATAGGCAAATCCATAATCACCATACAAAAGATTCTGATTGATCTCCACGAAATGACGTACCGGAAACAGGAACGAAGTGTAATAGACCGGAGCATACATGGATGGGGCCGGAAAAGTTACACCCGACAAGGTTGCTCCCAACGACCCGACCATCGACACGATACTGATAATGATACTGATTGCCGGAAAAATGGAGAAAAGGAATACGGCCAATGCTTGCGAGGCGATCACAAACAGGATCGAAGTCAGGTTCAGAGGCCAGAATCCACACGAGAAAGGAATATTCATTATACCGAACATGACATAATTTCCCAGAATGCTCATCAGGGAAAAGATAATGGTATAAGGTAATAATTTTCCGAAAAGCGCCGTCACCATATTCATCTTTGCCGTTGCCAGCCATTCATCACCGGTACGGAACTTTATTTCACTACCTACCGCATAGACCGTCGTCAGCAAGATGATTACCTGGAAGAAAATAAAGAAAAACGGATTACTCAGATAAACGGAATAATCCAGATCCGGGTTGAACAACGGATGGTTCTGTGCCCGGATGGGAACCAGGAAGGTGGATACTTCTTTCTGACTGATCCCCATAGCCGTTGCCTGCACCACAATCGGAGCCATTGAAAACGTGCGTAGCAAACTTTCAAAAGCACCTCTGACCTCTCCTCCGACACTCAGTAATGCATAATGGTAATAATAGGATAAAGTAGCTTGTCTCCCACCTGTCACGTCTTCTTCAAAACGGTTCGGAATCACCAGATAACCGTATATTTCTTTAGCTTGCGTCGCTTTCCGAGCAGTTTCGGCATCTACATAATGATGCGTGACACGGAAAGTCGGAACAGCTTCGACCTGGCGGATCAATTCGCGGGATAAAGCAGTCTGGTCCTGATCGACAATGGCTACCGGAATATTTTCCATTTGTCCGTTACCGAAGATCGTGGACATAAAGAAGATACAAAACAGCGGCAACACGATACAGACCCCGAAATAGAGCCTGCGTGAAACCATCCGGTGTAGTTCGCGTTGAAGCACATTGTAAAAAGGACTATGTTGTTTATTGGTACTCATAGACTATCCTCTATTACTGTTCTCCTAAATTAACCAGCACCGACATGCCCGGACGTAATCCGTCGACCGGTTTTACCGGGAGGGCATGGATCTCAAACGTTCTCAAATCGTAGCTACCTGTCTGTTTGGTCGATTTCCAGGTAGCGAAACTACCCAGCGGACTAACGTAATTAATCTTGAATTCGATATCATTCGTGGCAATCGCCGGAACATCGGCACGAAAAGTTCCACCCATCTTAAATAAGGGTAAGCGGTCTTCGCGGACATTCAATACGACATGCACATCATCCATTACCACCAGGTTCATGATCGGCATACCTGCACCAACCAGTTCACCGCGTTTCGGGAAAATAGTCGATATCTGTCCGGATTCGGGAGCAACCAGGCGGGCATCCTGCAAAAGGGCCTCCACCTCGTTAACGGTTCCCTGGGCGGCAGTTACCAATGAACGGGCACTTTCCTTATCCTGTATCTGTGCCCCGTCGAGAGCCATCTGGTATTGACTGTGGCAGGCACGTTCGTTTGCTACAGCAGCGTTGTAAAGAGCCTCTACTTCATCTTTTCGCTGTGAAGTGACTACACTGTCCTTATAAAGGGCCTGGATACGGTCGTAGGTTGTTTTAGCCAGTTGCAGGTCTGATTTTGCTTTGTTCCAAAGCTGTTCGACGGTGGCGATGATCTGTTTACGCGTACCGTCGTCAATCTTCTGGTGCTGGTATTTGGCAATATCTTCGAGGGCATTCACCTGCTGGTATTTAGCCTGCGCTTCGGGACTGTTGATAACTACGAGTGTGTCACCCGCTTTTACGTTTTGCCCTTCTTTCACAAGGAAAGTATCTATTCTACCGGGCAACTTACCGGAGATGCGTATTTCGGTAGCTTCAATCTGTCCCTGGAGGATAACCGGTTTCTTTTTCAGCAACAGCATCCCGACGGCAGATATGATTATTACGGCGATCAGTACCACTATAAAAGAGATCGTCAGATATTTCTTAGTCTTGTCCATAATTATTTATTTGTGTTTATTGTTAATTCAGAATTTATCAGTTTCAAATCCATATAACCTATGTATCCGCAATTATCAAAATGACACTACCCTACCGGATAAATCAGATTAATATATCGGGTAAATGAAAATATCCCCGCGAGTAATATTTTTTAACAAATCAAAAAGATAGATAAAGGCTGGTTTTAAAAGCAAAATGAAATTGCGAACAGAATCCGGTTTAGACTATATTATCTCCGTTGTTCCTTCCTGGCGATATTGCTGGAACGATTCCGGTATACCGCAGATCGACAGCAGATTGATCAGTGCCACATCATACTGGTAATAAGCCAGCAGGAAAGCAGTCTTTACTTTTGAGAGCATGACTTCGGCATCGACCACTTCCGTAGAAGTAGCCATCCCCTCCTGAAAGGATTTCTGACGGATACGGACCAGCTCCTCACTCATTTCCAATGTCGTATTCAGCGCCTTTACATTATCGAGGGCATTCTGTAACTGGGTATAATATTTATCGACACCGACTTTCAACTCGGTAACGGCTTTATCCTTTCCGATCGCCAATGTCTGACTGGTCAGCCGTGCCTGCCGGATTTTCTTCTCCCGGCTCAAACCGTCGAAGATATTCCAGGTAAAACCGACCCCGATCATCGTACGGGGCATAAGATATTTATCCACACCATTCGAATAAAGTGTCTGTTTGCCGAACAAGGCAATGGTAGGCAGGTATCCGGTACGTCCGATCTTCAATTCGTTACCGGCAATATTCTCCTGTAGTTTCAACTGGTTGACCAGATAATTATTGACCGGAACCAATTCTTTGAAATAATCGGCCGAAGGAATATTTTCATTGATAAAAAGAGCGGTAGTCGTACTGATCTCGCTATCGGCATCGACATCTATCAGACTTTTCAATGCCTGTTGCGCCACCTCCAGGTCTTTGCGTGCCGATTCGAGTTCGCGTTTGGCCTCATCCATGCTCACCTGGGCAAAAAGACGTTCCGCCCGGTTAATCATCCCGTTCTGTTCCAGTTTAAGAGCCTGGTCATAATGGGTTTTCAGCGAATTATATGTAGCTTCTCTCACCGTCACAACCCGCTGGCCAAGACGCAGGCCGAAATAACATTCGATCAATTTCGATTGCTGGTCGGCGTTGACCTGCTCACGGTTTACTTCGGCGATACCGACCATCGTTTTCCCGATCTTATTGGCGAAAATACGTTTCCCTCCGGTGAAGACAGGCCAGGTCACACTGGCATCGATAGAAGTAATATTCTGTGAAATAAGCGGGAGTGTCAGCGTATTCTGGCCGATTTTATCCAGGATGGAAGAAATAAACTGGTTGTCGGGTAAAATGGAATGAACAAAATCCTTGGCAGGATCGGTAAACTGGTCCAACGGTTGACGAACCTCGACCGGGTTCGACATGTGAACAAAGGCACCGGCTGCACCCACCGACGGATACCAGAACGAGTTGAGTTTCTGATGTTCGTTCTTTGCCAGTTCCACCTCCATCCCTGCCATCCGGATACTCCGGTTTCCTTTCTGAAGCAGCTCCATCGACTGCTCCAGGCTCAGGTCGACCTTCGTTGTCTGAGCAGATACTATGGCAGGAAAAAGGAATAGCAAGCCAATACTGAAATGCGTTAAGTTATTAATCATAAATACGTTTAAATTTAGTTTGAGCGAAATTTATGATTAATAACAACCCCTTCTCCGGGATTGTTCAGCGGGCTAACTTCCTTTTTGGGTCGCTTTCTTTAAGTCCGGTAAGAACCAGGTGACCAGTCCGATCAGCGGCATATAGGCACAGACATTATAGACAGTCTCAATACCGTAATGATCCGCCAGATTCCCCAGCACAGCCGAAGCGATCCCCGCCACCCCAAAAGCAAAACCGAAGAATAAGCCGGAAATAAGTCCCAGTTTATAAGGCAACAACTCCTGCGCATACACAAGAATAGCCGGAAATGCAGAGGATAATGTCAGACCGACACAAAAACTCAATACAGCTGTCAGATATAAACTATCCACATGCGGCATTATCAGTGAAAAAGGTGCCGCTCCCAGGATAGATGCCCAAATAACATATTTACGTCCCACCTTGTCACCTATCGGACCGCCCATCAATGTGCCGAGAGCAGTCGCGATCAGGAATACAAATAAGAACAACTGCGAAGATTGCACGCTCACCCCGAACTTCTCTATCAGGTAGAAAGTGTAGTAACTGTTGAGGCTCGCCATATAAATGTATTTGGAAAAGATCAGGATCAGCAGGATAGAGATGGAAAAAACAGTTTTCCCCAGCGACAAAGGCATTTCTACATGACGTTGGGATGTTCCTATGTCTTCCCGCTTAAACCGCTGAAGCAACCCTTTGTACCAACGCCCCACATAGGTCATGATAAGAATCGCGATAAAAGCCAGGATAGAAAAAAAAGCAATATGGCTTCGCCCGTAAGGAGCCACCAGGATAGCTACGAGCAACGGCCCCAACGATCCTCCCAGGTTTCCTCCCACCTGGAATAAAGATTGCGCCAGTCCTCTTTTCCCTCCGGATGCCAACGAAGTCAACCGCGAAGCCTCCGGATGGAATATCGACGAACCGACACCAATCAAAGCCACAGAACATAAAACCCAGGATAAAGAATTTGCAAATGCCAGGCTAAGCAAACCGATCAGCGTAAAACTCATCCCGATAGGTAACGACCACGGAGACGGATGTTTGTCGAAATATAATCCGGTAAGCGGTTGAAACACGGATGCCGCCGATTGATAGACCAGCGTAATCAATCCGATCTGCGCAAATGTCAACGCTAAATCATCCTTAAATAGTGGATAAACGGCTGTGATAACAGACTGCAACGAATCATTTATACAATGTGAAATGCTTAATGCCACCAATATCCGGAAAGTAATACCACTAACCGGCTCTACTCTATTTTGTCCCATTTGTTAACCTTATTGCCTATTGGACCGCAAAATTACATATAAAAACAACGGATTACTAACATCGCCACTTTTTTATTTACAGATGAATTTACCGGGAAATACTGTATTTCTTTGTTTTTTCGAGTTGTAAAAAACTATCAATTAACATTTACATTTGTTTCTAAAAATTTCCCGCACGCCTTATTTCTCATAATCAGACTTTCAGTTTAGCCACTTTTTAACAAAACTTTTCTTTCAGTTCTTTTTGATTCTTTACGTAAATTGCCGTGAGCCAAATAGCCTTATAGTTGTTTTATCGTTGAACAACTAAATAAAAAACATGAATAATGAGATTTAAACTTTAGAACTGCGCCGGAGATGAAAGGTAATCTTGTATCCATCTCTCCCGAAACCTACGCCAATTCCCCCTATCTCCCTTATCGCCCTGATGTAAGAGATCATTCACTCCGGAGCAGTTTCTAAGTTTAATTTAAAAATCCTCCTCTTCTTCCCCTTCCGGAACATGAAGTATAAAAGTAGTCGCACCGATCGTCACAATAGCTCCCTCACCGATACGTACCTGTTCTTTTTTTCCTAAAAGCACACTGCGCAGGAAGGTGCCGGTCATACTTTGGTTATCACGCAGGGTATAAACCAATTTCCCCTGCTTATCCTCTTTTACATTAATAATACAATGTTTACGTCCCACACTCGGATCGCTCGTAATGATAGGAACATCCACACCTTCCGTATCCTTATTCCTCCGTCCTATCATATTATCGCCCATCACAAGCGGCAGTTCCTGCTTAAAACCGAACGTATTCTCGATCACGGTAATATGGCCGCAGGAGAAATCGGGTTCCTTCACCTCTTTTTCCTGGCCTGATTCCGTACGGACGGTCTTGCGTCCCAGCTTTATCTTAAATTGCGACCCGCATTGCGGACACACAAAAGCCAGTATCTTTCCATCCGGATATTTGGTTTCATCGAACGACAACTGATTATCACATTTGGGGCAGAATATTCTTTTCATATCTTTATTTGAAGCATTTACGTTTAACAGGGGTACAAAGATAAGTTTTTTTCTACGGATATAAAGACCGATCCGCCATAAATATAAAAACGATCCGAAGCTATTTACCGATCCCTATATGTTTTGGGAGATACTCCCGAAATCCTTTTAAAGAACTTTCCAAAAAACGATTGGGAAGGAAAGTTCAACTCGTCGCTTATTTGTTGTATGGTCATATTGGTAGATTTCAATAAAGCCTTCGCTTCCAGCACGACATACTCATCGATCCAGTCTGCTGCCGACTTTCCACTATAATTTTTGATTACCTGAGAAAGATATTTAGAACTCAGCTGTAACTTGTCTGCATAAAAATCTATACGTCTTTCTTTTTTATGGAATAACTGTACCTGCTTCAAGAAGTCTCTCACCAGCATTTCACTTTTTGTTATCTTTTCTACCTCCGATGATTTATGGAAATAATATCCCAGACCATAAAAGAATGCAATTGTGAGATGCTTCACAATTTCCATACGGTTAGGATTATCTTTCACACGAATCACCCGTTGAATCATGGTACAATAAGTTTGTATAGCCTCTAACTGACCGGGACCTAATGAAATAACCGGATTATTACGAACCGAAAGAAAAGTGGAAAAACGATCCGGCAAATGCAGACTATCGTTAAACTGCTCCGACATAAGAACGAATACAGCTTCAAAATCAGATGTATTGGATTCATATTCCAATATCTGCCCCGGTAAAGTGATAGAAATAGCAGGTGCTTTCACACAATAAGGCATCAAGTCTATCCTTCCTCTTATTTCTCCTTTCAGACAAATACAACAAATTGTCTTATTTGCTTTGAAAGGATGGTTGAGCGGATTTATCAACGTATTCTTATACATATAAAAATCGTCATTTATAAAATCAGCCTGTTCTATTTCTTCAGGCTTAGCATGCCAATCCAAAGAGGTCACATTTCCCATATCCGTAAATTAGAACAACAAAGATAAATATTTCAACTGCATAAATTCATAAATCGGCATTTTCGTCCAACTTTCAATCTAAAAGACCTTTTGCCATCCTATCCCCCGCTCTACTTTTGCATAAGTTTAAAAACGAATAAATAAAACAAAAATGAGAAGACAGAAAATGTTAATGCTCGCGTTACTCCTGGCCGGAATAAACATGATATCCGGCAGTGCGCAAACTACGAACAATCAAAAGCCAGAAGAGGGAACACAAGAAGGCAAACAGAATAAAAAGATCGAAATATCCGGCGGAGTCCTGGTAGAAAGCAACTATTCCAGCTTCGTCCATTCCGGAATAGGGGGTGGAAAAAGCGTAATGAAGCCGGGCGTAACGACAGGAGGATTTCTGAATCTGGGAATTTCCAAACATTTCTCAATCCAACCGGAACTTTTACTCCACTACAAAGAATCTGAATTCGACCGTAACAACCAAAACGGCATTTATCGCTATTGGGGAATGGAAATTCCTATTTATGCGATGTATCACACTAAATTAAAGAATGGGCACCGCATCCACATCGGGATTGGCCCTTATACGGAGTTCGGCCTCGACGCTTCATTAAAAAGAGAAGGGGAAAAAATCGACCTCTACGAAAAAAATACAGAAAGCGGAACACCTGTCATGCGGGATTCAAACTCAGGCTTCGGTATTATAAACAGTTACGAGTTTCCTTTCGGACTCCTGATAAATGTAAGTTACAAGATAAGCATATCCAATCTGCTGGATGCGAATGAAAGTTCTGCGGCATTGCACCCACAAACATTTAGCCTGGGCTTCGCCTACTGTTTCCGGAAATAAAAGTAAACCAACATCCAAACACACAAAAGATGAAACTTAAGTTTTTATTTCTTTTTATTTTCTCCGCTTCTATGGCCATGCCTCTTTATTCACAACAAGATAGTATCTATATAGAGAAAAAGGACGGCGCTCTGAAAAAATACTGGAATAGCTTTATACATGGTAATGTAGACCGCACTTTTGAAAGAAAAATAGATATGAGTTATGCCGTAGCTCCTTCCTATACCCGCGAAGGCAGCTTCGGAGTCGGAGGAATGGCTACCGGATTATATCGTCTGGACCGTAAGGATTCGATCATGCAGCCTTCCGACATTACCCTGACAGGCAATATTTCTATAAACGGCTTCTATACACTTACAGCGACAGGCAACAACCATTTCAAAGGAAACAGGTCGCGCTTATCCTATAGCCTTGAATTTGCCCGTAAAACGCTTAACTTCTGGGGAGTTTCTTATGAAGGGTGTGCCATGAATCCTTTATCCGAATATACCCGGCAACAGATAAGATGGGAATCCGATTATGTTTATAAACTAAGTAAACAATTCTATATCGGAGCCGCCTTCAATCTCAATTATGCAGATTTATCCGATATAAAAGACATCTCTTACCTGGAAGGGCAAAAGCAGAGTTATTTTTTTACAGGTCTGGGTATTTCACTTCAGTATGATACCCGCGATTTTATACTAAATCCGAAAAGGGGCATTTATATCATGTTCAAAGAAGTGATATATCCTGAGTTCTTAGGCAGTTTCAATAAAACACTGTTCAGTACCAACTTTATATTCGATATCTATCAGAAAGTATGGCCCGGAGGTATAATAGCCGGAGATATTTACGGACAATTCAATAAAAAGCACACACCCTGGCCTTTACGGGAAGAACTAGGTAGCGGCGGTTTCCGTATGCGTGGTTATTACGGGGGACGTTACATCGATTGTAATCAGCTGACTGCCCAAGTGGAATTACGCCAACACATATTTAATCGCCTGGGTTGTGTGGCGTGGATTGGAACCGGCAGCGTATTTCCTGAACTGAAAAAATTCAACTGTAAGCATATCTTACCCAACTACGGGCTGGGATTACGAATCGAATTTAAACATAATGTAAATGCCCGTATAGATTACGGTTTTGGGAAAGATACAGGAGGATTTGTATTCAACTTCGCAGAAGCTTTTTAAGAGTTTTATAAACGCAAAAAAGGCTATCTTCACAGACAGCCAATCTTCATTGTTAACCTTAAATCTAATACCATGAAAAACACAGTGCAAATATAGAGGTTTTATGTTATGCAGCATAATGTTTTGCTTGTTTTTCTCATCTATTTAATACAGTTTAACAAAAACCTGCTACAAAACATATTTTAGATTTTTCTCGGTTTGACTTAACCGATTGAGAAATAAACTTTTAGCGAATTATTTGAGAAATAGAAGTAACGATTTAGCAACTGTGCGAATTTCAGCGTTTTGCGTTGCTATGCTGTCAAATAACTCTTTCATTTGCAAATATAACATCTTTTTCCGAAAGTACGAACTTTCGGTGGCAATTTTATAAAATCAACTTGCGAAAAAAGAAAATCATTCATCCCATTCATGGGTTGTGTCATCGGTGGCGTTGTACTGTTTCCAACGTCCCGATTTCTCGCCGTCGGTGTATTGCCCCTCGATGGTTATATAGGGTTTTCCGTCCCGTGTCGATTCCACACGATAAAAGCCGTCAAGTTTTCCGTTACGGTAGTGTCGTGTAGTCCTGCTGCGAAGCGTGCGCCCATCCTCGAATATTTCCCATTCCTCACCCTCTTTTTTGCCGTCTATATAATGAGATTCAAAAATCTGCTCACCCGTCTTGCTGTCAAAGCGGCGTTCCCGTCCGCTCTCCACACTCTGCCTATACTCCTTTTCGATTTCTATTTTGCCGTTACGAAAATAGGTCTTTACAGTTCCGTCTATCTTGCCTTGCTGCATGGGTGTTTCTTTTCGGGGAGTAACGCCATCTTGGTAATACTCCGTGAATATGCCGTTGCGCTTTCCTTTGGCATATATGCCCGATTCACGCAGTACCCCATCACGATAGCGGAGATAATCACCGTTTATTATGCCGTCGGAAAGTTTAACACGCTCCTCGTCAAGCCCTCGTATAATGCGATATTCTCCCTGCAACGGCTGTTTACTGCCTTTTTCATAATAGACCGTGCGCCGTGCGTTATCCGTTATAGTCTGTAAATCGTCCCATTTTACTATTTGTTGTGCGGAAGCCGTGCCACACAATAGCAAAAAGAGGTATAGTGTTAATATTCTATTCATTGTATTTTTGCTTTTCGAGGTTGATAACGGTTCTCAGCTATACGCAGGCAGGGATTTTAACCACTGAACTTCCTACGAAGAACTGAACTTTAAATTTACCACTTAACTGTCCTACGAAGCACGAAACCCCTGCTTGCGTATAGGTGATGTTATGCGGTCGGTTTTCATTTTCTCTTCTTTCTCGTTAATTTCTGCTGCAAAGTTACTAAATTTGCAGTCAAGTATTCACCTGTAAGAAGTTACTAATGACAAAAAAGAAATTGCCCGTTCGTTTTACGGGTCAGCACTTTACTATTGATAAAGTGCTAATAAAAGATGCAATAAGACAAGCAAATATAAGTAATCAGGATACGGTTTTAGATATTGGGGCAGGCAAGGGGTTTCTTACTGTTCATTTATTAAAAATCGCCAACAATGTTGTTGCTATTGAAAACGACACAGCTTTGGTTGAACATTTACGAAAATTATTTTCTGATGCCCGAAATGTTCAAGTTGTCGGTTGTGATTTTAGGAATTTTGCAGTTCCGAAATTTCCTTTCAAAGTGGTGTCAAATATTCCTTATGGCATTACTTCCGATATTTTCAAAATCCTGATGTTTGAGAGTCTTGGAAATTTTCTGGGAGGTTCCATTGTCCTTCAGTTAGAACCTACACAAAAGTTATTTTCGAGGAAGCTTTACAATCCATATACCGTTTTCTATCATACTTTTTTTGATTTGAAACTTGTCTATGAGGTAGGTCCTGAAAGTTTCTTTCCACCGCCAACTGTCAAATCAGCCCTGTTAAACATTAAAAGAAAACAGTTATTTTTTGATTTTAAGTTTAAAGCCAAATACTTAGCATTTATTTCCTGTCTGTTAGAGAAACCTGATTTATCTGTAAAAACAGCTTTAAAGTCGATTTTCAGGAAAAGTCAGGTCAGGTCAATTTCGGAAAAATTCGGTTTAAACCTTAATGCTCAAATTGTTTGTTTGTCTCCAAGTCAATGGGTAAACTGTTTTTTGGAAATGCTGGAAGTTGTCCCTGAAAAATTTCATCCTTCGTAGTTCAAAGTCGGGTGGTTGTCAAGATGATTTTTCTGGTTTGGTGTCGTCTTTTAAGCTGCCGCATAACATTGTGCTAACAGCGAAATCGGCTGTTATTTTCTTCAAGTATATCACCTTGCGAACAAATATAAAAAAAGTGCAGTACACCACGAACAGCGTACCGCACTTTTTTCGGCAAATCGGGCAGGATTTAACATTTATAGCTTGAATCCCTTGCCTTTCCTTTGCGGTTGTATAGGTCGGCGTATGTTCTGCCTTAACTTCTCGAACTGTTCCTTGAACCACTCGGCAATGGGCTTTCGGTCGATGGCAAGAACCAATTTAGTCCCGTCCGTGGGGTCTTTCAGCACTTGGAAACCTGCCCTTTCGGTCGTGAATTTCCGTCCGTGTTCCTCCGAGTAGAGTTCCCCTGCATACTCCAACGGCTTTCCCTTGACGAGCGTTGCGGTCTGCCTTTCATCGAACCCGACAAGGCGGCAGAGGTTTTCGATACGGAGCATTTCACGGAAATAGGGAAACCATGCTGCCGCCCTTGCGATTACCGTTTTCAGAAACGATATTTCCTGCTTGTGCCTTGTGTCCTTGTCGGCTATCTCCCTGCCGTGCTTTTGCTGCATTTCCCGTATCTCCCTGCTGTGGTCTGCCTGCATGGTCTGTATCCTATCTTGCAGGGCTTCGATGGTTTCCTCGTGGTCGGCTACCTCCTTATGCAGGGCGGTGTTCTCCCTTTCCAGCGTCTTGACCTTGTTACTGCCGAAAAGAGAACCGACGCTCTCGGCGATGTTGGCGGCTGCGGTGGTTGCCGCCCCTTTCAGCTTCTCGGTCTGTATTTCTTTTTTCGCCCGTCTTAGTTCCTCCTGTGCCGTTTCTTTCTGCTGCTGCAAATCCACCACTTCCGCTTTGAGGTCGTCGGAGAGTTTCTGTATATCCCGATAATACTGCTGCGTGGACTTGTGGCGAGCTTTCGAGCCGTCTATGCCCCTTTGCAGCCCGTATTTCGCCATCGCCACGGCATAGGTATCTTGGTAGGACTTCAATTTCAGCCGTGTCATAATATCGTCTGCGCACAGCCTCACGGTGTCGGTCGGCTTCTTGCGGTATCGCTTCTTCGTCTGTTCCTCCCTTTTCCTGCGCTTGCGCTCTCCCTTGACGATGGGGACGAGTGTAACGTGTATGTGCGGCGTTTCCTCGTCCCTGTGCAGGTGAGCCGCCACGATGTTCTCCTTTCCGAACGTGTCGGCGAAGTATTTCAGATTGTCGGCGCACCACTCGTCCAAACGCCCCTCTTCCTCTATCCGCTTCATGTCCTCGTGCGTTCCCGATACGTTGATGCGGATTGCCCGTACTTGGTTGCTTCCGATTTTGCGTGTCAGCCCCGCTTCTTCTAATCTCTGCTGTATAGCCGCCGAACGGTCTTTTATCCCGTCGGGGTATTCGATAAGCCTGCGGTTTAGGTGCGTGCGTGTGGGGTCGGCGTTCTTCGGTATGATGAAACGCTCGATATGTGCGGTCGTTCCGCTGTCGCTGCCGTGCGCCTTTTCCATGTGTAAAACTACGAAACCCATATATTTTTCCTTTCTTCCTTGACTTGTGAAACAATGATTTTTCGTATCTTCGGGGCGGCAAATGCCGTCCCCGATGGGGTGTGCAGAGGGGCTTACCCCTTGCCTTATTGGGGAATTTTCAGCGATACGTAGTATTGCGGCTCGGAAAATTCCCTAATAAGCTACGGTATTTTCTCCGTAAATACCCTGCGGCGTGCCGTCTGCCTGCCCGTCTGCCTTTCGGCTATGGCTGTCCCTGCCGCCTGCTTGCCCGTAACCCCACCTTATTTTTTTCCTTTCGGTCGGTGGGTGGCGGGGCGGTCGTTTCCGTTTTCAAAGGCTCTTTTGCACGGGGCGGTCGGATACAAGGTTTTCCCGATAAATACGCTCGCAGCGAAGCGAGAGGAAGATTTATTGGGAAACGGCGCAGCCGCCTGACCTTTTAGCCGACGTAAAGCCCCGTGCTTGCTTTGCCTTTGTAAACGAAAACGATTGCTCCGCTTTCCTCTGAAAAGAGAAATAGACCCTGCAATATATATCACCATAGTGATAGGTTTGCATGTTTGCATGCTGGTATGCTGGTACGTTTGCATGTTGGTATGTTGGTATATCATCATGCTTTCCAACGGCTGTTGGGCTTGCCGTCCGAAACAACCGACACGAATACCGTCGTTTTCTCTTTTCGCCCGTGTATAATCCTCTCTAATAATGCCCTGCGGACTTTCGCCGCCCCGAACGATTCGACACGGAAAGCGAGGGCGGCTATCGTTTCGAGGTTGTAAACCTCCGCGCTGTATTTGTCCGATAGGCGGATAATGTGCTTTATGTCATATATAGATAAAACTCCGCTTTTGCAGAGTGCCTTTATCCCTGCCCTAACCGTCGGGGCGATAACCCCGAACAGTTCGCAGATTTCCCGCTCGGTCATGGCGGTTGCGCCTATATCGCTCGGCAGGGAGATATTGCCCTGCCCGTCCATCGTGATAATGTTCCTTTCTTCTTTCATCGGTATTCTGTTCTTAATTAGATGGCTCGGCAGATATTCTTCTCCATATCTTCCAACTTGTGCGACAAGGTTTCCATGTCTTGGCTTATCTTCTGGGCGGTGATTTTGGCGTAAATTTGGGTGGTCTTTATGTTCGTGTGCCCCAAAAGGCGGCTCACCGTTTCGATGGGTACGCCGTGCGACAGAAGTACGGTCGTGGCGTTCGTGTGGCGTGCGACATGGTAGGTCAAGCGTACCTTGAAGCCGCATTGTCTGCCTATATCTTTGAGTATCTTGTTACAACTGCCGTTGTTCGGAACGGGGAAAACATGACCGTCCCTTGCCAGCCCCTTGTACTTCTCGATGATACGCTTGGGAACGTCCAAAAGGCGGATGTTCGATTCGGTGTTGGTCTTCTTTCTTCGGGTGATTATCCACAGGTTGCCGTCGAAGAATGTTTGCAGGCGGTCGGCGGTGAGGTTCTTCACGTCCGAATACGCCAAACCCGTGAAAACAGAAAAGACGAACAAGTCCCGTACAAGCTCGTGGGTGGCGTTCTTCATCGGTGCGTTCATGAGCGTCTGTATCTCCGTTTGGGTGAGGTAGCCCCTGTCCACGCTTTCGGGAGAGTTGATATATCCCGCAAAGGGATTAAAGGGCAAACGCCCGTCGTTCCTCGCTATGGAAACGATGTGTTTCAACACAATCATGTAGCCCCACACGGTATTGGTGCGGCATTTCTTCTCCGTGCGCAGAAAATACTCGAAGTCGTTGATGAACGTGAGGTTGAGTTCCTTTAATGGAATATCCTCACGCTTGTAGGTATGGGGCAGGAACTCCCGAATATGGTTGCAGACCGTCCGATAACGGGTAAATGTACCCTGCGCCCTGCTGTGCCCGACTTTCTTCTCGAACTCGGCGTTGTGCTGCTCGAACAGCTTCAGCAAAGTTTCCTGCTTGACGCCGATACCGAGATAGGCGTCTTTGAGTTTGGCGGCGGTAACATAACCGTCCGTCTGCATTAACTCTTGATAGCGGCGGTTTACTTCCACACGGATTTTATCTACCGCAAGGTTGATTCTCTGCGCTTCGACGCTCTTGCCCGAAGCACGGTTGTTCTTCACGTCCCACAGCCGTGGGGGAACGTCCATCTTGCAACTGAACTGTTTAATCTCGCCGTCCACCGTGATACGGCACATTAAAGGCAGGTTGCCGTTCGGCTTCTCGCTGCCTTTCTTCACGTAAAATAATACCTTGAATGTACTACGCATAACTCACTCCTTTTTTTGGTTACAAAATTAGTTATTAGTGAGTTACCGACTGCTATGCAAAATTACGCAAATCGCAGAAACAGAACCATTTAGCAAGAAATTCACACCCGTTACGGGGGTAATGAGGTGGTAACTGAACTTCTGCGCTGTTTGGCTTCGAGGTGGTATTTCGTTGGCTCTGTCCCATAGAAAAACAAAGCGTAACGAACGCTGTATCAGCTAATTCGCTACGTTTTACCCAAATTTACTTTTTCGCTATGTGTTTATTTTATAAGCATAAAACATGAGCATAAGACAAGGAACCCTATAAACGCAAAAAAGGCTATCCATCACGGACAGCCAATCTTCATTGTTAACCTTAAATCTAATACCATGAAAAACACGATGCAAATATAGAGATTTTATGTTATGTAGCATAATGTTTCACTTGGAAATCTCATTTATTTAACCACGTTTAACAAATACATGCTATAAAACATCTTTTTAGAGCAGTTTTACACCCTATATCCCTACTTCATTCGTGCATCGGCTCCCCACATCAGCTTCTCGCGAAGTGTCTGATAGAAGGTATGATTATATCTTTTTATCACTTTCGTGGTATAATCAGCTTTCGTTATCGTCAACTGAATGCCTGCCGGAAAGATTTCCGAACGGCCGTCCAAGGAGATCAGAAAAGATTTGTTCCGGCTTTCCACCCCTAGCGTGATCGTATAATTATCCGGAATGATCAGTGGGCGCACATTCAGAGAATGAGGCGCGACCGGACTCAATACCAGATTCTTGCTTTGAGGAATGATGATCGGGCCGTTCACACTCATGGAATATGCCGTCGAGCCAGTCGGCGTTGCGATCAGCAGACCGTCGGCCTGATAAGAAGCCAGGTATTCATCATTCAGAGAAGTATGGATCGTGATCATCGAAGAGGTATCGCGCTTCAAAATCGCAATCTCATTCAGGGCATAATTATAACCGCGAAACACCCGCCCTTCCGTATGAAGCCGCAACAAGGTGCGCTCTTCTATCTTATAATAGTTCTTGAACAATTCGTCCAGTGTATCCTCGATGTCATTTCCTCCCACATCGGCAAGAAACCCCAACCGTCCGGTATTAATACCCAGGATAGGAATATCCTGACGGTTCACACGGGCAGCCGTCCGCAGGAACGTACCGTCGCCACCTACACTCAGGGCAACATCGAGATCAAAATGATCGTCCGTCAGCAATCCTGCAACGGGAGGTTCATAATTCAGACCATCAGCCAGAAAATTATAAAAACGGACATCCACATAGATCTCCGCCTCCTGCGATATCAGCTTTTCAAACAGCCGTTTTATCTGGCTTTGTTTCTCAACCTGATACTCGCTGCCAAAAATACCTACCTTCATAAAACAGTCTTTTAAGTTGACAGTTGACAGTTGACAGTTGACAGTTGACAGTTTTATATTGTTCTTCTAATAAACTGTCAACTGTCACTTGTCAACTGTCAACTGATTAAATGTTCATATAATGTAGCAACTCGTTCATCCGCTGTTGCAACAGATCATCCACCATCCCTTTTTCCATGAAATAATAGAGGACGGTATAATTGAAACGCTCGAAACTACGGATCACCGGCGAAGCATCCTCCAGGTCGATCTTAATAATAAGATGCAACCTTCCGGTATCTTTATCCGTGTACGAAAGCAGATTCAATACATGTGCATTGTTCGATTCGACCAAGCGGGCAATATCCGTCAGCGAATAATCCTGCGGCATCACCTCGAGGACAAACACACTGCCTGAAGTCTCGGCATTACACAATTCCGAAAGAATATCGATCAGTTTCTCTCTCGTAATCGCTCCCCGGTATTCACCCTCCGGACTGACCACCGGCAGCAGGCTCAACTGATAGCGGGCGATCAGTGCAAGCGCCTCATGGATATGTGTATTCTCCATCACACTGGGAGCAAACAGAACCGGCTCGCCAATCGTTGCCGCAAGATCAGGCATAGCCATCAGATCCTTTTCCGAGATCAGGCAACGGTATATCCCTTCGCTCAACAAAGGCAGATGTTTTAACTTAAAATCATCCATCAATGCTAATGCGTATTCCCCTGTGTCAAAACTTTTTAACACGGGAAGTTCCTTCGTTATGAAATCTTTCACCAACATTATTCTGTTAATTCCCTTAATTCTGCTAAATTTGCCGATACTTTTGTGCAAATGTAATGAAAGAAAAAAGATATAACGATATACGATGACAAATTTAAGTGTAAACATTAACAAGGTTGCAACCATCCGTAACGCACGCGGAGGTAACATGCCTGACATTTTAAAAGTAGCTCAGGATTGCGAAAATTTCGGTGCACAAGGAATTACGGTCCATCCACGTCCGGACGAACGACATATCAAATACAGTGACGTGTACGCGTTGAAACCTCTTATCAGGACAGAATTTAACATTGAAGGGTATCCCTGTAACAATTTTATAGACCTGGTATTAAAGGTGAGGCCAACACAAGTAACACTGGTTCCGGATGCACCCGATGCCGTCACCTCCAATGCCGGCTGGGATGTAAAGGCAAACTTCGACCTGCTGAGTGAACTGGTCGATACGTTCACCGCACAGGGAATCCGCACCTCTATCTTCGTAGGGACCGACCTGGCCAACATCGAACTGGCGGCAAAAACAGGTACCGACCGCATCGAGCTGTATACAGAGCCTTATGCAACCAATTACCCGGTGAACAAGGAAGAAGCCGTCGCTCCTTTCGTTGCTGCCGCACAACTGGCAAAGAATCTGGGAATGGGAGTCAATGCAGGCCATGACCTGAGCCTGGAAAACCTGGCCTGGTTCAGTCAGAACATACCCTGGCTGGAAGAAGTATCCATCGGCCATGCCCTGATCTGCGATGCGTTGTATCACGGATTACAGGAAACCATTTCATTATACAAAGCATGCTTGCAACAATAATAACGAACTAATATTAACGAATAAGTATACAAATCTATGAGCATTTTACTTTCCCTACAAGCAGTAGGGGCACAGACAGCAGAGCAGATGCCGGATCTGACGGCAGTAACAGTCCCCACTGAAGCAGAGATCAATGTAATAGACCTTGCGTTCAAAGGAGGGTGGATCATGATTGTACTATTGCTGTTATCCTTAATGGCAGGTTACATCTTTATCCAGCGTTTATTAGTTATCCGCCGTGCGGGTAAAGAAGATCAGAATTTCATGAACCGTATCAAAGACTATATCCACGAAGGGAAAGTCGATTCGGCACTGAACCTGTGCCGCAGCACCAATACCCCTTCCGCCCGTATGATCGAAAAGGGTATCACCCGCCTGGGCCGCCCGATGAACGATGTACTCGTTGCTATCGAAAACGTGGGTAACCTAGAAATTGCGAAACTCGAAAAAGGCTTCCCGCTGATCGCTACGACAGCTGCCGGAGCTCCTATGTTGGGTTTCCTCGGAACGGTAACCGGTATGGTACGCGCCTTCTTCGATATGGCGAATGCCGGAACGAATGTAGACGTTTCCTTACTGTCAGGAGGTATTTATGAAGCACTTGTAACAACCGTCGGTGGTCTGGTAGTCGGTATCATCACCCTGTTCGCTTACAACTACCTGGTTTCTCAGGTCGACAACGTGGTGAACAAGATGGAAGCCCGCACCATGGAATTTATGGATTTATTGAACGAACCAGCAAACTAGTTGACAGATGACAATTGACAGGTGACAGTTTTTTGTCATCAATTTACCTGTCAACTGTCAACTATCAACTGTCAATTGAATAAATATGGCACTAAAACGAAGAACAAAAGTAAACGAAGCCTTCAGCATGGCATCCATGACCGACGTCATATTCCTGCTGTTGATCTTCTTTATGGTCACCTCTACGGTAGTCATTCCGAATGCCATCAAGGTAACATTGCCGCAGGCGAAGAAGCAGACGGCAGCCAAACCGCTCACGCGGGTTACCATCGATGCCAACCTGAATTACTACGTAGCATTCGGTAACCAGCGGGAAACGCAGGTCACGTTCGACGAGATCACCCCGTTCCTGCAAGACAGTTACGCAAAAGAGCCCGAAATGTTCGTCGCCCTTTATGCAGACGAGACAGTTCCTTATAAAGAAATCGTAAAGATCCTGAACATAGCGAACGAAAATAAATTCAAGATGGTGCTTGCCACCAGAGCACAAAAATAGTTGACAGTTGATAGTTGACAGTTGACAGGTAAATAAATAACTGAGCCGCCAACTGTCAACTGTCACTTGTCAACTGTCAACTGAATAAAGTATGAAATTCAACAAAGATGACATATACAGTATAACCGGTTCGGTCGCATTCCACCTGGCGATCTTCCTGATCCTGTTGTTCACGGTACTACGTACGGAAATTCCGGAAGAAGATGGGGGTGTCCTTGTCAACTTCGGGAATGTAAACTCCGCCGCCGGTACCTTCGAACCGAAATATACCGGACAGGAACTGCCCCAGGAGACGACCACTCCTCCACCTCCACCCACTCCGCCGGTAGAAACACCGAAAGAGGAAGTGATCACGCAGGACATCGAAGAAAGTGTTGCCATAGCAGACGCTAAGAAGAAAGAAGAGCAACGCAAGAAAGAAGAAGAGCGTAAACGGAAAGAGGAAGAAGATCGCCGCAAACGGGAAGAGGCCGAAAAGAAACGCCTGGAAGAAGAACGTCGCAAGAAAGAGCAGGCCATCAGCAACCGTGTAGCCGGAGCATTCGGCATCGGCGGCGCTGAAGGGAACAGCCAGGGCGATGCAGAAAGCGGTGCAGGCAACCAGGGAAGTCCGTTCGGCAACTCCGACCACGGAGCTAACGAAGGCGTAGGAGGTTACGGTTCATTCAACCTGAACGGTCGTTCTATCGGAGCCGGAGGCTTGCCCCGCCCCGCTTACACGATCCAGGAAGAAGGAAAGATCGTGATCAACATTACGGTAGACCCGAAAGGGAATGTGATATTTGCAGAAATAGGAAGAGGTACCAACATCGACAACGCTTCCATGCGTAAGAGTGCCCTGGATGCCGCCAAACGTGCGAAGTTCAACAGCATCAGCGGAGCGAACAACCAGAGCGGTACGATCACCTACGTATATAAACTTAAATAAGATGACAGTTGACAAGTGACAGTTGACAGTTTTGTCACTATTAACTGTCACTTGTCAACTATCAACTGTCAACTAAAAAAAGGAGATAATATGAAGAAAGCAATTGTATTTTTAGCCAACGGCTTCGAAGAAATGGAAGCCCTGGGCACAGTCGATATCCTGCGCCGCGGAGGTATCGAAGTAACAACTGTTTCCATCACTGACAATCCTGTTGTAACAGGGGCACACAATGTTCCGGTTACTGCCGATACGACGCTGGGAAAAGTAGACCTGGCCGGAGCCGATGCGCTTGTACTGCCCGGTGGCATGCCCGGAGCATCCAACCTGAACGACTCGGAACCGGTAAAAGAAGCCTTATTGCAGCAATACCGTGAAGGCCGTACCATAGCCGCCATCTGTGCAGCTCCAATGGTACTGGGCGGACTGGGCCTGTTGAAAGGTCGTAACGCTACCTGCTACCCCGGATTTGAACCGAAGCTGATCGGCGCCAATGCGACCGGCGAGATCGTGGAAGTTTCCGACAACGTCATCACCGGCAAAGGCCCGGGACTGGTCATGGATTTTGCCCTGGCTATCGTTACAGCCCTCAAAGGAGAAGCCGTAGCCGAAGAGGTTGCCGCAGGACTATTGATTTAATCATCTGAAATAATATTTAAGAGAGGATAAGTCAAAAAGACGATATTTACCGGACGCAGACGAGCGCAGATTAACGCGACATCTGCGTCCGGTTTATTTGTTTTGACACACCTTCTTTTTTTGTATATTTGCAGCCGTTTTAGCAAAAGGTAAAAAGATGAACAATAATTTGAAAGGATTCGCATACGGCATTGCCACTTCGGCTACATTCGGTTTGATACCATTATTTACTCTGCCGCTTATGGCGAAAGGGATGCAGTTCGATTCGATCCTGTTCTATCGTTTTCTTTTTGCGTCGATAGCCCTTATCGGTATCATGGCAGTGAAAAAAGAATCCATGCGCATCGATAAAAGAGATATTCCCGTACTGATCCTGCTCGGCTTCTTTTACACGGCATCCGCCATGTTCCTTTTCTGGGGATATAATTTCATGTCGGCAGGGATAGCCACTACATTACATTTCACCTATCCGATTTTCGTCACCCTTGTCATGCTGGTGTTTTTCCGCGAAAAGACATCGTGGGTCACACTGCTGGCGATCTGCCTGGCGATCTGCGGGGTCGCACGCCTGTCTATCAACGAGGGGGAAATGAAACTGAGCGCATTGGGGGTCTTTATCGTACTGCTGTCGGCTGTCGGTTACGCCCTCTATATCACTACGGTCAATAAATCGAGAGTACACAATATGACAGGGAGGAAACTGACGTTCTATGTATTCATTGTCAGCACCCTCCTGTTTGCCGTTAAAGCAAGTACCAACGAAGGCATCCAGCCCATCCCCGACGCCGTGTCGGTAGTCAACCTGATATTGCTGGCCGTTGTCCCGACCGTCATCTCCAATATCACACTCGTACTCGCCGTCCATAATATCGGCGGGACACTCACTGCCGTACTGGGGGCAATGGAGCCTGTCACTGCCGTTTTCGTCGGCGTGCTGGTGTTCGGCGAGCCGTTCACATTCAATCTAGCTATGGGTATTCTGCTTATTATCATCGCCGTAACGATGATCATCCTCTCCAAAACAATACAAAAATCTTTGCGTAATTTACGCAGGACACTGATCCGTTAAAGATAACTTCCGGTCGTCTATAAAAAAATAAAAAGGGCAGCGTCATATGAAGACGCTGCCCTTTCTCTTTTATCTGTTTTTATCAGATTACCCTTTCACGATCTCTTCTTTTTCCTTATCCCAATACATCGTACGTCCTTCCAGATAAGCATGTGTACCCATGTGGGCGGTCATGGCTTCCTGGAATGCAGCATCGATGTTACAGCTGGGTTGTTTTCCCTGGCGGATACATTCCAGCCATTCGCGGATATGGAGGTGAGTCGTGTCATAACGCTTACCGCTTACATATGTATAAAGCAGACCGCGTTGAGCGAAGTACAACTCCGTAGGCGACGTAATGGCATCCACCGAATTTTGTCCCGGTATATAGGTATAGAACGGTTCGTTCGGTTTGATGATCCCCTTGTCGATCTTGTCTTTATAAATCTCAGAAGCAGGATCGGCTTTCAAAGTGATCGTATTGGACAATTCCATCTGGGCATCGTGTCCCATGATCACTTTTCCACGCGGACGGTTGCTTGCCAACGTGGCACTATACAACATCGTCATATCGCGGTCAGGAAATTCAAAGGTGGTCTGCAATACATCCGGCACGGTACGTCCGTCCTTGAAGAAGTAGACACCACCGGAAGAGGTTGCCGAATGAGGAATACCTACACCGAATATCTGGTTGATCGCATCATATTCGTGTGTCAGCAAGTCACCGCTCAGTCCCGTACTGTAATCCCACCAGCAACGCCAGCGGAAGAAACGTTCCAGGCTGAACTTGTCGCGGGGATCAGGACCGATATACCGCTGCAGGTTGTTCGATGTCATATAGTCGGTATATTCCTTGATACGTTCTTCCGGTCCCTCGAACTGTTTCCAGTCGATCGTATCGGGAGAAGCACCTTCTATCAGCGGATAAACCCAGGCTCCGTTCGGATCGTTACGGTTGGTACAAACCTCGATCAACGAAACTTTACCGATCAGCCCCTTGTCGATGATCTCCTTGGCACGGATATAACTGTCGGTCTGTCGTCCCTGATGACCTAACTGGAACACGATACCGGTCTCCTTCACCACCTGACGAACCGCATACGTTTCGGGAACCGTCCATGAAAGCGGTTTCTCTACATAGACATGTTTACCGGCTTTGGCAGCTTCCATCGCCATCGTACTGTGCCAATGGTCGGGAGTAGCAATGATCACGGCATCGATATCGTCTGCCGCCAACAGTTCTTTATAGGTTCTGTAACGTGTCGGACGTTTACCGAACTTGCCGTTCGAACCTTCCCTGTGAATATTAGAAGCCGTCAGTGCAGCCGCTTCGCCGTACACATCGAAGATATCGCATACGCCGGTCACTTCGATATTCAGGTCGTCCTGCTCCAGGAACTGCTCGTAACGTTTATCTTTACTATCATTTTTAGCCCCTTCGATCAATCCGTCGATCCAGGAAGGTTCGGCAAAACCTGCCGCACGCATCAACTGTTTACCGCGGATACCGAAACCGATCATCCCGATACGTATCTTTTTCCCATCCGGCTGGGCGGGAATCATACGATGTTCCTGATCGAAACGGAAAGCGCTACCCAGGCTCTTCGCTTCCTTATCGTGTTTCTGTTTCCTGTAGACGCCATAACCCAACGCTCCCAGCACAGGGATGGTTGCCAATGTTTTCAGGGCATTACGGCGGCCTTCCGATTCAGGCCCTTTATTATCTTTCGGAGTATTATTATTGTTCTCTGTTGCCATGATATTACATTAATTTGAGTTTAGACAATAAGGGGATCGCTCTTTTCAGGTAACGGTCCAGCCCGATAATATGAGAGGTGGGGAAAGCCAACAATACTGCCAGCGCAGCCATCTCGACCAGATTCTTGTCTATCCACAGATATGAACCTTCAAACGGCATCATATATTGTGCACCGATAAAAGAAGGGTGGGAAAGGTAATAAAACGCAAGCAATATCATTGCTCCGATAGAAGAGAGTTTGCTGAAAGCACCTGTTATCAGTCCGAGACCGATTAACAGCAGCGCCCATTCGTTCAGCGCATTAACCATGTTCATCATAGCCGGATCACTAGCCAATCCAGCAAAAAAGTCAGACATAAAACCTTTGGAATCCAGGAGGTAAGGAAGCGATGTCCATTTAGGATTCAGGATCTTCACCAGTCCTTCGTAGGCAAAATGCCAGCCAATGAATAATCGCAGGACAACCATCGCGGTCAGCTGCGCAGAAGTGTAAGAATCTTTCTGTATCATTTCATGTATTTGATTTAACCTCGCAAATATAGGGATAAAATCCGGAGATAAAAGAAATGAAAAGATTTATGATACTACAACTTGCTACATTTAACCAAAATTTTGCTGCTATCGGCTAGTGTCGTAGCAAAAAGATACACATTTCCCCCATCCGTTATCTTTGTTCGTTTGCGTAATTCTTCGACGGACAACGGAAAATTGCGGACAGTCATATTCGCCTGAGGGATGTCTTTGGATAAACTTTTACATAGTTTTCCGGAAAAAGGATAGACCTCCTCGACAACGAAGCATCTGCCGGGAAAGTCTTCGACCACGGTATCCGAGGTGTAGAGATGGCTGCTTACATGCAGTTTCGCCAATCCAAAACGGACAGCCACACTCTTAAAAGCTCCGGCTTTCAGTAAAGAAGCATTGGGTTCGTAAAAGAAACGACCGATCCGATCCGCCAACTGTAAAATCTCGGAACGTTCATCCTGTAATGTAAAAGCAAAAGCCTCTTCCCTCCCACTGCTATCATAATTAATACAATGGATAACCGGTAACGTAACAGCAGTCTCGCATTCCATAACAAATAAAAGTTCCTTACATTCATTCTTTACGGACAGGACATGTACTTCTGTCGTCCCAGGCAGCAATTCGAGGGTTTGCTGAATATCGGCCATGGGGGATAACTTCGCTATTACTTTGGGAGCATGCCGGAAGAGTTCGGGTAAAAGTGCCGGTAAATCCGGTTCGCAGTCCTGCAAAGCATAAACACGCTTATTGCCTTCACCGCGACGGGCCGGATCGATATAAAAGGCATCGACCCGGGGTAAACGGGAAGCCAATTCCGAACTGTCGCCTTCCACAACAGTGATATTATCAACCCCAAGGGCGGAAAAATTATTGCGCGCCGCATCACAGTAGGCGGGGAAACGTTCTATATAGGTGATCTGGCGGGCTTTTCGGGAGAAATAATAACTGTCGATTCCCAAACCGCCGGTCAGATCGCATAAGGTATCGCTTTCTGCAACCAGCCGTTGTTTATACAAAGCCGTCTGCTCGGACGAACACTGTTCGGCGGATATCTTCGAAGGAAACAACAAGGCATCGTTGGCATACCATGAAGGTAACTTCTCCCTGATCTGGCGGCGGGCAGCAATCTGGTCTGCCGCAAAAGGAACATCGATCGAGGGATAGCGGGAAGCACTCAACAAGAGACGAGTCAGATCATCCCCTGCATGCTCTTTTACAAATTTCCGGAACTCTTCAGTCTGTTTCATTCTGCAAAGATAAGAAGAATTACCATATGTAGATTTTTTCAAAAAAAAGTAGCGAATCATTTGCAGTTTGTCAGAGAATATCTATATTTGCTGCCGTAATAACAAAAAAAGCAATGAGAACATTTATAGTAAATACATTTTGGTGGTGGCGCTCTTTACTCCTCAAACGGTCGTAAGGAACGCAGTCCTGTGTATATACTAAATCAAGATATCATAGAAAGGTCTGTCGCACTTGCGACAGGCCTTTTTTCTTTTAATGCATTTACGAAATACAATTAAAACAACATAGCAAAAAGATGAAAACGTATCAAGTTGACAAAAACGGTTATTATGGAGAGTTCGGCGGAGCGTATATCCCCGAGATACTTCACCAGTGTGTCGAAAAGTTACAGAACACATATCTGGAAGTACTGGAAAGTGAGAGTTTCAAACAGGAGTTCAATCTGTTACTCCGCGATTATGTAGGCCGCCCCTCTCCCCTTTACCTGGCCAAACGGTTAAGCGAAAAGTACGGCTGCAAGATCTATCTGAAACGGGAAGACCTGAATCATACGGGTGCCCATAAGATCAATAACACGATCGGGCAGATCTTGCTGGCACGCCGCATGGGTAAAACACGTATCATCGCAGAAACAGGTGCCGGACAGCATGGAGTAGCAACTGCTACCGTCTGCGCCCTGATGAACATGGAGTGTATTGTCTATATGGGTAAAACGGACGTGGAACGCCAGCATGCCAATGTACAGAAGATGGAGATGCTCGGTGCAACGGTCGTTCCGGTCACTTCCGGCAATATGACCCTGAAAGACGCGACGAACGAAGCGATCCGCGACTGGTGTTGTCATCCTTCCGATACGTATTATATCATCGGGTCTACCGTAGGCCCTCATCCTTATCCCGATATGGTTGCACGTCTGCAATCCGTTATCAGCGAAGAGATAAAAAAACAATTACAGGAAAAAGAAGGACGGGATCATCCGGATTATCTGATCGCTTGTGTAGGGGGAGGCAGTAATGCTGCCGGGACCATTTACCATTTTGTCGATGACGAACGAGTGAAGCTCGTACTGGCGGAAGCCGGAGGAAAAGGGATTTGTTCGGGTCAGAGTGCCGCTACCATCCAATTGGGAAAGAAAGGTATTATCCACGGGGCACGGACCCTGGTGATGCAAAACGAAGACGGACAGATAGAAGAACCTTATTCGATCTCCGCCGGACTGGATTATCCGGGCATCGGTCCGATCCATGCGAATCTTTCCGTTACTCACCGGGCTTCTATCCTGGCAGTCGACGACGATGAAGCATTGGAAGCGGCTTTCGAGCTGACACGGCTGGAAGGGATCATTCCTGCATTGGAAAGTGCGCATGCGCTGGGAGCACTCAGTAAGGTGAACTTCAAACCGGAAGACGTAGTGGTATTGACCGTTTCCGGACGTGGAGATAAGGATATGGATACGTATATTGAATACAAAAACAGAAAGTAACCGATGAAAAACTATCATTTCAAAACTATAAGCAAACAGGTCCTGGGCGACCTGCATACTCCCGTAAGTATTTATCTGAAAGTACGGGATATCTACCCGGAGTCGGCATTACTGGAAAGTTCCGACTTTCACGGAAATGAGAACAGCCTTTCTTTCATTGCTCTCTGTCCGCTAGCCAGTATCGGTATCAACAACGGTGAGAGTACAGCGGTTTTCCCCGACGGAAGCCGGGAGGTTACCCCTCTTACCGAAAATTACAATGTGGCAGATGCGATGAATGCCTTCCTTAGCCGTTACAGCATTGAAGGGGCGGATAAAAAAGTTTGCGGATTATTCGGTTACACGGCATTCGACGCAGTCCGTTACTTTGAAAATATCCCGGTGATGGAAGCTCACCACGAAGAGAACGATGCTCCCGATATGCTATACATTTTATATAAATACATCCTTGTATTCAACCATTTCAAAAACGAACTGACACTGGTCGAACTGCTGCAGGAAAACGAACAAAGCAACCTGCAGGAAATAGAGACACTGATCGAAAATCGTAACTATGCCTCCTATAACTTCCAGACTTCCGGACCGGAGACGTCTCCCATCACCGACGAAGAATACAGAGCATCGGTTCGCGAAGGGATCAAACATTGTCTGCGCGGCGATGTCTTCCAGATCGTACTCAGCCGTCGTTTCGAACAACCGTTCAAAGGGGATGATTTCAAAGTATATCGTGCATTGAGAAGTATCAATCCTTCGCCTTACCTGTTCTATTTCGACTTCGGCGGCTTCCGTATCTTCGGTTCCTCTCCTGAAACGCATTGCAAAGTGACGGACAGTCATGCCAGTATCGACCCGATCGCCGGAACAGCCTTCCGTACCGGAAATGTAGCCCTGGATAAACAGCGTACCGAAGCACTGCTTGCAGATCCGAAAGAGAATGCCGAACATGTGATGCTGGTAGACCTCGCCCGCAACGACCTGAGCCGTAATGCTCACAACGTACAGGTCGATTTCTATAAAGAAGTACAATACTACAGTCATGTGATCCATTTAGTTTCCCGTGTCAGCGGTGAAATAAACATCGACAGCAATCCGGTGAAAACATATATCGACACCTTTCCGGCAGGAACCCTCAGCGGCGCCCCGAAAGTGCGTGCCATGCAACTGATCACGGATATCGAGAAACACAACCGGGGAGCCTACGGCGGTTGTATCGGATTTATCGGCCTGAACGGCGATCTCAATCAGGCGATCACCATCCGTACATTCGTAAGCCGCGGCAACGTATTATATTACCAGGCAGGTGCCGGTATCGTAGCCAAAAGCAACGACGAACGGGAACTGCAGGAAGTGAACAACAAGCTGGGCGCTTTGAAAAAGGCAATCGACCTGGCAGAAAAACTGAAGAATTGAGAATTAAAAATTAGAATCCCCCGTACGGGCGGTTCGCGAACCGCCCTAACCAACAAACATTATGAGCAAGATATTATTATTCGATAATTACGATTCCTTCACTTATAATTTATTACACATTCTGAAGGAACTAGGTGCAGATGTTGAAGTACACCGCAATGATAAAATATCACTGGAAGAAGTGGACCGTTTCGACAAGATACTCCTTTCACCCGGTCCCGGCATTCCCGAAGAGGCGGGTATCCTGCTTCCTCTGATCCGCAGATATGCCCCGACAAAAAGCATCCTGGGTGTTTGCCTGGGTGAACAAGCCATCGGCGAAGCTTTCGGAGCAACCCTGATCAATCTGACAGACGTACACCACGGTGTTTGTTCCGATATAAAAGTAATAGCTAAAGAACCGCTGTTCGCCGGACTGGAACCCGGATTTCGTGCCGGACGTTATCACTCCTGGGTCGTATCACGCGAGAATTTTCCTGATTGCCTGGAAATAACAGCCGAGGATATGGAAGAGAAACAGATCATGGCTTTACGCCACCGTACTTACGACGTAAGGGGTATTCAGTTCCATCCGGAATCCGTACTGACTCCCAAAGGAAAAACTATCATAGAAAATTGGTTGAACACATAATAAACGGAATCAACGGATAAAGTATTTCCCCCATTTTCTATGCTAGAACAAATTGTTTCACTATGAAGAAACACTTGTTTCATACTGTAGAAACAGTTGTTTCATTAAGGTGAAACAAACAACACCTCTAGAGATAATTTATAAAAGAAGAAGAGTTATGAAAGATATATTATACAGATTATTCGAACATCAGTATCTGGGACGGGATGAAGCACGGCAGATACTTCAAAATATGGCGGCCGGACAATATAACGATTCACAGATTGCCAGCCTGATCACCGTCTATCTGATGCGTAACATCGCCGTAGAGGAATTGAGCGGATTCCGCGAAGCGCTGCTCGAAATGCGGGTTCCGGTCGATCTGTCGGATTACAAGCCTATCGACATTGTCGGGACAGGCGGCGACGGTAAAAACACGTTCAATATAAGTACAGCCTCCTGCTTTGTTGTTGCGGGAGCGGGTTACAATGTGGTAAAACATGGTAACTACGGAGCAACTTCCGTCAGTGGGGCAAGTAACGTCATGGAACAACATGGCGTGAAGTTCACAAACGATATCGACAAACTGCGTCAGAGCATGGACGCCTGCCATATCGCTTATCTGCATGCTCCGCTGTTCAACCCGGCATTAAAGGCTGTAGCTCCGGTACGTAAAAGCCTGGGAGTACGTAGTTTCTTCAATATGCTCGGTCCGCTGGTAAATCCGGTAATGCCTGCTTATCAGCTGCTAGGTGTATATAACCTGCCGTTACTCCGCCTGTACAGCTATACTTATCAGGAAAGCGGAACACGCTTTGCAGTCGTTCACAGCCTGGACGGGTTCGATGAAATATCGCTGACGACAGAGTTTAAGGTTGCTATGCCGGAGAAAGAAAAGCTTTATACACCGGAAATGCTGGGCTTCACCCGTTGTACGGAAGCGGACCTCGACGGAGGCCAGACTGTCGAAGATGCCGCCCGCATTTTCGATAGTGTAATGCACAACACGGCAACCCCGGCACAAAAGAATTGCGTGATCGCTAATTCCGCTTTTGCCATCCAGGTAATCTGCCCTGAAAAGAAGATAGAAACCTGTATCGACGAAGCCCGCGAATCGTTGGAAAGCGGTAAGGCTCTAGCAACATTAAAGAAGTTTATTTCATTAAACAATTAACTATGAAAGATATATTACAAGATATCATAGCCAACAAACGTATTGAAGTAGACCGCCAGAAACAAGCCGTCCGTCTTCAAACTCTGCTGGCATTGGGCGGTGAGCGTCTGGAACGTACCACCTACTCGATGCGTGCGTCACTGGCGGCTTCCTCATCCGGTATCATCGCCGAGTTCAAACGCAAAAGTCCGTCAAAGGGTTGGTTACATCCTGATGCAGCCGTTGCAGAGGTAATCCCTGCCTATAAGGAAGCCGGGGCATCGGCCTGTTCTATCCTCACCGACCCGCAGTTCTTCGGCGGTTCGCTGGGCGACCTGTGCGCGGCACGTAAACTGGTCGATATCCCACTGTTACGGAAAGATTTTATCATCGATGAATACCAGCTTTATCAAGCCCGCGTCATGGGGGCCGATGCCGTTCTGCTGATCGCCGCCTGCCTCACACCGGACCAATGTCTGGAGCTGGCAGAACTGGCACACACACTGCAACTGGAGACCCTGCTGGAAATCCACAGCGAAGCAGAGTTGGATTATCTGAATCCGCATATCGACATGCTGGGGGTGAATAACCGTAACCTCGGAACCTTCCACACCGATGTAGCGAACTCTTTCCGCCTGGCAGAGAAAATGCAGGAGATAGTCAAAGAAAAGGACCTTGCTCCTCTTCTGGTCTCAGAAAGTGGTATTTCATCGACAGAGACAGTCTCTCAATTACGTGAAGCCGGTTTCCGAGGCTTCCTGATCGGCGAAACATTTATGAAAACCGAGCAACCGGGAGAAACCCTGGCTGCCTTTATCGGAGGTCTGCCATGCTGATCAAAGTCTGTGGCATGAGGGATCCGGAAAATATCCGGCAGGTAGCAGGGACAGGGATCGATTGGATGGGATTCATCTTTTACGCTCGCTCTGCTCGCTCAATTGACAGTAGACAGTGGACAGTGGACAGTTTAAAGAAAACTGACAGCCCCTCCAACTGTCATCTGTCAACTGTCATCTGTCAACTGTCAACTGTCAACCGTCAACTTAAAAGAGTCGGTGTCTTCGTCAATGCGACTCCCGAATACATGATGGAAACAGCCAATCTGTATAAGCTCGACTATTTACAGTTGCATGGTAATGAATCACCTGACACATGTTACGCACTGCAAAAGCGGGGCTATGCAATCATCAAAGCATTCTCTATCGCTTCGGCCGATGACCTGACTTCCACGACCGAATATGAAGGACGTGCCGACTATTTCCTGTTCGATACCAAATGCAACAGTTATGGTGGTTCCGGTAAACAATTCGACTGGTCGGTACTCGCTTCCTACAAAGGAAACACACCCTTCCTGCTCAGCGGTGGTATCGCTCCTGACAGTGTAGATGCCGTCAGGAATTTCCGGCATCCCCAACTGGCAGGCATCGACCTGAACAGTGGGTTTGAGACCGAACCGGGCATGAAGGATGCAGAAAAGATAAAAACGTTTATAGATAAGATAAAGAAATAATAAAAAGATAAGGATATGAATCGTATTACAAACTTATTCGAAACAAAAAAGAACGGCATCCTGTCCGTTTATTTTACAGCCGGTTATCCGCAGTTGAACGATACGGTAACCATTCTGAAAGAGTTGGAAGCAAAAGGTATTAATATGGTTGAAGTGGGTATCCCCTTCTCCGACCCGATGGCTGATGGTCCTGTGATCCAGGAAGCTGCAACCCAGGCGTTGCACAACGGCATGTCACTCCACCGCCTGTTCGACCAATTGAAGGATATACGGAAAGAAGTTCAAATGCCGCTGGTATTGATGGGATACCTCAATCCTATTATGCAATTCGGCTTCGAGGCATTCTGCAAGAAGTGTGTGGAAGTTGGTATAGACGGTGTGATCATCCCCGACCTCCCATTCGCCGATTATATGTCCGACTACAAAGAAACAGCCGATCGCTACGACCTGAAACTGATCATGCTGATCACTCCGGAAACTTCCGAAGACCGTATCCGCCTGATCGACGAACATACTTCCGGCTTTATTTATATGGTATCGAGTGCCGCCACTACCGGAGCACAACAGAGTTTCGACGATCAGAAGCAAGCATACTTCCGCCGTATCAACGCAATGAACCTGCAGAATCCCCGTTTAGTTGGTTTCGGCATCTCCAACAAAGCAACTTTCGATGCAGCATCCTCCAACTCTTCCGGTGCCATCATCGGCAGTAAATTTATTCAATTGCTGAAAAGTGAAAAGACTATTCCCGACGCGGTAGATAAATTGCTGGAAGCATTAAAAAAATAAATGTCTGCTGAAGGATATATCTCTTACAGAAAGCCGATGGGTATCCATTGATAAAGTATCCCCATCGGCTTTTGCTTGCAAAAACATTATCAAGGTTACACGAATTTTCCGGTCAATCTTCTACTGGTCAGAATCCACTCCTACCATCTGACCAATGCCAATAAACAGGTTCATTTATCAGAACAAAACTTCATCGTATTTTCCTCTTAACTGAATACGCTTTTCGCAGTGCTCATCGAGCCATGCCTGAGCTTCTTCTGCCAGTTGATAGGGCATTATCAATATAAACCTGCGGTATCACCGGTAAGAATAAACTTATCACCGACAGCGAAATTGATGTCTCCAGGAACTTTCAATGCATTTTCCAGTTCGTTTACCTTTAGCTTAAATTGCTTCAGTTCATTATTCCAACTGCCTTAAACACTGTGTAAGTTCACCTCTACAGCGATTTGAATGATATTCAACTTTACTCTGTTACATGAAAAGGCATATTGCAAGCATCTACAGCAGCTTGTTGACAGATTCTAAAATTATTTTCAGTAACAGAAATACTTCCATGTAGTCTCAAAAATGGAGTATCAAAAATCTGAATATCGTAAACGGGAGCTATTAATGCCTGAAAGAATGTACAGGAGGCAGTATATATTCCTACTCCTTGATCCAGATGGCGAAAATCACGGGTAATATCTAACGGGGGATTATCAAGAGGAGTATTCCTTAAATTCTGAATCGCGGTACCAATCGGTACTACAATATCTATATCGGATTGACCCATCATTATTTTAGTCGCATTGATGATATCGTAGTACATCTTCATTTGATTATATCCATACTTGCCAAAAATTTCCTCTGTACATCCGGTTCCATATGCCCAAGACATTTGCCAAACAAAAACCGGCGTAGAGTTTTTACATTCTTTTTTTGCTATATCAATCAAATTGGAAAGATAAGGTTGATACGTTTGAAATCTTCCAGCCTCATTAGATACTTGTTGAAAGGTTATGATATCCCAATCTGCATACTGTAAAGCTTGTTTCAATGTGGATTTTTCCGATATTGTTTTCCATTTCAAATGATCATCAGTTATCTGATAGTATCCTTCGGAAGAATTATTCATGTAGTTATTATAATATTGTTTCAGATATCCACCACCAATGAGTAGGCGTCCAATACAAATATTATTTATACCTGCCGATTGAATGATATTAGGTAATATATTTGTTGCATCCTCCGTAAAGCTATTTCCTATACATAATATTTTTAAAGATTTAGGATGTACCGGGAGTGGTTGCTTATCATGGTTAGTCAGATTACCATTTTTCTGATTAACAAATCTAAGCAATGTTTTATCGGTAAAATAAAAATAGAAGAAATTGGGTGACTGTACTATATTTTTAATTGCAGGAGCATCCGGAGCATCCAGCGGCATATTTACCGCTATGTTTGTCCTTCCCTCATTTATTATCCAATTTCCTTTAGTGTCTACATCTATAGACCGTAATTCTGCATTTGTATTGCTCGCCTTTATATTTGTATTTTTTCCATTTATACACCAATAGCTCTTTTCTATCTTTGTATAAAAGAGACCCTTACTTAATACAAAATCAACCTCACTATTATCACTGAATACTATTTTATAGGAACCAGACATTTCTTTAATATCCCGTATGGATAATCCTTTTTGTAAAGCTTGCAGTAGATATTCCGGTGTAATTTTTAAAATTTCATCATTACTATCATCTTTTTTTGAACATGATACGTTCAAAATGAAAAATAGGATAAACAAAATATAAACTTTCATACTTGTGTATTTTAGAATACAAATATATAATACTAATTCATTTTCTAGGATTTCTCAACAAAGTAAATAGTTTAAACAATCAATGATTTAACAAAGCCACCTAAATAAATTGCTATTTATTAAAAAATAAATCACCGAGCAGTTAAACTATACCCATTGAGTTGCTTAAAGGGAGATTCTCCATCAGATTGTGTAAATAGAAAACTATGTGATTCTTCGAGAGCACTGAAAAGGTCTCTTCATTTAGCGTATCCTTCTACTGATATGCTAAAATTTCATTTTGTATGCTTCACGAAGTCTTTAAAAGTGTTTTCATTGGATACTGTACGCCCAAGCGTCTTTTTTCTCAGACTAATTTAAGAGCGGAAAGCGAGGGATTCGAACCCCCGGTACAGTTACCCGTACACCGCATTTCGAGTGCGGCCCATTCGACCACTCTGGCAGCTTTCCCGGTCGTTTGTGTGACAAATGTATGAAAAATTTCATACCGTTATCCTCCGGAAGCTCTTTTTTTCAATAAGAATACTACTGTGCTGACTGGTGCGACACTATAGTACTATGAATACTAGCCTTATAGTGTCAAAGGGCATAACACTACTGACCTAAAAAGACAGATACTATAATGCAAAAAGGGAGTAGCCTCCCGGTACTCCCCTCTTATCGTGTTAACGAATTATACGTTATTATTTGAAATAACGATTATATAAACCTTCGAAGCCTTTACCATGGCGAGCTTCGTCCTTACACATTTCATGTACAGTATCGTGGATAGCATCCAGGTTCTGCTGTTTAGCTAACGTTGCAATACGTTTTTTGTCTTCGCATGCACCAGCTTCAGCTTCCATACGTTTTTTCAGGTTCGTTTTTGTATCCCAAACAACGTCACCCAGCAATTCTGCGAACTTAGCTGCATGTTCTGCTTCTTCCCATGCGTAACGCTTGAATGCTTCTGCTACTTCCGGATAACCTTCACGATCAGCCTGACGACTCATAGCCAGATACATACCAACCTCAGTACATTCACCCATAAAGTGAGCGTTCAGCCCTTCAGGGATAACAGGGTCAACACCTTTAGCTACGCCTAATACATGTTCGTCAACAAACTGCAAAGCACCTGTTGTTTCTACCAGTTCTTTGAACTTGCTTTTCGGTTGTTTACATTGCGGACAGAATTCAGGAGCTTCATCACCTTCATGAACATAACCACATACTGTGCAGATCCATTTCTTTTTCATCTTTGTAAAATTTTATTGGTTGTAAAACTATTAGTATATATAATCATTGTTATTTGCTGCGACAAAATTAACCAAACAAATCTAAAAGGCAAATGATCGCCGATAGATATATTCTATCTGTTAATTGATAAAAACTATGGAACTTATTTCAAACGGGAAGTGTTAGATTATAAAACTTACATATATTATGGATACATCAAAGATTAAAAGCCTGTTAGGCGACAAAGCGGAGTATTTACTTGGTCATACCTGCAAAACGATTGACAAATCGCTGATACATATTCCATCTCCTTCAACAGTGGATGATATCTGGATCAATACCGACAGAAATATTCAGACATTAAATAATTTACAGAGGATGCTGGGAAGCGGACGCTTGGCCAATACCGGCTATTTGTCCATTCTTCCGGTAGATCAGGATATAGAACATACGGCAGGTGCTTCATTTGCCCCCAACCCCATCTACTTCGACCCAGAAAATATCGTGAAGCTGGCTATCGAAGGTGGCTGCAATGCAGTAGCTTCCACATTCGGAAACTTAGGAGTAGTGGCACGTAAATATGCACACAAAATCCCGTTCCTCGTAAAGCTCAATCATAACGAATTGCTTACTTATCCGAACAGTTACAATCAGGTGATGTTCGGCACGGTCAAAGAGGCTTGGAATATGGGTGCCGCCGCCGTTGGTGCTACGATCTATTTCGGTTCTGCCGAAAGCCGTGACCAATTGGTTGAAATAGCAGATGCATTCGAATATGCCCATGAGTTGGGTATGGCAACTGTCCTCTGGTGTTATTTAAGAAACAATGATTTCAAGAAAGAGGGTGTCGATTATCATGCGGCTGCCGACCTTACCGGACAGGCAAACCATCTGGGCGTTACTATAAAAGCCGATATCGTAAAACAGAAATTGCCGACAAACAACGGAGGTTTTACTGCCATCAACTTCGGCAAAGTGGACAAAAAGATGTACACCGAACTGGCTACCGAACATCCGATCGACCTTTGCCGCTACCAGGTTGCAAACGGTTATATGGGACGTGTCGGACTGATCAACTCCGGCGGCGAATCACACGGAGCTTCCGACCTGAAGGATGCCGTTACTACAGCCGTCATCAATAAACGTGCCGGCGGTATGGGCCTGATCAGCGGACGTAAAGCATTCCAACGCTCCATGAAGGATGGCGTCGAACTGCTACACACCATTCAGGACGTATATCTGGACCCGGAAATTACAATAGCATAAGTAATAACGATTAAATAGAACACCCGGAAAACTCACCATTGATAATGGAATGTTTTTCGGGTGTTTTTTATTTCAGGCTATTACTTGATACCGGAAACATTGGTTTCTCTTTCCGGTATAGGATAGAAATACTGTTCCTTACTTTTCAGATTATCAGCTATACCATAACGGGACAAGAACTTTTTCATAACATCGAAAGCCCTGTCTGTCCTGACCAGATCTCCCCACCGCTGATTTTCAAAACAGAACTCACGCCGCCGTTCTTTCAACAACACATCCGTAAAACTATCTACCGAAGATATGGCAGCAGAGGTCAATGCCGTCAAACCAGCCCGAATACGCACCTTATTTATTATATCCAACGCTCCGGCCTGATTATTTGTATGATAAAGAGCCTCTGCATACAACATATAAACATCCGTATAACGCAGCATGATCCAGTCGATATCCCAATCGCTCGCCGCACTGATCGGTCCGTTTTGATACTTTCTTACAAACGGCTTATTAGTAATGATGCTACCCGATTTTTCCTCCCATTCCGTCTGTATAGAATAAACTCTCCGCTCATCCCCTTCCTCGGAAAATATATCGTCCAGAATCTCATCATCAAAGAAGAGCTGCCACGGGCTTCCTCCAAACGGCACGGTAAGTTCCGTATCTCCCGGCTTGATACCATTAGGCGCATTACGACTCGGATAAGGATTCCCTTCTCCCTGCGCATTCGTCTGGCAACCTAAAGAGAACACCGCTTGATCTTTGTTTTCATTCTCATATAAAAAAATATCCTCATATTTAGAAAAGAATCCGGCCTGACCTATACCATTGACAACAGCCTCCAGCTCGCCCTTTGCCGACTCCCAACTGTTTTTATTCAGCGGATAACCGGACTGGAACACATAGACTTTACCTAAAAAACCTTTGGCCGCCAGAACGGTCGCCCTGTTAGGCAGTTCTTTTGGCTTCACATCCGGTAACAAACCGATAGCCGCTTTCAGATCACTGATAATAAAATCATACACTTCCTCTTCCGTTGCCCGTGTCACAGAATAGGCCTCACTGATTGTCAACGGTTTATCAACAATAGGAACGCCTCTGAAATAACGCACTAAATCAAAGTAGATCAAAGCCCTGACAAAACGGGCCTCTCCTTCTATCTGTTTCCTTACGCCTTCGTCGTCAAAAGTAGCATCTTCGATACGGGTCAGAATATAATTACAACGCATAACCGTATTATACAAATCTGCCCAAGCTGTATTGAGCACCGGAGTCGCAGCATTCTCTGTAAACCGGGAAATCATACCGTCATCATAATCCACCTGTTGCCAGGCATTATCACTGCGGCATTCGGTCAACTGATAAGAAAAATTGCTTTTCAGATTAGCATTCCGTAAACCATGATAACAACCGATAATCGCCTGTTCGAACTGACTTTGTGTCTTATAAAATCCTTCGATATTCTTATTTGAGATCGGAGACAAATTCAAGTCATCCGAACATCCTCCGGCTACCACCAATAACAATGAACTTAGTATATATAGCAAACTCTTTTTCATAATCTCCTGCATTTAAAATTTGACATTTATTCCAAACTGATACGTACGGGCAAGAGGATATCCGGAATCATAATCCACACCCGGAGTTAAATTACTGTTACTGAACGGAGCATTTTGTGCCATGTGGTTATAATGATCATGCATATAGACATTATCCATACTGAAATAAATCCGGCAGTTGCTGATAAATGAGATTTTACTCATTAAACTTTGCGGAAAATTATAAGCAATATTGATATTTCGTATTCTCCAGAAAGAGGCATCTTCCAGCCACCAGTCGGACGGAGTTGTCAGATTATCCGTTGTACAGGCACGTGGCACTCTCCCGTTACCCGGCTGTTCGGGCGAACGCCAACGATCTCTCCAGTATCCTCTTACATTACCGCGGGACTGTGTCGTCTCTTTCTTCCCCAGGTTGATCAGATTACATTTAGAAACGCCATCCATGAAAATAGACAGTTCGATACCTTTATAGGAAAAATTATTGGTCAATCCCCACGTGACCTTAGGAACGTTATTGCCGCAATTGGTTTTATCCAGCTCATCGATCACACCGTCACCATTCATATCTTTATACTTGATATCTCCCGGCTGAGGGTTCTTATTTGCATAAGACATATTCTTGTTTACCCGGCAATCTTCCTCATCTTTGAAAACACCGTCCGTCTTAAACAGATAATAGTTTCCGATCGACTCGCCTATCTCTGTTTTTGTGATCGGGAAACCTTCCTGATAACCGATAATAGGACTGCCGTCAGGTCCCAGCTGTTTTACCTCATTATGGTTATAAGAAAGATTGAAATTGGTACTCCAGTTAAAGGTACCTACTATATTTTTAGTCATCAGCTCTACTTCAAAACCTCGGTTTTGTATCTTTCCGATATTCTGCAAGGCTGTCCCAAATCCTGTAATCTGAGGGATCGGTACATTCAAAAGCAGATCCTTCGTATTAGCAATATAATAATCCAGACTTAAATTGATACGGTTTTTCACAAATCCCAGGTCTATGCCGATGTCGGTCGTTTGTGTCTTTTCCCAACCAAGATCAGGATTGCTGAAACTGCTGGGGCTATAACCACCAACCTTATTGCCGTTAAAGATATAGTTCGTATTGCTCATCAGTCCAATGGATGAATAATCACCTATATTATTATTACCCACAACCCCATAGCTCGCACGCAATTTCATATTGCTGACAACAGGCAGGGCGTCTTTGATAAACTCCTCTTCAGACATCAGCCAACCGGCAGAAACGGAAGGAAATGTTCCCCAATGGTTATTCTTGCCAAACCGCGAACTACCGTCCTGGCGGATACTAGCTGTTAAAATATAGCGGTTCATATAGGCAAAGTTCGCTCTCGCCAGATAAGAGATCAGACTCCATTCGGTTGCACTGCCTGTTGCACTGTCAATCTTCGTCGCAGCATTCGGTGTTTTAATATCATCATCCGGAAAATCACTCTTCTGGAAACTCGAGTTCTCAAAATATTCATTCTGATAAGTAAAACCAGCCAGTAAATTTAACGACCAGTCCTTCTTCTCCAGATCATAGTTCAATGTATTCTCCGTCAACAGATTTCTTCGCAAGCTATTGGAAACAGAGCCATAACTCGGATTTCCCCTATTTACGTTCATGGTCTTGTAATACTTATCATTATACGTCGTAATGTTGGCACCGAAAGAAGATTTAAAGACCAGGTTATCCAGGATATTTACATTAGCATATAAGTTCGCCAGGTAATTATTTCCTCTGGACTGGTTTTCAACTTCTTTTGCCAGGGCTATAGGATTCAGGAAGAAATGAGCATGATAATAATAGTTTCCTCCCTTTACAGTCTGCTGATCCAGTCCAACGATCGGTGCAACCAGGATGGAGCGGGAAATAGGTCCTTGTGAACTATCCGTATCCGGATCATTTCTCTCCGAATAACTTGTCTGTAAATTCAGACCGAGTGTCAGGTATTTATTGGCATCCACTTCCACGTTTGAACGGAACGACAACCTTTTATAATCCGAATTGATTATTATACCGTCCTGATCCAGATAATTAGCAGATATGAAATACTTGCTTTTCTCTCCCGCACCGGAAACAGAAACCGAGTAATTCTGAACCGGAGCCGTCCTGCTGATCAACTCCTGCCAGTCATGATCCGGGAAAGAAGTAGGATTCGTACGCCATAACGGGTCGATGGCATATTTATAATTATCTCTGTCACTTTCAGGCACAGAGAGATCGCCTCCGTTATAAATATAGCTGTTTGTCCTTTCTTCGATGGCATATTCTATATATTCATCCCGGTTCAGGACATCTACTTTACTAAATCGTTTCTGGATCCCGTAAGACACATTCAAATCGATTACCGGCTTTCCTTTGCGTCCGCTTTTTGTCGTGATCAAAACAACCCCGTTTGCACCGCGTGAGCCGTAAATAGCTGCCGATGCCGCATCTTTCAGTACTTCTATGGATTCTATATCCGAAGGACTGATACTGTTCAGGTCGCCTGATATCGGAAACCCATCCACTACATATAAAGGTGAAGCTCCGTAATTGATGGACCCCGTACCACGGACTTTTACATTAAGCGATTTACCCGGAGCACCGGATGTCTCCTGAACATATACACCGGCAATCTTTCCCTGTATAGCCTGATCGACACGAGTCACCGGGCGATCTTCCAGATCCTCCGAGCTGACTTTTGTAATGGAACTCGTCACCTGGCTGCTCTTCAGTTTGCCGTAACCTATGGCTACCACTTCTTGCAATGCCAAAGCACTTTCATCGAGACTCACATGGATAGTAGACAGATTTCCTACTACTATTTCCTTTGAATCATAACCAATAAATGAAAATACCAGCGTTTCACCCTTCTTAGCCTCAAGCGAATACTCACCGTTCAAATCAGTGACAGTACCTCTGGTCGTTCCCTTCACAACAACGTTCACACCGGCCAACGGTTCTCCTCTTACTTCTGAGACTATACCTTTTATCTGATTTTCCTGAGCTACAAGCCGGAACGGACTTACACATAATAAAAGAAACGTCAGGAACAAATACAGTTTTAACAAATTCTTTCTCATGGTCTTTCTTTAATTCATGATTGATGCTTTTGATAATGGACAGACTTATAAAAAACGTTCGATCTGAGATAAAAAGGGGGCTACGCTCAGTCTGTGACCAAACGCACATATAGACATAACCCTCTGTTTAAAGCAAGATTATTCTTTTATAAGTATCACACAAAAACTAGGTTAAACAAAAAATACAGTTAAATTTTAAGTAGAATACAAATAACCTCCCCCTGGTAACCAGCGCGCAAATATATACCGTCGGGAACAGTCATTCGTTAGGACACAACTCGATTTCTATTTTTTCAGAAACAATGACAAAGGTAACTTTGCAAAATAAACAGCTGAATTTGCAGTTTCATGTGAAGAATAATAGCTAACCCACAACTGATCTCCCTCTACCAAGAATCCGGGATAACTCGTATCTCCACCGGAAGGCAATACATAAGATTCCTGAAGATCCCCCTCCTCGTTACCCGTAAATAAAACGGTTTTATGATGCGACGGGACATAATAGGAACGTGACCCTGCTACTAAAACACCTTTCCCGAGAGAGATAAAATCCGGTCCGCCCAGAGGCATCTCCATTTTTTTCCAGCTCCATTCTTTATAAGGAGGTAGGCTAACACCCCAATATCCGTAACGATCACCTTTTTCTCTCCTCACCATCATCAACATTTTCTTATCCGGCAAAATACGGACAGTCGTTTCATTCGGAAAGTCAGGAACATCCAGATCTGCCACCCATTGATAATTAACACCATCGATTGTTTTCAGCAAAGTGATCCGGGCTTCATTATCTCCTTCCAGCGAATAGTTCACGCCATAACCGACAGCACCATCCCAAGTCACCCGCCAGAGCCAGTCATTACCATTTTTAGCTCTCTCTTCGATATGGATCGGAGCCGGTTCTGTAAAAGAAACTCCATCGTCGCTGAAAGATACCTGAGGGATACGGGCTATCAATTTTTTATCTTTATAGATCGATCCTCCTATGATAACCATCAACCGTCCGTCCGGTGTGACAGACAATTTAGGATCACGCAGATCATACTCCGGCTTATACATCAGCGCAACCGACTTCCATTCTTCTCCATCCTCAGAGACCAAGATTCTGACTTTCCCCTCTGCATTCCCCTTCCTATCAAAAATATGTGTTTCACCTTCCCTGAAAGAACAATAAAACTTTCCTTTATATTTGATCAGCGAAGTAAATGCACAGTGAGAGCCATTATCCCATATTTTTTTTACCGACACCTCATACTTTTGTGCGGTAATCGATGCCATACTGACTATCAGCAGGCAAAAAACAATCAGAGATACACGTTTCATAATTACTTTTTTAGAGTTAACAACTTAGATTCAATATAACTACATATAACACCAACAACAATACCGACTATCAAAGCCGCCGGCATAATCCACAGAACTTTAATATTGAATATCTCAAAGAATGCAATCAAAACGGCTGTAAGCAGGGAGATCAATCCGGCAATCACAGTCCCTCTGTTTGTTGCAAACGGGATAAACAAGGCCATAAAAAACAAGACAAATAAAGGAGCCACCACCAAATTGACGACTTTGATCACAACATCGAGTAAGTTTCCCGTCACATAAGAAATCAGGAAACAGGAACAGGAGATCACAATACCCAGAATAGCGGATATTGTCTTTATCATTTTCAAATCAGAAACAGGATCACTTTTTTTCTTCCGTACCCGGTTGATTATATCCTCCTGAATCACAGTGGAAGAAGAATTTAAACCGGAAGACAAACTCGACATCGCTGCGGCCATAATAGCTGCAGCGATCAGTCCGGTAATACCGGCCGGCAGCCCGATCAGGATAAACCGGGGAAACAGCGTATCTGCATCCTGGTATATGGTAGTACCTTCTACCATCTGTCCCGGGAAATAAGTAAAATAGGCCATGACCATCAATCCCACTACAGCCAGTAATAACTGGATACCACACGAGGCTGCCAATGATATTTTATATGAGCGGCTTGCCGTACGGGCGTCCTTGGTTGCCAGATACCGTTGAATCGCCATCTGATCCGACCCTGCCGTACAAACCTGCCAAACCAATGTCATAATAAAGATATTCCCGACAGTCATTCTTTTCGTTGCATCGATAGAAAAATCGACGGACTCCCAGTGAGCAAACAGAGCCGGATTCAAAAAAGCGTCGACAGAACCGACCTTCCACCCGATAACCACAATAGCCAGTATAACACCGACGAACATCACTGCTGTTTGTAATACATCCGTCATAACTACAGCTTTCAAACCTCCCATCGTAGTATAGACAACTGTGATCAGCACCAGTATGATACTGATAGCCGGAACCATTTCCTGAGATAACCCCAATATAGGAATAAGGGCAGAATCGACTGTCGCATATACTATTGTCGACATCCAAAGGAACCGTAAAGAAAGAAAAAAGACCGTAGCCAGATTACGTGTGCCTTTTCCTAACTTTATCTCCAGGATCTCATAGGCACTCGTTACCCTCATCGACATAAAACGAGGTATCAGATATTTACCGACAATCCAGTTAGCTACAGGAAAAGCGGCAAGTCCCGTAAAAACGACCGGACCATATTTGATCATCTCCCCCGGATAAGCCAGGTAACTCAATGTGCTCAACAAAGTCGCAAACAAGGATATACCGATCATCATGGAATTCATGGACCTTCCTCCCAGTACATAATCACTGGCAGTCTTATTCTGTTTGGAGGAGGAATATCCGACCATCAACATTAACAAAAGAAAAACTACGACAACCGACCAATCCAACCAGGTAAATCCCTGAGTTTTCTGTACGCCATTCATTTTTAAAATCGCGTATGCCCGGGCGGATTGTATATCCCTCCACCCTTCCGCACTGATCAGGCCGTCATCCCCGTCTCCTTCTTCAAACGAATCCGTAATGAATGACCAATCCTCCCGGTCACCTATTTGACCTAAAGCCACATAAGCCTCATATCGTTCTGTTTTTCCGCCTGTAACAGCCAGATCACGCAATTTGATTCTGATCCGTCCTATTTCTTCCCTGAAAGTGTTCTTATCGGGACAAGTCGTAACAGCACCATGTAATAAAAAAGCCACACAATGAGAACTCAATGGTTCTGCCAAAGCCAATGATACAATTTCTTTCCAGTGAATTGTATCAAAAAACCCCATATAACTTAAACCGTAAGCCATAACCTTACGGTCCGTCTCTTTACCGGAATCAAGAACTGAAAACAACAACGTATAATCTAACGGTATAGAAGATGTTGAATTGTAAACACATCCCCACTTAAGATAAGCCTGCAACAGCCCGTTACCGATCGGATCGTCTTCTATTACAACAGCCGGATATTCTTTCAAAGAAACTCGTAACTTTGCCAGACTTTCCGCTGCATGTATCTTATCCGGACTATCCGGATTGAGGTATATCTCCAATATTTTATCGACGTAAGATGCCTTTTCCTTCTCATCCAACGCAGCATTGGCCCAACATCTGAAATATCCGATTCTTTTTTCCGGAATAGAAGAGACATACTCGAAATCTTTCTTTAAAATAGTTTGTACCTGTGGCTTATAGCCAACCTGACAAAGGAATTCCAAAGCATGAATCTTATTCCAGAAAGAACTGTCCCCTGTTTGTTTCAAGAGATATTCAGAGGCTTTATCAACGACATCTGCCTGAATCTTCTGTGCATTCACTCCGAAAAGAATGATTGACAAAAGAACAAACACAATTATTTTAGCAGATTTTTTCATCTTATGAATTTCTTTGTTAGTATTACTCCATTAAAGCCAACTGATTGTTTTCAAATCATTTTCCAAAGATTTAATTTCCGAAGCAGAGAGATTTTGTAAAGGTAAACGGCAAGGTCCGCAGTCGATCCCCATCACAGAAAGGATTGCTTTAATACCCACAACAGCATTGACATACTTAACCATGATACGGATCAACTTATTTGCATCCGCCTGTATATCCACTGCTTTTTGAAGCTCTCCTTTATTGAATGCCTGAAGTAACTGATTGAATAACGGAGCAGATACATTATAAGATGTTCCGATCCCGCCGGTTGCTCCCAGAACCAATCCGGTCAACAGGGTTTCATCATGGCCATGCAAAATATCGAACATCTTATCGTTATAATTTATACATTCCTGCATTTCCATTGAATTATAGGACGTATATTTTATACCATTCAATGTCGGAATCTCGGAAGCCGCTTTTTCTAAAAAGGCCGGCATATGAATATTCACCCCCGAGGTTGTCGGAATATGATAATAATAATAAGGTATTCCCGGAGCTTTCTCCGCAATCAGTTTATTAAACTGTACCAGTTCTTCTACCCGGCTAGGTTGTAAAAAACAGGGTCCCATAGCAGAGATAGCATCCGCCCCGATGAGACCGGCGTGAACAGCCAACTCCGATGATATCCTGTAACTGGTACTGCCGACATGAACCAATATTTTAAGCCGGTCGGAAAACTTCATCCAGGCTTCAGCGACTTTCTTACGCTCTTCTGTGTCCAGGAACAAACTTTCCCCCGTAGTTCCGCAAACAAAAACACCTGCCACTCCCAGTTTAATTAGATGCTCCGCATAAGCATCGATCGCTGTGAGGTTGATATCGCCATTCTTTTCCATCGGTGTAACCGTGGCGGCAATAAGCCCTTTAATTTTAGTCTTCTCCATAACTTGTCATTTAAGGTTGATAATCTATTTCAACTACTCATTTTCCTGTATTCTTCAATATACAACTGATAAGCCATCAAATGCCGCCTGATCACCTCTTCATACTCATTCTTATTCCTGTTCCTCAAAGCCTGAAGAATATCTTTATGAGAAGCTTGAAGTTTCTCCTTCTTTATTTTATTATTGAACACATCAAACTCATCATAATTGTCATGAATATAGCGATACATAGGGATCAGCATTTGCTGTAGGTCCATAATAATCTGATTTCCAGTAATAGCATACATCCGGGAATGAAATTCCAGTTCATCTTCCATAGAAACTCTCACTTCCCCCAGAACGACTTCTTTGGCCAAAATACTTTCCAGATCTTTAATATCCTTATCCGTTATCCGATTCAGCAAAGTGGGAATAATTCCCAGTTCAAGCGTATACCGTAGTTCAAGCAGATCGATAATCGTATCCCTACCCAACATCTGAGGATTGATCAACTTCTCCAGATTTTTCCTTATGTCCGGTTCCTGCAGGACGATCCCTCTCCTTTTACGGCTGTCCAGAATACCTAATGAACGTAAACGGCTTAAGGCTTCTCTGACAACGTTACGCCCTACTCCCAGTTGTTCCGACAGTTCTTCTTCATGAAGTAACCGGTCACCGGGCTTTAAATTCTTCTCCTTAATATATTTAAGAAGAGACTCTTCCACCAGATCAACCAGGGTGGTAGTTTCCGTATTAATCTTTAATGATTCCATAGTATTATAATTATGTGTTATATGTATGACATATTGAATATGTCCCACAAATATAAATGATGATTATAATATTAGCAAGCATTATAAGTAATTTATTTTGTTAAAAATCAAAACGGAACAAATGAATAATTGAATATCAATGAATACAGGTTAAAAAAAATCCCCCTACATTTTAATATTCTTTCAAAAGAGTACAGTAAGCCAAAAACCCATTACCTTTGCCCATGTTTTAATGAAGGCAAAATGAAATCAGCAGCTTATAAAGGGCACCTGGCCATGCTGGGAGCCAATATTTTGTGGGGATTGATGTCACCGGTATCAAAAGCCGTATTATCTGCAGGTCCTATCAGTGCATTATCGCTTACAACCTTTCGCATGGTAGGGGCGGCAATCGTATTCTGGCTCGCTTCCCTCTTTACGAAAAAAGAACATGTCAATCATCAGGACTTGATGAAGCTATTTTTTGCTGCGTTACTGGGGATCGTACTGAACCAGGGGTCATTCATCTTCGGAGTCTCCCTGACTTCACCGATCAATGCCTCTATCGTCACGACCACAACACCCATCATCACAATGATCATTGCAGCCTTCTACCTGAAAGAACCTGTGACAGGGAAAAAGGTTATCGGTATATTTATAGGAGCTGCCGGAGCGTTATTGCTTATCCTAAGCAGCCAGGGCACCGGTACCGGCGGAGGGAAAAGCAGTAATATATGGGGAGACCTGCTCTGCCTGCTTGCGCAGTTCAGTTTCTCATTCTACTTCGTGCTATTCAAAGGATTGATCGGCAAATATTCTCCGATCACATTGATGAAATGGATGTTCACGTATGCAACTATCTGTACGATACCATTCTCCTACAACCACATTGCAGGCATCGACTTCCTGCATCTTCCTACTGAATTATATATGGGTATCATCTATGTCGTACTGGGAGGAACATTCCTGCCCTACTTATTTATCCCTATCGGACAAAACCTGTTGCGCCCGACAGTAGCCTGCATGTATAACTATGTACAACCGATCGTGGCATCCCTGATAGCCGTACTTTGGGGAATGGATACGTTCGGGGTAATGAAAGGTATCGCCGTTGCTCTGGTATTTTCCGGCGTATATATCGTGACACAGAGCAAATCGAGAGCACAACTGGAAGGTTATCAGGCCGCACAGAGCAAGCCTGAATAACCATACCTTATTTATTCGTTCAGCAATTGGCAATAACCATAAATTGCCGGTTTATTTATATCTCCCTGCTGATATAATCCCGGACGGGAAATACGGTCCCAACGGACAAGAGACCTTACAGCCTCCGGCGAAAGCGAGTACTCCAATTCTTTCCATTTCCTGCCGTCTTCACTATAGGAGAACGAACAATGGACACCGTCTTTCACACTCATCCGGAGATACAAAGGAGAGGCAGGTTGTTTCATATCCGCCAGAACCATCTCCTTTCCGTCATTCACCGCTTTCAACTTCAGACGGTCCGCTTCACAGCCAAGTGTAAGCATGTTCTTGTCATCTCCATACATAACAACCCCTTTCCAACTCTCATTCCGGTTTACAACAGCCGTCTCCAACGTATAATCGGCTGTCACCGGACGAAGGCAAAGTGCATTCCCCGTACCTACACCCTGTTTAGGAGAACCGCTCAAAAACAAATTTCCCGCTTTCAGTTCCGCTTTCACATCTGCATACGGATAATTCCAACTCCATTCGGGACGAAGAGCAGTCGCAGTAAAATCATCGGCAAAATCAAAAGCCGGTTTTTGTACACAATCGGTAAACGGCATCGGTTGTACCATGCTGGCATATTCACCCGTAACAAAGTAAGGCCAGTTGTCGCCCCCCATCCTCATTTCCTGCAGATGCGGCTGACGTCCCTGATAAAAATTATTCCCACTGCTGTATGCATGGCAAAGATAAAACATACGCCCGTCAGGAGTTGTCGTCAGCGTACCATGTCCGATAGACAGGATATCTTTTCCTCCATGCAGAATAGGATTACCTTCATACTTCTCATACGGGCCAGCCAGCTTTTTGGAACGGGCCACCGCTACCGCATAATCACTATCCGGACCGCAACATCCGTTCACGGAATATATAATGTAATAATACCCGTTCATTTTAAACCAGTGCTGTCCTTCCATACCCCGTCTTTCGTCATCCCGGAGCAAACAGAAAGGTTCCCCATCCAAACGCAGACCGTCGTCGGTCAGTTTACAGGCGAGCAACTCGATCGGACGCTGGTCCAGCCCGTATGCCTTCCAGCTGATATAAAGCTGCCCGTTATCTTCCAGGATAAAAGCGTCGATCGCTTCCTTTCCGAACTCGACAACCGGACCGTAATCCTTGAACTCTCCCGTCGGAGAATCGGCTACAGCCACCCCGATACACGATATATTATCAGACTCTTTACGGGCTGTATAATAAACATACACTTTCCCTTTGTGGTAATACCACTCCGGAGCCCAGAAAGAAGATTTGGTCCAGTCCGGCTTCCGGTCGAATACATGTCCCTCCGGTTTCCAGTTGACCAGATCGGAAGAAGAGAATACCGGATAATAAGGAGCCCATTCCGAGGAAGTTCCGGTTGCATAATAAGTCTCCCCGATCCGCATGACGGATGGGTCTGCCAGATCTCCGTGAATAACAGGGTTGGAAAAATAAGTCTGCTGCTGTGCCAGTCCGAAAGTAGCGGATGCCGAGCACAATAGTATTGTCAATAGCTTTTTCATGGTCTATTCATTAATTAATAACACATAACGGAAAACAAAGATAAAAAAAGAAGCCGTATTCAAATGAGTAAATTCATATTGAATACGGCTTTTTTTTATTTTATCTCTTTTTATTCCGTTATAACCCTTCGGATATACTTTTCCATAAATTATCGTCAGGCACGGGAGCTATGATCTGTATGTTTTGTTTGGATACCGGATGGATAAATTCGGCACTACGGGAATGCAAGCTGATGCCACCGTCTTTATTCGAACGGTCCGCCCCATATTTAAGATCCCCTTTGATCGGACATCCCATTTTAGCCAGCTGGCAACGTATCTGGTGATGGCGTCCCGTTTTCAGGTCTATCTCCAGCAGGAAATAATTATCCGAGCGGGCAATCACCTTATAATGCAAAATCGCTTTCTTGGAATCCGGACGTTCGGTATCGTAAGCGTAACTCTTGTTCTGTTTCTCGTTACGGACCAGCCAGTCTACCAACTCGCCTTCTTCCGCAGGAGGACAGTTCTTTACGATTGCCCAGTACGTCTTTTTCACCTCTCCCAGCCGGAACATTTCATTCAGACGGGGCAACGCCTTGCTTGTCTTGGCAAACAGAACGACCCCGCTAACGGGACGGTCCAACCGGTGAGTTACACCGATATAAACGTTTCCCGGTTTACAATACTTCTCTTTCAGCCACGCCTTGAGCATTTCCGAAAGAGGAGTATCACCGGTTTTATCTCCTTGTACAATCTCACGGCACGTTTTATTTACCGCGATGATATGATTGTCTTCGTAGATAACTTCCATATTACATATTCATGCCGCCGTCTACCTGGATCACCTGGCCTGATACATAAGCAGACAAGTCAGAAGCAAGGAATGTAGCCACATTTGCCACATCTTCGGTAGTACCGCCACGACGCAAAGGGATCTTCTTGTTCCATTCTTCTCTCACTTCTTCCGGCAGTTTTGCTGTCATATCCGTAATGATGAAGCCCGGAGCGATCGCATTCGCACGGATACCGCGTGAACCCAGTTCCTGAGCGACCGATTTAGCCAGACCGATCATACCGGCCTTTGAGGCAGAATAGTTACTCTGGCCTGCGTTACCATGAACACCGACAACAGAAGACATATTGATAATGTTACCTGCACGTTGTTTCATCATGATCGGAGTACAGGCATGGATGAAGTTGAAAGCAGATTTCAGGTTCACATTCAGAACAGCATCCCACTGGCCTTCGCTCATACGCATCATCAGACCGTCTTTCGTGATACCGGCATTGTTTACCAGAATATCGATACGACCGAAGTCTTTCGCGATTTCTGCCACTACATTATGAGTATCTTCAAAATTGGCTGCGTTAGAAGCATAACCTTTTGCCTTTACACCTAAAGCTTCGATTTCTTTCTGTGTTGCTTCACCGTTTTCATCGATAACCAGGTCTGTAAATGCAATATTAGCACCTTCAGAGGCAAACTTCAAAGCGATGGCTTTACCGATTCCGCGTGCAGCACCGGTTACAATAGCTACTTTTCCTTCTAATAATTTCATACTATTTCGTTTTACGTTTATATTAACACTGTATCAGACAAGCACCGGCAGAATAACCGCCACCGAATACCGTCAGGCAAACCAGGTCGCCTTTCTTGAATGAATGATCGTTCTGGGCATACACCAAAGCAGAACTTACAGAACCGGTATTACCCAACTCTTCGATATTATGCAGGAACTTTTCTTCCGGCAACCCCAGTTGTTTGGCAATATTCGACATGATGCGCATATTTGCCTGGTGACCGATGAAGTAAGTCAGGTCATCCAACTTAAACCCGTTCTTTTCCAGCAGATACAACGCATTCTTAGGCATATAGGTACAAGCCTGGATAAAGACGTCGCGACCTTCCGGCATCAGGATACCACCGTCGCGGGGACGTAGCTGGACACCTTCCGGACCTTTACTCAAATGCCCCAGGCCCTGTGTAAATATCTCAATGATATGAGGATCATTCTCAGTCACACGCTCTTTAGAGATAAAGAATGCCGCAGCCGCATCTCCCCAGAGGTGACCGGCTTTCGGATCTGTCTCGTTATAATAAGCTGAATTCTTATCTGCCGAAAGGATCAAAGCCTTTGTCGCCTTGCCCATAGCAAAATAACCTTCCACAACTTCCAGCGCATTCAAAAAAGAGGAACATGCGGAAGACAAATACAGCGCTTTCGCCTCTGTAATATTGAACTCACGCTGCGTATAATGAGCCGCTGTGGCAACTGTATCGTACGGAGAATAGGATGCCGAAATAATCAAGTCGACTTCCGTAATATCATACGGCAATTTTGGCAGTGCATTACGTACGGCTTCTATACCCATTGTACAAATATTCTCTTCCGGTTTGGCCTTGGACCGGGTTTTAATACCCGTACGCTGTTCAATCCACTCACTTGTCAACCCGTTTAATTCCAAAAAATGTTGGTTGTGCACCCGCTCTTCAGGCACATAAAACCCTGTTGCATTAATAAACATCTCTGGTTTACTTTATCTTTATTCCGTTGAATATTAAATTCATTACATTATCTCTCCGCTTAATCCGCTGGCTGATATTATCTCCCATAATACCCCTTATATAAGGAACTTCCAGTCCCTTTAAGGCATGATGTAGCACGACTGCTGTAATTTCCGTATCCGGCATTGCAAAAATGCCTTCCTTTACTCCTGCATCCAAAATTCCCTTCAATAATTCTGTCTCACGTATATCGAAGCTCTTACGAACCTTCTCTACCCGCCATATATCACGGAAAAAGTTTGCTTTCAGTGTACCGTTACGAAACACGAGTGCCTTGATAGCATCCAATCTGGAATAGATGAATGTCATCAACTTCTCATCAGCTGGCAAATCCTTTCCGGCAACATCAAGCAGCATTTTATATAATTGATCCAGCTCCGATTCCACCACGGCCAGATAAATCTCATTCTTACTCTTGAAATACGTATATAACGTACGTCTGCCTTTCTTGGAAGCCTGTGCAATATCGTTCATTGTCGTATTATCAACCCCCATGCGGGCAAACAATTGCCTGGCCACATCCACCAACATATCGCGTGTTTTAGAAACTGTCATCGGCATTGTATTGCACATTTTGATTAAAACTGTGCGCAAAGTACCTAAAAAAGATTGGTTTTACCAAGTATATTAAAAAAAACTTGCAATAAATTTGTTTTGTAAGAGAAAATCCATACCTTTGCACTCGCAATCACGAAATGATTGTAAACAATATCGCGGAGTGGAGCAGTGGTAGCTCGTTGGGCTCATAACCCAAAGGTCGTAAGTTCGAGTCTTGCCTCCGCAACTATCTAAAAAGGCTTTCAGTAAAAAACTGAAGGTCTTTTTTTATTTTTCATCTTCTCTAATCTTTATTAGCCAAAATTAAAAGATCAAATTACCCCCCGGCATGTTTATTGTAATGTAGATGTATGGATATCAACCGACAAAAGATTTAACAATATAAATAATATGGCTTATATAGACTATTACAACATTCTTGGGGTGAACAAAGGCGCTTCGCAGGACGATATCAAAAAGGCGTATAAGAAGCTGGCCCGTAAATATCATCCGGACCTGAACCCGAATGACCCGGATGCCCACCGGAAATTTCAGGAGATCAACGAAGCCAATGAAGTTTTGAGCGATCCGGAAAAACGAAAGAAATACGATCAATACGGTGAAAACTGGAAACATGCCGATCAATTCGAGGCTCAACAGAATCAGTACGGACAGTACCAGGGTGGCTTCGGAGGTTTTGGCGGTAACGGCGGAGGTGCCCAGTGGAGCGCTTCAGACGACGGTAGCGGTTTCTCCGACTTCTTTGAGTCCATGTTCGGCGGAGGCGGTCGAAGCGGCGGCAGAGGTAACTATGCATTCCGTGGCCAGGACTATAATGCAGAATTGCATGTCTCTTTGGCAGATGCTGCCAAAACACACAAACAGGTCATTACCGTTAACGGCAAGAACCTGCGTATCACCGTACCGGCCGGTATAGCCGACGGGCAAACCATCAAGCTGAAAGGTCAGGGTGGTCCGGGTGTAAACGGCGGACCGGCAGGTGACTTATACATCACGTTCAGCATAGGTGAAGACGGCCGCTTCAAACGGGTTGGCGACGACCTGTACGTAACAGCTCCGCTGAACCTGTACACCGCCATCCTGGGTGGCGAACAGATCATCGAAACGATGGAAAGTAAGGTCAAACTGAAAGTGGCTCCCGGTACGCAGAACAACAGCAAGGTACGGCTGAAAGGCAAAGGATTCCCCGTCTATAAAAAAGACGGACAATTCGGCGACCTGATCGTCACCTACTCTATCGAGATACCGACGAATCTGACGGAAAAACAGAAAGAGTTGTTCCGCGAAATACAGAGTCTTAATCAATAAAACACGAGTACTATGCAAACAGATTTAATTATAGTCAACGAATATTGCCGGATATGCCATATCGAACCTTCTTTCATCTTCAGGCTGGAAGAAGGCGGACTAATTGAAATCCGCATCGTCGAAGGTGAGAAATATTTGAAAGCGGAACAATTGTACGACATCGAAAGGTATACGCGTATGTATTACGACCTGGCGATCAACTTCGAGGGAATCGATGCTATCCACCATCTACTGAACCGTATCGAGTCCATGCAGCAGCAGATCGGTCATCTGAAGAAGATGCTCCATGTATATGAGGCAAAAGATTTTGAAGAAAATGAATTATAAAACAAAAACGACACATCTACCTTACATTCAACCTGGTAGATGTGTCATTTTGTTACCAAAATCATCCTCATTCCTCAGTTTTCAACCGAAAAGGAAAAACTTTTTGTAAAACAATTTGGATTATAAGAAATAATTCATACCTTTGCACTCGCAATCAGGAATGATAGCAACTATATCGCGGAGTGGAGCAGTGGTAGCTCGTTGGGCTCATAACCCAAAGGTCATAGGTTCGAGTCCTGTCTCCGCAACAATTTGAAGAATAAGCATAAAAGGCGACGTACAGTCAATGTACATCGTCTTTTTTATTTTACAGAAAATCTACCCTGATTTACTCTCCCTCGAAATTTACTCTAAATAGCTTATTTATAACTATTATATTACCTTCCATTCCTCTTTCCTTTTTTTAATCTTACCTTTGTGGTAAAGATAAAATCTAAACTCAATTTTTATGAAACATTCTACAAAAAAAATTTCCAAACTATTCAAAGTCTTTTGCATCGGACTAGCATTTACACCGATCGCAATATTTGCTGATCCCATCTTTCCTGTCGAAAACACAGATGAAGAGGGTTTTGTTTCTATTTTCGATGGTAAAACATTAAACGGATGGAAGGGGGATCCCACATACTGGAGTGTCAAAGACGGTGTTCTCACCGGAGTCGTAACTCCTGAGACTTTACTGCAACAGAATTCATTTATCATCTGGCAGGGAGGAACACCTCGTAATTTCGAATTAAAAATGCAGTACCGCGTTTCAGACAAAGGAAACAGCGGAATCAATTACCGAAGTGTCTCCTATTCTCCAAAGGGACAAAAATATGCACTGAAAGGTTATCAGTTAGACATTGACGGTGAGGGTGCCTGGACTGGACAGAATTATGAAGAAAAAGGGCGGGAATGGCTTGCATTGAGAGGCCAAATGACCCAAATACGTACCGGAAAAACGCCTCAAGTCATTTCACACCTAGGAGATAAAGAAGAAATGTGGAATACTATAAACAAGAACGGTTGGAACGAAGCTCACATCATTGCCCGAGACAATGTCATCATACATCTTATCAACGGAAAAGTTATGAGTATAATCATAGACGATGATCCTGACGGCCGAAGAATGGATGGTTTAATAGGTGTACAGGTACATGTCGGACCTCCCATGAAAATTGAATATAAAAATATACGTTTAAAAGAGTTGAAATAACAATCAAAAAAGCCTGTTCTCCTTACCAATGTAGAACAGGCTTTTTATAAACATTCATTTAAACAGAAGTGCTTTAACAAGTCCCGGCTATTTACTTCTCTGAAGAACTAATCTGAACGTTTTGTACAATTCCTGTCATTTCAGCTCTAGACATCATCTGTTTAACAGTACTTTTATAAGTGTATTCTTTTGCTTCCAACAAAGAAGAGTGGCCAACAGTCATTCTTTTAGCAATTGGTCCTCCTTTATACTCTTCTATTATATTCAGCGCCTCTTGTTCCGACTTTATCCCTTCCAAAATACAAATATTTCTATCCATTTCTAATTTACCACTATACTTTATTTTCACACCATCAATATCAATAAAACCATCTTCACAGTGCTGATAAAATATAGACACTACTGTAACCTTTGAATTAGCAGGTAAATCAAATGAATAATCAACCGTTTTGGTTAACATATTTTTCTCTTCTACATGCTTCTGCTTTGATAGTTCCTTCGTCAACTCTGCTGAAAAACTTGTACCAACTCCAAAAAAAGAAGCGTCAATCGCCACACCTGTTTTTGCTGTTGTAGCACTTTTCAAATCAACAATATATCCCTGATGATATGTATGTTTAAAGCAGTCCTTAACTGTTATTTTCGAAGAACTTTCATTTATAAACGGTTTTACATATATTCGGTCTATGATTTCATATGATTTAGAGGGGGCTGTCGTAAATTGTCCTAGCGGTATATCTTTTACAACAGACAGGTTTTCTTTTTCCAACCACGAATAAATATCCACTTTCCATGTCAGGTTCCTATTTTTATCTGTGATTGCTACATAATCAACAAACCAACCTGCATTTCTCCCTTTATTATTATGAAAAAGCTTAATTTTACGTAAACGACCTACATCTTCTGTTTCAATAGTAAATTTATCCAACATGTTTTTCTCAAAATTATCTTTTGAGTCATCCAATTCTATTTCACCGCTGATACCTTTATCACCCGTTAATTGGATAAATACTCCAGCATCAGTTCCTGCGTTATCACGCCCCCCTGTTTTTACTTCAATTACATACTTGTTCTTTCCCATTTTTGTTCGTTTTAATTAGTTGTCAAAATATAATCAAATATCATTCATCTCTTACTAACGATCATAAAATTATCGAAAAAACATAAATTGATAAAATTTTATTTGTAGACAACCTTTATTGCACGATAAAATGCAAAATAAAGAATATAAACGTATATGTCATGCCCATAAAATCAGGGGGAGCAGATTTATTCCACCGGTAAATAATCCTCCTCTACTAATTTATTTTTTTCAAACATATCCTTTACAAACAAATACCCGATTCCCCCAAACAGAGCCAGAAAGACAAAGCCAACCAGTATCAGGGATTTTTTAGGTGAAGCAGGTTTTAACGGAACCGTAGCCGGGCTGATCACCGTATAAACAGGAGTTTGTTCCTGGACACGGAGCTTATCCTGTTCCAGCTTCTGAGCTAATGTATTGTAAACATTGAAGGTCAGCGTCATTTCATTCTTTAGCCGTTCCTGTTCCGTACGGTAACTGGCAGAGATGATGTTTTTGTTCGCATCTTCGAAAGCGGCATACGCACGTTGAGCTTTATAATAAGACTCACGGGCTTCACCGAATACTTTCTCTGTAAACTCCAGATCTTGCTTGGCCTTCTGCGTACGATAATTGGTTATGTACCCCTGAAGCTTTTCCAAAACTATCTGAGTAAGGCTTGCCGAGATCAATGGATCCTGCATCTGAACAGAGACAGTTATTACCAATGTCTTTTTATCCACGGAGGCAGAGATACGCTCCTGCAAACCTCTTATTACACCTGCTTGTTCATTTGTCAAACGGAAAGAGGTCAATTCTCCGCTAACGGTCGGTTCTTCTTTTGAAAATTGCTCTTTCACCCAACCTAAAAGTTTAAAGGGGGCACTTATAACATTCCCCCACCAGGCACTTTGTTGATGCTCATTCATATATTTAAATAAAGATGCAGACAATGTTCCTTTTTCATTGGTTACCTCTACCGGAAACAATTCCAGTAGGAATGGGATACTCTGCACTACATCCGGATAAAGATCCGGAGAAATAGCATCCGCACCTGCCGAAGCCCCCAGGTTTATACCCGCCATTGCTGCCAAACCTCCCAGATTTCCCATCTTCTTAGACGGGTCAGACGTTTCAGGGGCCAATTTCACTGTCGTACTATATTCTTTCGGAATACTGAAAGCTACCACCAAACCCACAACGACCGCTATACCACAACACTTCAAGAGAAACTTACGTTCTCCCCACAGACGTTTAGCCAGTTCCACCAAATCTATCTCCTGCTCGTTATTGTCCATTTCAGGACCACTCATCTGAATCATATCCATCTTTCTAATTGAAAATTGAAGATTGAAAATTGAAAATTATTTCAGCGTATTGATTATAGAAGTTACCATGGCTGCCATCGATGTCGTTGAACTGGCAATACTCAGGACTTCAGCCAGGCTGGTCTTACGGTCACGTTGTGTCTTGCTCGGAACTACGATCTCACAGCCGGGTTCTACCTTCGGATAACGTTTGAAGAAGATAAAAGTCTTTTTCGTGGTTGCTACCTTACCGTTCATATAGATCACGATCGGATATTTACGGGCGATATCGTTATAACCTCCCGCCTGAGAAAGACATTTACCCACTGACATACCCTTTGTGTAAGTGACACTGTTCGGATAAGTTACCGCACCGTTTATCTTCACCGTACTCTGCAACTGCGGGATATAAAGGGCATCCCCGTCACGCAGGACCACATCATGCGCACTCCCGGGATTGGCCAATGCCTTCTCCAGATCGATACCCACCGAGTAGTCCTTGATATTGGCCAGCGACAATGCCACCGAGTCACGGCTCTCCTTGTTCGAACTCAATTCCAGCAAGGTCTCCAACCGCCGCATCTCATCTTCCGTCAACTGACGCTTCAGGCTCGCACCTTTTATATAGGCATCTGGAGTGACCCCACCGGCCTTAGCGATGATATCACTCAGGCGAGAATTCTTTTCTGCAAGCACATAATCACCCGAGAAAGTGATCTCCCCATCTATACGCACCACCTGCTGTTCCTGATAACCCGGCGAAAAGCGGACATATACCTCATCGAACGGCTCCAACGTAAAGACAGTATCCGTTGTCTTTCCACCGGCAGGAACCAGTCCCAGGTTATCGTTCAAAGTGAAGTTAAAGACATCAGCCGTACGGTTACTGTTCTCTTCTGTTTTAGGGTCTTTGATGCGGCGAGCCACTTCCACATTTACGGTGGCTGCCGATTCCTTCAAACCACCGGCCATCATTATAGCATCTTCCACCGTCAGGTTATTCCGGTAAGGAAGAACCGTATCAACAAAATTCACAGCACCGCTAACCTTGATCGTATAAGGCTCACGAAGATCGAATAAAGAAAGGACATTCAACTGGTCTTCCGGTTTCAACTCTATATCCGCAGACGTTCCGTTCAGTATTCCACGGATATCCACTGCGATCAATGTCGTAGTAAAGTCCGGATTCAGACGGGTGATCTGCGCACGACCCGCAAACTCATCACCTTTCAGACCGGCTGCCTGATCGACCAACTGTTTCACCGTATGTACCGACGGATTCAACTCATATTCGCCCGGACGCCAGACAGCACCCAGGATCGTTAAACGGTTCTCATAAAAAGGAATGACCGAATCCACCAGCAAAGAATCACCGTCCATCATGGCAAAGGTAGGATAAGCCTCTTCCTTTACCGTGGCGATCTGATAACGGCTGCCTGCTTTACGCTTTACGCGGACATCTTTCGTATAAGCATCCCCCGTAAAACCGCCCGACATACGGAGCAACTGTTGCAACGTCTCCCCTTTCTTCATTTCAAAGATACGGTTGCGTTTTACCTTTCCCTGCACTACCGCCAACTGATCATACGTCGGTACTATTATCATATCGTTCTCTTCCAGGCGGATATTGGTCTTGTATTTACCGTTCAGCAGATAATCGTACACATCGAGACTGGCAACCTCTTTACTGTTTCGATAGACTTTGATACCACGAAGCGAACCGATCTCATTTACACCGCCTGCAGCATACAGCGCATTGAACAGGGTCGCAAAAGAAGGTAACGTATAGGTTCCCGGAGCAACGACCTCACCCACTATATTTACTTTGATACTGCGTATCTGGCTTAAGCTGACTGAGACAAACGTATTTCCTCCGTCCGTATTACCGGACAAGGTGGCCATGATCCGTCCCAACTCCTGACGGATACGGCTTTCCGCTGCTTCGATCGTAAGGCCGCTAACCGATACAGGTCCCAGATTAGGGATCAGGATAACCCCTTCGGCAGAAACTTTCAGTTTCAGGTTCAGTTCGGAATCTCCCCAGACATTAATCAATAATTCATCTCCTGCAGACAATATATAATTCTTGGGTGTCGGCAGATTGAGGTCAGGTTCGAAAGAAAGGTTCTTGTTTGAAAAGATCTCACGTCCGAAAACGGTTTCTTTCAAATCCTTTTCCGGACGGTTCATATCACGCTGCTGTTCCAGGGGAAGAACTTCCTTTCCCGGGGTAGTAGCAACGACACGGTCGGTAACGACTGCATCAGAAGCTGCCCGGGTTACCGGGGTCGTACCCGATTGTCCCATTCGCTTATTTATCTCCTGACGGATCTGATCATCCGTCATACCTGCGGCTTTCGCCTTGTCAATCACATCCTGGGGTACCTGTGCAGCCAGTGGTACAGCCAGCCACAGTAATCCCCCTAATAATACATTTCTGATTACGGTATTCATATTGTTATTTGTTTTTTGTTATTTCAAGATTAGAAATAATTGAACTATCCGAGCAAGCGATCAGTCATACATAAAACATGCTTAGTTACAGGTTCATTTGCCGCTGGTTTTAACCAACGGATTAGTAAATACTCTCTCTCATTGGACTTTAGTCCCATTTAAGCAGTCTCTCTATTGAAGAGAAATGTGGCTGAAGCCAATAAAGAGAGAAAACTTGTAAACCGTCAGTTAAAACTGACGGCAAATAGACCTGTAATAGCTAAGTCACTTTGATAAGGGGGATAGCTCGAAATTGATAAATTCTGAATCAAAACTTTCTGAACTCCAAGCGAGCATAATCCGATTGTAATACCAGATGTTTCGACGTTAATTCTTTTACACCGAAACGTTGCTTCGTATCATTCATGCCGAAAGGCAATAGATCTTCAATTTTACTGACCGGCATTTCGACAAATAGCGAATCTCCGGTATATTCCATATTTCCAGTTTGGCTTGTAACACCGACTTGCATCAGGTTGATCGTATGCAAGGCCACACTATAATAAGCCCGCTCCGGTGTTTCTTCTTCTCCGGAAGCATATTCTATTTTCATGATCTGCCAACGACCATCCAAATCTCCGTTAATCGGTGTTTTTCCACAAGCGCTAACTATCAATATTAGCAGCACAGCTATTATATATCTTTTCATCGTATCCATCCTGTTTTTCTGATTGTTAACATACCACCGACACTTTTACCCAACATAGCACCCCGGTCTAGTCCCAATGATGCGGTGAAATCCCAGCCTTTCAACCTATGAGGAGTATATTTTAATTCGGCTAAAGCATTTCCGTTCTTTTTGATTTCATAAAATGGTAAATCATAAGTACCCCAGTTGCGAGTAACTGACAGGAGAATACGATATTGCAGATCGCCACAAGGATTTCCCATTATTCCAAAATGATGTCCCTGCATACGTGAACTTTTAAAACTGATATCACCGTCAGTATTATAGACAGGAGACATCACCAAAGGATTTCCGATCCCCATCCCCCAGTGCTGCCAACCGGTATAAATACCATGGTTATAATAATTATCCGCCCCACTCACCTGCTCAGGTATCTCCGGCGTATGGTCCCAATAGACAGCACCTGTCTGATCTTTTGTCGACAGATATTCATACACAAAACGACTAATGACGGGATTTTTGGGAAATGTTATCTCTATCCCCGCCAGACAATCCTTCCAGCCATACTCACCGAACATCTGCGAATGGTCTTCAAAATAATGCTCATAATAAGGACGAACCGTCCAATCCTGCGGAGCGTACCAGGTGAGTGAAAAATTCCAGCTTCCCAAATGATTCCCGTAAATGTTGGTTTGCTCTCCCATTGGAGTATCACTACTTCCTCCGCTCGGAATAAACACTTTAAAGAAATCCTTTATCCCATTCGGCATATCTATCTTTCCATTCCCGATAAACGCATTTCCTCCAAACTGTGCAGCCATCTCCAGCCCTCCTTCAAAGATCAGCGGGAATTTCTCCCGATTGCCAACCTTCACATACAGATCTTTGGAATGATAGAGCACATGTTCCGTATATTTATTTCCCGGAACTACGAAATCCTTCTGCCAACCATCATCCGTAAACATGCCATAAGCAATATGCCCTTTAAAGGCCAGCCACCCTTTCGTCCCCGGCACAGCGGTATATTCCGGAATACCGATACGCACTTGCGGAATGGGACGAGCATTCCCCGAAAACGTCAATCCCCCGCTACTTAAAAGCGGATTATTAAATTCACTATACCGTTCCTTACTACCGATACTCAGTCCCAGGCAGCGATATTTCAAATCGGCATATAATTGCTGGATAATGAATGTCGACGTAAAATTATAGGCTACAGCCAGATCCGCCCCGAAAGCATACGAAAAGCGTTTATCCTCTTCCATCTCCCGGAAAATCCCGGCACGCAGATAACCGTTATTCTTTTCGATAGACGAAAGACCTTGTTTATTAGCTGTCAACCAGAAAGGAGTATGTTCCCCTCCGCTAAAACTGACGCCAGTCTCCGCCCGGTAGCTCAAACCTTTGGTAAACTGAGCATAAGAAGTTAAAGGAAGTATACACATACTTCCCAAAAGAATTAAGTCTGATATTATTTTCATTTATTTCAGATATAAAATAAGATGCTGATTATCTCCTGCCCAATTCACAGGAAACGCTACTTAAATAATTTCGTTGATACTGTAAATCAGATAATAAAAGAACACGCGACTCTTCATCGGCAAAAGTACGGGATAAACGATAGAGGTCCTGCCGGACACGGTCAACCAGGCGTACCTCCAAATAACCCAGAAAAAGATAACGGACCAATTCACTGCGACGTACCCGGTCACTATGCAGCGGATCCGTATGCAAAGCATACTGTTTATCCAGCTCTTTATCCTCCGCCCGGAGGCTTTGCAGTTCTGCATCAGGCAAAGATACCAGACTATCTTCCGGTAACAAATCGTCACAGGAAAGGATCTTCCGGATATTATCCACATAAAGAACTTCTTCCCCTTCTTCCGTCAGGCAACATGTATCCGGCCAACGGTGACAGGCAGCAACCAACAACGATTCCGCTCTCCGTCTCGCCGGAGGGAGCATCCCATTTTTCACCCACCGGATAAATACCTCACGCCCCATCAGGCGGAACATCTCATCCGCATCCTTTCCTCTTTCCGGAAGTATATCCACCACTTGCAAACCGGCTTTATACAGTTTTGGAATAACCTCCGCCACCGTCTTCCGTCCTGCTTCGTCGGCATCCAGAAACAAACAAACCGTAGAAGCCACCTTCCGAAGCATGGCAATATGATGTTCCGACAAATTCGTGCCACATATAGCAACCGTATTAGTAAAACCAGCCGCATGCATCGCCAGCGTATCCTTATATCCTTCAGTCAGGAAAACCACTCCTGTTTCACGCACAGTCTCTACCGCCCGGTGCCAACCATAAAGTAATTCATCTTTTTTATAAATAGTACAGGTCTCACTATTCAGATACTTTGCGATCTTTTTGGAAGGCAACTCCCCCTTGTAACGGGCTGCAAAAGCGACCAATTCCCCTCCGGCATTATGAATCGGGAAGACAATCCGCCCGCGTGTAAATTTCCAGGCATCCGGCACGACAGCCGGTGCAATACCCACTCCAAAAGCAACATACGTCTTCACCAGCTCTTCCATCCCAGGATTATACGGCAGTAACGTCTGCCCATACTGTCGATTCTCTTCAACCGTAGGAGCAACAGCCTGCCTCTTCGCCTGATGTGAAACCGCACGGGAACTATCCTTTCCGGCCGGTTGCTTTACCTGCTTCCGTACTCCCTCATCGGGTACGGGAACGGACAAACAACAGATATCCGCACAGATACGGACCGCCTCACTAAAACCGCATCCTTCCTTTTCCTGTACAAAACAAAAAACATCCCCTCCTGCCCCGCAACTAAAACAGTGGTATACCCCTTTTACCGGATCTACCCGCAACGAAGGATGATGATCGTCATGGAAAGGACACAATCCCAGATAAGCCGCCCCTTTCTTTTCGAGTGTCAGGAAATGGCCGACCACCTTTATCAGATCGACCCGTTCCTTGAATGATGAAATTTCCAGTCTGTTCATCAATCTTCAAAATGTAAGTTACCACCCGGATTCACAAAAGACGTATAGGTATCATTCCTGTATAGCTCGGCAATACCTGTCGATCCGTTACGATTCTTCAGGACATACAACTTGACCAGGTGTGAGGCATTCTCCCCGTATTTGTCCAGATTCTTCTCGAAACGTTCCGGACGATTGATGATCACCACACAATCCGCCACAAACTCAATGGCTCCCGAATCACGTAAATCGCTCATCATCGGAACAAAACCATTCTCGGCACGTTTCAACACCTCTCGGTTCAACTGCGAAACGACCAACATGGCACAATTAGCCTCCACGGCAATACGTTTCAATGCCGTTATGGTATTACGGATCACAGACTCCTGCGTCTCCCCCTTTTTCGTCGGTGGAGCAAGTGTATGCAGGTAATCGATCACGACAGCATCGCATTCGCCCTTCCGACTCCGGAGCATCACCTCCGCCCGCAATGCCTCGAGGCTCATAGAAGAAACATTCGCAAAATAATAAGGCATTCTTTCCATACCGGAGGCATACCGTTTCATCCGATCGATATCCTCCTCCCGAAGTCCCCCTATACGCAGTCGGGCAGCCTCCACACCGGCATAACCGGCAAAAAAACGAGCGGCAGTCTGATCCCCGGTCATTTCAAAACTAAAATGAAGCACATGCTTCCCCTTGCAAGCCAAATTCATCGCCATAAACATCGCCAACGCCGTCTTTCCATCGCTCGGAAGACCGCCCAACACCAGCACTTCTTTCCGGTAAAGTCCTCCCGTCAGTCCGTCCAGCCCGCTGATACCGGTCAGCATGCGCACCGGATCGTCCTTATGGCTCATCCGGTCGAGATGAATGTCTATAGATTGTTTCATCACTTCACTAAGCGGCTGAAGCGAGTCTGATTCCGAATTATCCATTCGCAAACGCAGTAAATCGCGCTCGCAGTCTTCTATCACTTTCTGGTAGTCCGTACCGTATTGCAGGCATTCCGATGCTTTTTGTACAAACAGTTTGTGCATACAAGCCAACAGATAATGACGAAGGATTTCGCGCGCATACTCAACGGCATTATATTCCAGGCGAACCGTCTCCATTCCATCCGACAAGTACGCTATGCCTCCCATCTTCAGGTAACGCTCCGGGTCTTTCTTTTTCATTTCCTCTTCCACCAGGATCAGGTCAGGACGTTTATTCCGGTTAAACAAATCGGTAAAAGCCTCGTAAATAAACCCATGATCCGGATCGGAAAACATCTCCGGACGCAACAACCCGACCACTTCCAGAATCGCCACCTGGTCCAGAAACAAAGAACAGAGCAAAGCCCTTTCAATTACATTCTTTTCCATATTCACAGCAGGTTTTTAAAAGGTCGGTACGAGGCACATTCCCGTGACTAATCTTCAGTTCGGCCTCCGCTCTTCGCACAGCTATCGCGTCCGGCTCAACCGTTTTCTTTGTCACTCTGGTTCTCTTACTCTCTTGCGGTATTTCCGCAGGGACATCCGAAGCCGTAAAACAGTTATAACCACAAACACGGAAGCAGCTACAGTTTGCTACCCGTTTCACTTCTATCAAAGATTCCTTTTCCAGCGAGTGGACATACCTTCTGACAGAACGGCTATCCACCATCATTAACCGGGCTAACTTTTCGTAAGTGATGATGCATTCTCCTCTATGGCAAACTTCTTGTTTTCCTTTGATCGACACATAGCCATCGGCATAATTGCAAAAACAAAACAGCAACCAATGTACTATTCCGATCATACGTTCACTATTATTGGATGAGGACATCCGTTCTATGATTACACGAGGTATTTTTAAATAAGATTTTCCAAAATAGATCAAGGCCTTAACATCCGTATAAACATTCTCATTTTCAGCTATTTCCATAATGCCGTTTGTTTGTCACACATAAAATACAGTAAATCAACCCTATACACCACCTCCTGCCTGAAGGTTGTCAAATCCCTACATTATATATAAGAATAAAAGAAAAGGGATTCATTCTTTTTATGCGTTTTGATTATTAAAATTTATCGATTAAATAAAATACAATTGTATTCAGTCACAAAAACAATTGTATTTGTAAGCAAAAACAGTTGTATTCGAAATCAAAAACAATTGTTTTTTTGCATACACAAAGTATTATGGTTCGCCTAAAAAATCCACAATAATTGCAACTTGCAAAGGAGAAAGAATACGGACTCCTTTAATCCACCCGGAACGTATCAGACGTTCGTACAGTTCTTTATTTATTATCACCCAATGTGTAAGTCTTCTCGATGCAGAATGAGGAGTTAATCCCGGAGCATAAAGGACGGCTAATTCTTGCCATCCGTATGCTTTTTGTTGAAATAGTTCTTTCATAATAATATGATTTTAAATTATTTTATCACTCCCTAAATATACAAAACAATCCTGACATACCAACTATATTATGAAATAAAATCAACAAAAAGTTCCCCTAAATACCCATTGAGTTCCATTCGGTTCATTCACCTTATATCTGCATCGTATATTTGTAATGAATTCAAGAGAAAACACCGGTTAATTCCTTCCGAATTCATCACTAATTTTCAATCTTCAATTATCAATTTTCAATTACAAAGTTATGCCATTAAAGTATCGAATCGTCCTCAAAAAGGACATGAGCAAAGGAGCAGCCCAAGGCGCTCAGTTGTATTACGGTCAGATCCGTTCGATGGAGAAGACTACTTTCAAAAAACTGTGTAAACTGGTATCCGGTTATTGCACCGCCAAACCCGGTGAAGTAGAACTGGTTATCGATGGTCTGATTTATGTTCTCTGTATGCTGCTCGAAAGCGGCAATGTGATTCAAATGGGAGAATTCGGTAACTTCCGCATGGTAGCCGGAAGTAAGGGTTCCAATACCCTGAAAGATTTCGACCCTATGATGTTCAAGAAACCTCGTATCGTCTTTACCCCCGGCGCCATGTTACGCCAGCTGATCTCCGGTACAAGTTACGACCGCCTCGATGCCTTCTCCGATCCGGAAGAAAAGAAAGAAGAAGGTGGCAGCGACAGACCGGAAATCGAATAATCCCCTATAGGCTATGACTAAAAAGGATTTTATCACCAAGTATCTTCCCCTGGCCCAAAAGGCGGGGGAAGCTTTCCGGATCAATCCGGTTGTTATCCTGGCACAAGCGGCCATCGAAACAGGTTGGGGACAAAGTGACCTTTGCCTGCGGTATCATAACTTTTTCGGTATCACCGCTTACGGGAAAAAGAACGTCTGGTGGACAGGAACCTCCGCACAGTTAAGTGCCGACTCCCTCTCCTTCCGTACGTATCCCGCCCCGTTACACTCTTTCATGGACTATGGCCGCCTGATCCGCCATGCCTACACCGATGCCGCCGACGTCAGCTACAAACCTGCAGCCTTTGCCCTCAAAATCGGTTACAGCAAATACATCAGCGAAGTAAACGGCGACAACCGGGAAGCCTACCGCCGGATGCTAGTCTCGATCAGTCGGACAATCGAAAAAGCAATAACGAATTAGATTCAATATTTTTCTAAATTCAAATTATCAAAACGATGAATGTACTCGAAACGATTTTCAATTTCCTCACCAGCCTTGCTCGGATCATTTTCCCCCGTAAGCAAAAAACGGCAGCCGGTGATTACCCCTGTCCTAATCCCTACCCTCGTCCTCTTTCTGATGGCGATCACTCTACTGTCTCTCCTGATGAAGCAGACGGAAGTGACGCTAACTGCGATCGGAGCGATACTCTCACTCTCAACCAAGGCGACTGGGGAAAACATGTCGAACCGATAGATATTGCCGGGTATTGTTTGATGGCCGGAGGATTGATTGGAGGGGTGTATAAACTTTTTATCAGTTAACAACTGACAGAAAAAGTCTGGAAAGTTTATTAATCACGAATCTTGTTGTTATTCTTTAAATAACAACAAGATTCGTGATTATGTATTATTTCTGCTAATGCCTAACTGGTGCAAATAAAAATACTTATTCATAAAACCTATATAGCACAGACTCAATGCTATAATCGTACCTGCCAAATAGTAATAACTGTATTCGTAAAAATAAATGAAACCTATTATTATCAATCCTTGTACAACCATATAAATAGTAGCCACAACTAAATGTGGTATCTTTAATTCATTAGCCATAATCTGATACAAATGCTTACGATGAGGCTGTCCAATATTTTCATGAAGCATCAAACGGTGTACAATAGTCAATACGCTATCTACACCATAAACTGCGAGAAACACGATATAAGTAAAGTCACCCGTTTGTAAAATTAGCTTTCCTATAATAAATAAAAGAATAAAAGCGATCCCTACCGAACCAATGTCTCCTGCAAAACATTTCGCTTTTCTCCGGAAGTTAAACATGCAAAACACCAATACACTCAAGATAATAATGATCAAAAAACTATTATCAATAAAATGAAGGGAGTGATTCACATAAAATAAAGGAAGAAGTACTGCTAGAGAATATCCTCCCGTAATACCGTTTATACCATCCATGAAATTATATGCATTCACAATCCCCACACATAAAACTAGTCCAATTAACACCATCCACCAACTATCCATATTTAAAATTCCATATTCTTGAAACATCATGAACATAGCTGTAAAATGGACTAATAATCGAATTTTATTGGGAACAGGATGTATATCATCCACAAAACTGATCCCAGCTATAGCTGTCAATCCTGCCAAAAAACAAGGATATTGAAAACCAAAAAACAAAGCATGTATCCATAGTCCCAACAAAAAAATTATACCACCTCCTCGTAAAGTTATATTTGTATGAGAACTACGTAAGTTAGGTTTATCAATGATATTAAATTTATCAGCCACATAAAAATATAACAACTCTAACCCCAAGAGTAATATTGCTATGATAATATAAGTAATCATCAGTTATTCTTTCTGGAAACTTTTAATGGTTTTCTTTAATCCATCTATCGCTCGCACAGGCATTCGTTCTATACCAAGCGCTTTTTTTATTTTAGTATTAGAGACGACATAATTTTCTGTTAACTTTCTCAATCGTTCTTCGTTTAAAGGTAAATGCAACAATGTCCCCAATCCAGCACACCATTCCATCGTCCCTTTATTCACTTTCCAGATACGAGATTTCTTTTCCATCACCTCACACATAGTTTCTATCAGTTCATTGGTTGAAATAGGCTCGTCATCTCCCATATGGTAAATGCCTGAAGGAACATCCTTCGTCAACAAACCTTCTACTACATAGCACAAATTATCAATGGAAGTAAACGAACGATGATTCTCGAAGTTTCCCAATGGCCAAGGGATCCCTTTCTTCACTACGTTATAAAGCAAGTTCAAATTTCCTTTATTTCCAGGCCCATGAATCATGGAAGGACGTAAAATATACACTTGCTTATCTTTAGGCAAATGTTGTTGTATATATTCCTCTGCTTTTATTTTGCTTTCCCCATAAGGTCCAACAGGCCTTGGAATCACATCCTCCGTCAACATCTCCCCTATTACGCTATCCGCGGCAGCCTTTACCGAACTGAAAAAAATAAATTTCTTTGCAGAAGATTGCAGAAAGAAATCAAATATCTTTTGAGTCAGCCTTGTGTTAATGTCAAAATATAGTTGAGCCGAGGACTGATTTTTAGTGTCATGAGCCTTACCTGCCAAGTGGATAATAGCATCTATTTGAGACACATAAGCACTATTAAGTTCCGCCCAAGAATAAATTTTTACTACTCCTTCCATTTGAAGCGTGACAATATCTAAACCATATATTATATGATTAGATTTAAGTGATTGAACTAAATTTGAACCTACGAAGCCGTGAATACCTGTTATTAATATATTCATGGCTTATTATTCTTTAACAAAAACAAACTCAAAACCCTTTATTATGTATTTAAACATAAGTAAAAACATACATGTCCAGATTCCATTCTCTTTACATGCCCGCACAATCTCTTTATTAAGCAACCAATTACTCTTCAAAGACGCAGTACTAGTTCCTCCCATACGCATTTTCATGAAGTCTAAAAGAATATATTTACATTTCAATCGATGTATGTACATGAAACGAAGCAATAATTCAAAATCTGCAGCAATTTTATAATCCGTTTTATAATATCCAAATTCCTCAAAATATTTTCGATAAGTAAAAAAAGTAGGATGAGCCGGCATAAATCCATATCGAAAACGTTTCAGAGAGAAATTTTTAGAAGAATAATAACGCACTGTTTTATTCAAATCAGTTGAATTTACAAAACGTACATCTCCGTATACGGCCTGCACACTTTTATCCTGAAAAGTTTCAGCCACGCGAGTTATCACTTCACGGTGATGATAAAAATCATCAGAATTAATAATTCCTACAATATCACCTGTAGCCATTCGTATACCTTTATTCATGGCATCATAAAGCCCCTTGTCGCTTTCACTAATCCAATGCATTCGACCATTGAAATATGGCTCATATTCTTTAATGATACTTAGTGTATTATCTTTAGAAGCACCATCAACAATTATATATTCAATATCAGGATAAGATTGAAAAAGAACTGATTGAATAGTAGCTGGAAGAGTCATAGCACTATTAAAAGTAACAGTAACAAGAGATATTTTCATTACGAAAAGTTTTAATCCAAATATTGTTCTATTCTTTGCCGATAAGATTTTATCATCCTTGCCTCATTTTTATGAACCAAATAAAAATAAATCCAATCAGGCAAAACATCTTTTACTTTTTCTTTTATAACAAAAAACTTCATTTTCCATACACTTATTTTAAAATCAGTATAGGGAATCGGAGTCTTCCAATTTTCACCATACTCATATTCCAAGAAAGAAATAAAATCTTTTGGAATCATAAAGTCACTCCCTTGAAAGGATATTAAAACAGTTTCCTTCAGAAATCTTTCAGGTACACACCAACCACTACAAATTCGGATATTTCGTTCAAAGGTTGCAAAAAAATATAGATCAATATATTCTCCTCCCCGCATGATAGACAATAATCCACGTCTATCATATCTTGCGATTCTAAAACCGACATTCATCAGTAGATGCAAAATACTAAAAAAATGCTGTTTGTCTTCCTCGAATAAAAATAAATCGACATCTTCATCATGCTCAATAAAATCATGTTCACGGATAGCTCCCAAAAGAGTTCCTGCTATAAGTCCAAAGGGGATGTGATGTTTAGACACAATATCCTTAAACAACAACAAATTTTCACGTGCTATAATCTTATCAATTTTTTTAATTCCTAGATACAGAGGATAAGTAGTGTAGCTAATATCACCACAAATTGCTTTTATAACTGGCATATTATTATTTTTTTAAGTAAAACAATCCTTTCTTAACCCACTTTTTAATTTCTCGCGGAAAAAATCTAAATACTCTTATTGACAATGAATTTGTAGATCTATAGAAATCGTGATCAAACTTATAATAAGGCATTACATATTCAGGATGTTTCAAGGGAAAATTCAAAGAAGATGATTTCAAGGTTATATTCCCAAATGACGTATGAGTCGCATCTACATCGTTACCAATATTCGATACCAAATTCACAACTGGATATATACATAGTTGATTTTGTGCTGCTAGTGAAAAATACCATTGCCAATCCCACGCTGATACTATTTCTTTATCAATACATTTTAATTTATATTTCCATCCTGCTATATCTTTTCCACAAAAACCGGAATTTCTCAACACCGAATAAGTATTATCCTCTCTCCAAGACATATTAATATCCATATTACGCCATGCACGACGCCAAGTAGCCCATCCCCAACAACTTTTGTACTTTGAAAAAAGATACGAATACTTATAATCAAAAAGTTGTATCGGATTTGTCCCAGCAATCATACCTATCCTCGTATCAGTTTTATATTTCATCAGCATTTCTTGTACAAATTCAAAGAAGGATGTATTAACAACACAGTCATCTTCCAATATGATCCCATATTCAACACATTCAAAAAACCAGCTAATGGCTGTATAAACACCTATTCCACACCCCAAATTCCTATCTTGAAATAATGTTTTCACCTCACAATCCCAATCAATCCGGGACAAAATGGACTTTCTGACATTTTCTACAACTTCATTCTCTTGGTTCACATTTACTCTTGCGCCATCCTGGGCTATATATAAAATAGTTGGTTTAATGTTTCGAATTGCTTCAAAAGTCTGTATTGCAACTTCAAGCCTATTAAATATAATTAAAAGTATAGGAGTATTATACTGCATATTATTCATTTCAAATTAACAATATTACCCTGCAACAATTTCATAATTCCTCGCTTGTATCGTTTTATTTTGCCTATAATTAATCCCCAAGAAATTTTTTTTAACAGATAATACAGAAAATCTTCTCTATGTCTTCCATTTTTATCTAATGCATATTTGTAAATAGCAAATTTTTGTTTCCCATCTAAATGAAGTCCTCCTACACGAATATAACTACCATCTTTCGATAAACGAAAATAGGGAATATTTTGTTGCCAATATATTTTCTTAACTCCATTATACATTTCAAACAGACCAAAAGAACCGCTGATGCCACCATCAAAACAAATATGTTCTTTTGGTATAGCTATATCTAAAACAGCATTCGGATACTCCTTGACGTAATACTCAATAGCAGTCATATCACAATTCCCACCTGGTTTTTTTTCTAATATAAAGGATTGATATCTTTCCTTTAGCTTACAAAAAGAAGAAGGCTCTATATATAGCATCTTCATATAATGGCAAAACTTATCCAGAGATTCAATATTAAAAAGATTGAATCCTGGATGATATCCGTTGCATATAGTGAAGTCATATTTTCCAATATAACTGGATAGTACCGAAGTCATATCACAATACAGTAGCACATCGCTATCCAAACACACAAAATTCTCTATCTTTTTATTTCGAACAAAGTCTAAAATTATAAACCATCTTTGAAAACAAAAGAGTTCATATTCATACAGATTTGAAGACATATGTTCATACACTTTTTTAAACTCATTAGCAGAAGACATATAATCACTAATCATCACATGATTAACAAAATTATAACGATGATTTGTTTCATCTCCTAACAAATAAATATCAGCATCCCCATTAAAATAACGGGCTTGTCTTAAAACATAGTTTAAATAAAAGTCATTTCCCCTATGAGTAAATATCAATGCTATTCTTTCTTTCATATATTTCTTTTTTTCATTCTAATATCTTCAATAATTTTATCATATTCATATACATCTATTCGTTTCATTTTAGCTATAAATTTTAATATATAGTATCTATACAAATTATAATACAATATATTCTTTACACTCAATGAATGTTTACGTGCATAGTATATTTCTGAATCTAAATAAACCTTACATCCATTAAAATAGATCTTACGTTCACCAATCAAATGTCTATAGCAAATTGATTTCAAATAGATATTCTTCAATGAATTTTTTAATGAAAATAATCTTCTATGCAAATCCTTCTCTTCACAATACATAAATATATTTTCATCAAACATACCCGCTTCAATAAAATAATCTTTTCTTATAAAAAAGCAAGAACCATGAATAAACATTTTTTTACTATTATACAAATCAAAATAGTTTATCAATTTATTAGCAAAAAGGGTAAAAAACACAGAGAATAAACCATAGATAGGATACAAATTAGAATTATCATCCATCAATAAATTAATAGAGGGTGCACAACTAGTTCCATCTATGAGTTGCTTCATACCTACAATAGCCACATCTGCATCCTTCTCATATATATGAAAAACTTTACTAAACATAGGATTTACCAGTCTTACATCTGGATTCATAATTAAAACAATTGGTGAAGATGCCGCTTGTACTCCAATATTGTTACCTTGACCATACCCTCCGTTCTGACAATTCTTTATCAACAAAACTGAGTCACCATAGGTCTCCCTAATCCAGTTAAACATACTTTCACATTCAACACTATTGTTGTCTACCACAATTACCTCTAAAGAATCAGCAATATCATTGTATAAAAAAACAGAATGCAAACAATCTTTTATAAGAGTTTTCGAGTTATAAGTCAAAATAACTACTGAAATTTTTTTTTCACTAAGCATAAATTAAACGATAAATTAAGATTAGTTGAAAAAGGACTAATCCACAACTGACATAGAAAATATTTTTGTGAAATTTTAACGACAAAAAAAGCATAGTATATAACATAAATGTAATAATATAAAAAAAATCAAGTATTCGATACATCATTGATATTGGAGCAAAAACTGCACCTAATATTATACCCAAAATATAAATATTCAAAAAGCAATAATATACTTTCTCTTTTAAGTTTCCCAAAAGAAAGATAAAACCTGATAGTAGTTGAAATACATACTTGAAAGATATTTTTTGACTTGAGTCAACAAGAACATCCGTATACAAAGAAAATTTACTTAAATCAGAATTTTCTGTTTTCATAACGAGCGAAGACAAAATTGAGGAGAAATTATTTAATATCATCATATTTATACGAGAAAAAAAGAGTACAGAACATAATAATAATATCAATAAATACCCTTTTTTATCTAGTGGTTTAGTTAATTTAAAAATTAAAATAATTGGCAAATATACTATAGATGAAACGTGAAATAAAAATGCTAATACAAAAAGTATAGAAATAAGTAATATATCCTTTTTATATAAGCGTTCCTTACAGAGCAACGACAAGGTTTCCAAATATAATCCCATAGCAATTCCTGCTCGTATAGTTATACCACCATAAAAAATACCATAATATGAATAAAACAAAATGAATGCATATAAAACTGGCAATTTAATAGCTGATCCTAATCTATTATCATTCTGTATATTGAAAAGTATACGTTGAATAGCATCCCACAATAAGCACGAAATAATAAATACAATAATGAAGAAATAAACAGCTGAAATATCTCCAACAACAATCTTTACAAGATGGGTTAAAAATTGAAACCCAGGTTCAAAAAAATAATAACTAAAATGAGAAAAATCAACAGCATCTATATCATTATAATATTCCAAATATCCCGAAGTATCTGGAACATCTTCTCCTCTACAACCAATAATTGATCCTACGGCTAAAATATATAAAAATGTATATTTTTTTTCATTTGCTCGACATGACATTTTAAATGAACAACAAAGAAAAAACAAAAACAAAATAAATATCAGAACAAAATTCATCTATTTCTGTATTATTATCCTCAAAAGTCGGAGTACTCCAACAGCTAGTCTTCGCAATTTTGCAATAACTTTTTGCATACTTGTAGTCTCGACCCAACTACCCGAACAACAATGTACTGCAACAGTCTGATCTGTTTCATAAGAGGGATAACCTGCAAATATGGTAGAAGGAAGAATCAACATATTATCACGTAATAATTGTTTTTCGTCTTTATAAAGAAAACCAAATGACACAGCCTGATTTGCCAAAAAATCCGGAGCAATAAGTCCACTACCCTTACCATCAGGTATAGCAAAAGTTGTATTTTCATAGAATGACATACAACTTTTCAAAAATGGATGCCCTTTGATAGACCCTAATATGGCAGCTTGCAGTCCCAAACCTGGAACGTGACACACGGAAGAATCAAGTAATTCACCCTTACTATTTAGTAAAGATTTTCCATTTTCTTTTTCGAATATTTTAGGATGATACTCAACTGAAGTAAAAAAATCAAAATTTAAAAACTCATCAAAATTTTGTTTCACAAATACATCGCTATCTAAATAAATTCCTCCTTCTGTATAAAGAGCGTATAACCTAATATAATCAGCTGCAAATGCCCATTTTTTCATAAAATAAGCTCTCTCTACATAAGAAACAGAATGTATATCAAAATTTGATGTATTCCAACATTTCATTTCATATTCTGGCAATTTTCTCTTCCAAGTATTTATACAATTTTCAATCGACTTAGGAAAAGGTTCTCCACTCAACCAACAATAATGTATTATTTTGGGAATCATATTTAAAAATATTTATATTTTTATTCTTTCCACCATTCTTTCCCATGACAATGATGTCACATCATAGTCATTATACACATCTATCTCAAGTTCCCCCAATATAACTTCATTTAACCGTTCAGCTAATTCCTCATCTGCATTTTGAGACACTGAAATTCCTAATTTACCATTATCACATAAGTCACGAAAAGCACCAACAGGTGTAGAAATAAGATAATTTCTAAAGCGTTTCGCTTCGTTCAATACCAAAGCAAAGCTCTCAAACTTAGATGTCAATACAAAAACTTTTGCTTTATTATAGTATTCCCATAATTGCTTCTTATCATAAATTGGACCCGTAAATAAAACTTGTTCTTTTTTATTAGGACATTTCATATAAAAATCCTCAATATACTTCTCAAATAATTCACATATTGGTCCTATTAAATAAACCTTCCATTCCCCTAAATCTATTTTTTCTAATGCTCGTAATAGCATTTGTGTATTTTTCTGATCACGACCTAAATCTCCTACAGTTAAAATTAGATTCTCTTTCTCCTCAAATAATCGTTCGTGAATATGCATTTTTTTTAAGTATTCTTCATCAAATCCATTTGGCATTAATATCAATTTATCTTTTAATATTGAAGAATACACTAAATTAGATAGTATTTCTCTATATGCTTGTAGCAATTCACATGTAAAAACATCTATGTATTTCACAAAATATTTCAAATAATAATCTTTTCTAAATAAGGCATCATTATCCGAATCCAATTTCACATATGTTTTTCCATTAGGTTTCAATTTTTTATATACAAAAGCCATTATAGCCATATATTTTCCCCAGTGAATTTGCATTAATAAATCAATAGTATGCGCATTACGTATCAAATATTTCAATGATGACAACTTATAAAATATAAGAAAATTTCCTATTGACTTTAAAGGAACTAAATTCACTCCTCTAACTTTAGATGGCAAATTTTTATTAGTTCCCGTTAAAGGATAAACGATTGTTACTTCGTAGCCTAAGCGTTTTCCCAAATAGTAAGGAACTAAAAAAACATCTTTTCCTAAATGAACCTCCTCAAAACATCTAAATATCAATGTTAAATTCATATCAATCATCTTTATTTAATCAGATTATGCAAAATCCCTACAAAGAGAATAAGGAAATGACTTTAATAACTCAGTCTGTATTATTTTTACTTTATCCATAGAAGGCAATAGTTTTTCATTTGTATAATTGGGTAATTTATCTAATTGCATACAATCCACATTTAATGGAGAATATGAAGGGATACCCACACTATAAAAATAATCTAAGAATTTACTTCCATCTCCACCTATTTGGTTATGTTTTACCTCTATTTGGATAGCTGGTATTTGATAAGCATGAGCAACAATTAATCCATGTAGAGATGAAGAAAAAATATAACTACAAGAATTTATTTCATCAATAACCTTCTCTACATCTTTTGTTCTTAACGATATTACTAAAACATTTTCACAATCTTTATACAATCTACTTATATATTCAAAATCAACATTATGAGGAATTATTCCGTATTTATACTTTTTGATAGATACGGTTTTATACAACAAGGGCATCAACAACGCAGGATCCCCAACAGCAATATTACTTATATTGATATCTAACGCTTTCAATCTTTCTATTGTCAATGGTCCACGAACTGCTCTAATCCCACATTTCTTATTCACCATAACGTCAATTGAAGATATACCTGCTCCCCATACTATACAGTTTTCTGTTGCCTCTGCTATTATAGATCCTACAGCCAGAAGAACTTTTTTACGTAAAGAATATGCTAAAATTCTTTTTCTTATATTTTTATTACGAATATATTTGCAATATCTAATAATATCAATAAAAAAATTTGAAAAACTAAATGGTTTCAAAAAGTAGGTTCTACATCCTGAAAGTTTTTCCACAATATATGGAGACAATTCATCACCAAAATTATTAATATAATTGTAGAGAGGTATTTTTTTATTTTCTGCCATAACAATAATTACTTTATTTCCAATTATAATAAATAAAATTCATTTTATTTCTCAGCTTCTCTTTATCTTCTTTACTTAAACATATATTATATACCCAAAAACAAAAAGAGAACATAGATAAAAAAGAGATAACAACTAAACGAAGAAATCCAGGAGATAGTAACCATGCAATACTGAGTGGTAATAAGGAAGCTAATATTGATACAGTCAATGCTTGAAAAATTACATACTTAAAAAAAGATTTGATATTAATATCTAAAATATCATGCAAAATAAACATGCGAAAAAGTAATGCAATAATAGATATAAATATACTCACATAAAAAGTTATTTCTGCCGGATATCCTAATTTAAAAAACAAGTAAGAAATAGGTAAATTTATTAACCAAATAGTTCCTATTACAATTTGGTATTTCTTTATTTTACCTGTAGCCTGTATAGCTGTAATCAACCCACCTGAAAAGGAATCAATCAGCGAGTTTATTATAATCAAACGACAAAAAAGAATAGTAGATGAAGGGACAATTCCCAACCATAAATAAAGAATAGTCTTTGTTTCAAACAGAATTGGAACAGCAAGTGCAGCCAATAATAGAAAAGAAAATTTTGAACTTAAACAAACTAGCCGATACATATAGTATTGTTCCTTTTGAGCGTAAGATTTTACAATTGATGGATTGATTGCTAATTGAAAATTAGTCATGAACGACTGAGTAGCAGCATTTACTTGAAAAGCAATACCTCTAGCAGCATTTACAGAAGGACCGAAAAACATATTCAATAAGATGTTCCCCCCTTGTAGACATCCAATATAAGCACTACTTCCATACAAATTCCATCCTCCATAATTCAATAGTTTAAAATATATATTTTTATCCCATATAAGTGAATATCTACATTCTAAAAAAAAATATTTACAATACAATTTATAGATTAATGCAATAAAAAAAGTAACAATAAATAATAATGCAGCATATAGCTTCAATTTGTCAAAAACTCCCCATTCCAATATAAAAACAATAGTTAATTTAAAAACAGCTTCTAATACACTAATACATGCATAAATATTCATACGTTCATGTGCTATAAGGCTTGCTGTATAGGGGACTTGAATAATTGAAATTAAAAGAGAAAATAATGAAAATTGAAAAACCCATATAGCAGCTTCCATACGTTCTGTAGGGAAATTCATTTGGGTTTTAAGAAACCACATTCCAATCGATTCTGCAAATAGAAAAATCAAAATGGCTATTGTCAAATGAATGTTTAATGTAACTTGAAATGTTTTTTTTAACTCATCCAATTTGTTTAGTCCTAACTCAAAAGATAAAAATCGCTGAGTGGCAGAGGTCATTGAGGCATTCAAAAATCCAAACATCATAACAAATCCACCAACAACATTGTAAATGCCAAAGTCATCAACTCCTAACACATTCAATACAACTCTAGAAGTATATAATGATACTCCCATAATTAATAACATACGGAAATAAAGCATTAATGTGTTTTTTGCAATCAAACTCTTAGATGATATCATTTTAAGAAATATTCAAGATGTTCTTCGGATTACCTACCGCTAAAGCAACTCCTCCCATAATTAACAAACTACATATTAATATTTTTATAGAAAATGTACCATCAAATAAAAGTACGCTAAATAGAATCGTCCAAAAGGAATAAGTAACATTCAAAGAGATAGCTCTTGAAGCACCAATCGTATCAATAGACTTATACCACGTCAAATAGGAAATAACACCTATTAAAGCGACTAGCAACAACCAAAAAATACTAATAGAAGAAGCCACTTCAATAACTCCACTATATCCACCACAAAACAAAGGAATAACCAGACTACCATAGACAATAGACGAAGACAATTCCCTAATTGCTAATGCCATTTCTGGAGTCACATTACCCCTTTTCATTCCGTAAGCACAAACAACACTTTCCAAAGCCCAACCTAATGCGCTAATAATAGCAAATAGAATCCCCATATAAACAGAGGAAGACAATGCCGATTCACAGGGCTCAAAACTCAGCAAAGAAATTCCAAATAAACAAATCAAAAGTCCTAGATATCCCTTTATAGAAGTTTTTTCTTTTAAAATTATACCAGCTAAAGTAACTCCCAGGGCTGGGTAACAACTCGCAATAATAGCCGTATAAGCCGGACCTGCATTTTTTATTGCCAACACATAAAAACTCATGCCTATGGGACCACCAAGAATAGCACCCAAGACGCAAAATAAGCCATCACGTGTTTTAATTTTAGAAGCTAATAATTTAATTCGCTTCCTAAATCCCCAAAATAGCGTCATCCACATCGCCGCAAAAGTATCATGGATAAAACTACAAACAAAAACTCCCGATACAACTAGTATAGCAGATGAACTAAAAGGAGCAATAGACAAAATAACACTAATCAATACGGTATCTAATCCCCAAGTCATACCGGATAACATTCCAAGTGAATATCCTTCCCTGACATCAAGTATAGTTTTCGCTTTCATCTAAAAGAAAATTTAACAAATAAATAACTTCTCAATTCAGTCAATTCTTTTGAAAAGTAGTCATATTGTGCTGATGTACTCCATGCAATCCAATAATCACAAAGAAGTAGGGTTGCAAGGGCAGCCTGCTTTGGATTTCTTGTTTCAATAATTTTCAAGTATATATTTTCACTATCTGAATGTCCATAAATATACAATGATGCCAAAAAACAACCTAAGTCCCAATACTTCACCCCATAGCATAAAAACTCCCAATCTATTGGTATTAGGCCTGTTTGTCCCTTGACTAAATTAGTATACGCCATATCTCCATGGCATACAACAGTCATATCACTCAACAGATCTGCATATAATTGTTCATTAGGAATAAAACTGTATTTTTTAAATATATCCAACAAGGATATTTTAGGTTTTAATCCACATTTACTAATATTATCAGATAAAGAAACTACATCCTGAACAGATATTTCAGGAGTGATATTCCCTTCAATAAAAGGTAAAAACACTAATTTACCAAAACGTTGATAATTAGTAACTCCGAATAAATTATTACTTAACAGTTGAGTATAAGCATCATCCATAAATTCCGTATCACCATGTATTACCTCCTTTATTACAATATTTCCTAAACGGAAATTTTGATTTGTATCTCCATCAAGCTTTACGACATGTGAAGGAGTCAATTTATTTATCAGTTCCGTAGTTGACATTAACTCACTACGTCCCATCAAATGAAATCCATTAATTGACTTTATATATTCATAAACTTTTGGATTCTCATCAAAATCAGTTCCTTGGCAATGATCTGTAATGCCGTATTCATCATAAAACCATTTCTCATAATTATCAGTATAAGTATCTAATGGATCTTGAATAACCATAACTTTTTTATTAGAAGAAAAAATAGTTTCAATCGTATGTATACGCTCCAAACATGTTTGTACTGGTGTTCTTTTAAAAGATTTCGTGTATTTATCAGTAGCAACTCCAATAATCAAAACTTGATCAGGAAATTTATTTAACACTTTCATGATACTCTCCATATGACCTGCATGAAACAAGTCAAAAACTCCTGCTGTAAAAACGTTTCCTTTTTTCTTATTTTCCATTATTATTAGTTGTTAGATAGACAGAAAAACTTGCATATGATTTCTTATATATGAGTTGGATATAAGAGATCCACTTTATGAGATAAAAAGTTTATTAAAAGAAATTGGATATCTATTTCCTGATTTAATTATCCAACTTTTCAAACTCTGAATTCTGACTCTTAAACTCAGGAACAAAGCTTTTCATTTTTCTTACCATGTCTACAATTTCTACATTCAAAGAAAGGCTTGACAAGATGTTAATACATCTCGTAACATCCTGATAGTTATACTCTCTAACATCAGCAATTCGAATTTTTTCGTGGAGAGTTTCTTTTGTATTTTCTTTATGACTTAAAAGCTCTTCATACAATTTCTCACCAGGGCGCAATCCCGTATACTCTATCTCAATATCCTCTCCGACTCTCATACCTGAAAGTTCTATCATCCGTCGAGCCAAATCTACTATCTTCACAGGTTGCCCCATGTCAAATACAAATATTTCTCCTCCATTCCCCATCGTACCAGCTTCCAACACCAACCTACACGCCTCTGGGATAGTCATAAAATAACGAATTATATCCGGATGAGTTACAGTAACCGGGCCTCCATTATTAATTTGCTCACGGAAACGAGGTATGACAGAACCATTACTTCCCAAAACATTACCGAAACGGGTTGTTATAAATTTTGTGTTACCTTGTACTTCACCTTTTATAATAGCCAAACTCAAGCTCTGTACATAAATTTCAGCCAAACGCTTGCTACATCCCATAATATTAGTTGGATTCACTGCTTTATCCGTACTAATCATTACAAATTTTTCAACTCCGTACTTTACAGCAGCGTCTGCAACCAACCGCGTACCGTAAACATTCACCCGTACAGCTTCACAAGGGTTCTCCTCCATCAACGGTACATGCTTATAAGCAGCTGCATGAAATACAATATGAGGATGCCAATTGCGAAAAACATAATCCAATCGGTCTCCATTTCGAACATCTCCTATCACAGGTACAAAATTCAAGTTAGGAAATTTATCTTCCAGTTCCAAACGCAAATTATGCATCGGAGTTTCGGCAGAATCAAAACAAATCAATTTACAAATAGGGAAATGAGCTAGCTGACGGCAAATTTCACTACCGATACTACCGGCAGCACCTGTAACCAGTATCACCTTATTCTCCAACAAGCAAGCTATCTCCTGCATGTTGATCTTGATCTCATCACGTCCCAACAAGTCTTCAATCTTAATGTCACGGATAGACCGTTTTATCGTTCCGTTATGAACCTCTTCCATCTCGGGAACCACCAGAGTATGCAAAGAGATCTGTTCACAGAAACGGATCAACCGTTCTTTCTCATACTGTACTGTTTTCAGATTAGGGAAAAGTATTCCGTCCAAAGAGTTCCGGTTTACTAACTTTAATAGGTCTTCACGAGAGGCTACCTGATAAACTGGCAATTCGGCGATGCGGAAATTCCTTTTCTCTTTGTTGAAGGTAAGAAAGCCGGTAATGCAATAGTCCTGAACAAAAATATGTCGGGTTGCAGTCGAAGCGATCATAACACTTTCATCACCGGTACCATAGACCAACACCTGTTTTCGCTTTTTACCGAACTGCAGCAATACCATATTATACATGTTCACAATGAAAATACGGAAGGTGACCAACATTAACATTGTCAGGACACAATCGATAAACAATCCGACCAGATAAACCTTGGGAGTAAACGAAGCTTTTAAGACCAAAAGCAACGTACACAGAACAATTGATTTCAATACAGCAACTCCCCAAATCCTCCATAAACCACGCAAGGTGGAATGACGGATTACCCCATGATACACCTTAAACGTGAAAAAGGCGATCAAACTTCCTACTAAAGAAGCAAATGCACCTTTCAAAACATCCACCTGGGTGTATGGGATACGCAAAAAGGAAAAAAGTCCTAATACTCCAATCAATGAAACTGACAACGAAATGAGCAAGTCAAACCAAAAAATAATCCACTTATTAATGTATCTCATTGTTATCAGACGAGAAAAAAAATGCTGTAAACTTATATAATGATAGTTCATTGTCATAAGAAGGGTATGAATATGGTTACGAATTTCCCGGAAAGCATAGATATATCAGAGCAATAACTCTGAAAGCTATTACCAAACACCGGAGAATTTCAAAAACGGGTGTAATATTGGAATCACCGAAGTGGTGATTATCAAAAGATAGGACATTAATACTAGTTATATAATTGATACACAGAAGTTCGTCAGTCACAAAGCTGTAACGACGATAATGACTAGGAAAAACGATCGTTTTTTTTAGTCACCGCAAAAGTATGCATTAATTTCCGAACAAACAAAATAAAAAATTCATCATGCCTTGTTAGACAAGGGATAATGAATCTTTTAATGCTTAAATTTAACACTTAAAAAAACCTAAATAATGGCGAGAATAAACGATCGTTTAAATTCGTCATTCTCACCCCTATCGAGAAGTAGCTACAAGGCATATCCGATTTATTAACACACAGGTTATCAGAAATATACAAAAACCTGTTTTTTAGCTCGAAATCTACGGATACAAGCCCTTTTATACGCCTTTAAACAGGTTTTTCGGTCATTTTCGAGGGTCTTTTCGGAGAGTAAAAACGACTCATTCTGCAACTCTATGCTCTTTAATATTTTTTTCGAATTTAGATTCATTTATCATTTATGAAAAATACATCTTCTAATGAGAACTGAAAATGAAAATTATAGCTTCCCAAACGCAGGTATTTCTTTTTTGAGCCTTCCAAAGCATTGATATTCATAGTTAAAATAGAGTAATTGACCACTTATTTGTGAACGAATCAAGGACTCTTCTGTTTATATAGCGACTAAACAAAAAACACATACCTGCATAAGGGACGCCTCCCAATGCCATGATCCGGTATGTATTTAAGCTAATGAATCAACGTCAGTGACCAGATGGGACTGACGAACATTGTCGTATAACTTAACTTCAAACGCAAATGATATATGTCTTGATTTTACTGGCCTTTATCATATCAGTAGTCTTATCTATGCTGATCATTCCACGCATATTGATCGTGGCTTTGACAAAAAGACTCTTTGATATGCCTAACGAACGAAAAATACACACGGGTGCTATCCCCCGTCTGGGAGGGATTTCATTTGCACCGACTATCTTATTCTCGCTGGCTTTCGTTTCCGCGATCTCGTATCTGGGGTATTTATACGGGTTGAAAATTCCTCAAAATATCACTCCGCATATCACTCCCGATTTCTATTTACTTACCTGCGGGCTGATCGTACTCTATCTGGCCGGTATCAAAGACGATCTGATAGGTCTGCGATACCATACCAAATTCATCGTACAAATTCTAGCAGCCTCCCTACTCCCACTTTCCGGATTGTGGATCAATGACTTTTACGGTCTTTTCGGTATCTATGAACTGGCCCCCTGGATCGGTATGCCGCTGACTATCTTTGCAATCGTTTTTATTACGAATGCAATCAATCTGATAGACGGTATCGACGGATTGGCATCCGGGTTAAGTGGGACTGCCTTGCTGATATTAGGGTCTTTGTTTCTGCATCAACATATGTGGTCGTATGCGATGTTGTCTTTCTCAACACTGGGCGTACTGATCCCCTTTTTCTATTATAATGTGTTCGGACAGGCGGAACACGGAAGGAAGATATTTATGGGGGATACGGGAAGTCTGACTCTGGGATATATCCTGGCTTTTCTCTGTATCAGTTATGCGGCGTATACCCCGGACATCTCTCCTTATACCACCAGCGCCATCCTTATTTCATTTTCGACATTGATCGTTCCGATGTTCGATGTGATACGGGTCATGCTGATCCGGTTCCGAAGACGTAAAAGCCTGTTTTCACCCGATAAAAATCATATACACCATAAATTCCTGGAAATAGGGTGCAGCCCCCACAAGGCACTACTCTATATCCTGGCAATTTCATGGGCATTCAGCAGTTTGAATATCGTACTGGCCCCTTATATAAATATCAATATTCTATTTATTGGAGATATAGTGATCTGGACGGCTCTGAACGTTTGTCTGGATAAAATACAAAACAAAAAGAATTCGTTGAAAAAAAAGAAAATCATTTAAAAGGATCATTTGAATTATGAAAGCATGTTTTATGGGATTAGGTTATATAGGTCTTCCCACAGCAATAATAGCAGCCGAAAACGGCATCGAGGTAATTGGAGTAGACATTAACCCTCAGGTTGTAGAGATGACAAACAAAGGGGAAATACATATCGTCGAACCGGGACTGCAGGAACTTTGTCAGCAGGTAGTGGCGTCAGGCCATCTGAAAGCTTCAGTCGAACCGGAGGTGAGCGATGTCTACCTGATCGTTGTACCGACACCATTCAAAGGGAACCATGAACCGGATATTTCGTATGTGGAAACAGCGACCCGGTCTGTCATCCCGTTATTGAAAAAAGGGGATCTGTTCGTGATCGAATCGACGTCGCCTGTAGGAACGACGGAAAAAATGACACAACTGATATTCTCACTCCGCCCGGAGCTGAAAGATAATATATTTATCGCTTATTGCCCGGAGCGGGTACTTCCGGGAAATGTGATTTATGAATTGGTGCATAACGACCGGGTTATCGGGGGTATCGATGAAGAGTCGACGGAAGCGGCTGTCGGATTCTACAGCCGCTTCGTGAAAGGTACGTTGCATAAGACGAACTCCAAAACTGCTGAAATGTGTAAACTGACCGAGAACTCCTCACGCGACGTACAGATCGCATTCGCTAACGAGTTGTCGCTTATCTGCGATAAAGCGGGTATCAATGTCTGGAAACTGATCGAACTGGCAAACAAGCATCCCCGTGTGAATATCCTGCAGCCGGGAGCCGGTGTAGGTGGTCATTGCATTGCTGTCGATCCTTATTTCATCACTGCCGAGTTCCCCTACGAATCGCAACTGATCGCCAAGGCACGGGAGATAAATAATTATAAGGCTTTCTGGTGTGCAGAAAAGATAGAAAAGGAGATGTTGAAATTTGAATTACAGCATCACCGGAAGCCTGTCGTTGCCATGATGGGGCTGGCTTTCAAGCCTAATATAGATGATCTGAGGGAATCGCCTGCCAAATATATCACGACCAAAGTGATGCAAAGTCACAATAATGCCGATATCCTGGTGGTCGAACCGAATGTAAAGGAACATAAGGTCTTCAAGCTCACCGATTATAAGGTGGCTTATGAAAAAGCGGATATCGTTGTCTTTATGGTGGCACACAAGGAATTCAAAGAACTACCACATACAGACGATAAAATAATACTGGATTTTTGTGGGATCAATTCATGAGGATCATTAAAAATGTACTGTTCAATGGTTCCGTACAGGTTTCCGGTATACTGATCAACCTGCTGTTATTACCCTATCTGACCAGGGTATTGGGGGAAGAAGCATTGGGTACCAATTCTTTCGGATTATCCGTCACCAGTTATTTTACATTGGTCGGTAATCTGGGGATTGTATTATACGGCGCCAAATCGCTTGCCGAACAGCGGGATCATCCGGAGAATCTACAGAAAAAATTCTCCCAGTGCATTACATATCAGTTCTTTTTTAATCTGCTGGCTATATCCTTATATAATATATGGGTCTGTTTTGCTCAGCAGATTACCCCCATCTATTTCCTGTTTAATATCGTCCTGTTCACGACAATGACCGACCTGTCGTGGGTATATACAGGTTTTGAACGGTTCGATCTGATCGCTACCCGTAATATACTGATCAAAATAATCGGAACTTTACTGATCTTCCTTTTTGTAAAGGATACGGATGACCTGCCGCTTTATATTATTATACAGCAGGGTGTTCTATTGATCAGCAATATCATTTTCTGGACTAATTTGTCGAGGATAGGGTTAAAAATCCGTTTTACAGGGATCAGGAATTCATTGAGGGCTATATTCAAGCCGGCCATATTCCTGTTCGTGCCAAGTATTTTTACGACTATCTATCTGTCACTGAACAATATCATGCTTGGATATATATCGGGGGTGAATGCTGTCGCCGTCTATGATTATCCGAATAAGCTTGCCCGTATCCTGATCACGATGATCAGTATATTAGGTATTACTATGATGCCCCGGCTAGCTTATCTGAGTAAGAAAAAGACACAGGAAGAGTATTTGAAGAAAATGACACAAATGTTATATGCCTCCCAGATCATCAGCATACCGGTTATGTTCCTGCTGATACTGACTTCGCATACGTTATGTTTGTTTGTATTCGGCAATGGATTTAACGGTTCAGACAGGGTATTAGCTATTGTCGCACCGACAATTGTCTACTCTGGGTTAGGTTTATACAATATTTTTATCACGCAGGATAAGATCCGGCAACTGACACGGGGAGTGATTTGCGGAACCATCGTCAATGTATTGCTGAACCTGCTGCTTATCCCCCGGTTGAGTTTTGAAGGGGCAGCTTACTCGGCGCTTATTACAGAGACAGTCGTTCATTTGCTCCTGCTGTTCTATTTGAGGAAAGTGTTGGATATAAAAGATTTTATCATCACTTTTTCATCCCTTTTCTCGATAGCCTTATTCATTTTCCTGATACTCAGGTTTACTTTTACCGTAAATAATTTCTTCGATATGATGACTACCGGTATTATTTATCTGCTGTCATACCTGCTGCTTCTCTTTATTTTCCAGAGAAAAAGGATCAGGAAACTCTTTTTGAAACCTCGTTTATAACCCTGTTTTAGAAATGATATATCTGCTGATTCTGTTCACGATTCTCTTTTTCCTGTATTTATCGGAAATAAAGGGTGAGAAATCCTGGAGAATACCGGGAAGTTATATCATCTGGATATTGTTTGTGCTGGTTGCCGGACTCAGATATCGTGTGGGGGGCGATTCTTTATACTATCAGGATATCTATCCCTCTTTTCCGCTATTCAAGGATTTGAGAAATTATGGATTATACGAAAACGGATATGGTCCGCTATGGTATCTGTTCTGCGCAACAACCAAAGCCATAGATACCCGTTTTTTCATTATGCAGATCATACATGCCCTGATCATTAATACGGCAATGGTCTTTTTTTTCAATAAATACTCCAGGCATTTACTGGCCTGCCTCCTTCTCTATTATGTGTTTTACTTTTTGTATTTCAATATGGAGATTTTAAGAGAGTCTCTGGCTATATCGGTGTTTCTGTTCAATATGAAAAATCTGATCGATAAAAAATGGATAAGGTATACGGCCGGATGTGTTTTATCCCTGGGATTCCACCTTTCTGCCGTTGTTTTATTCTTTTTGCCGTTCCTGATGATGACATTGCAGAAAAAATATATCAAGGTTTCATTGACGATATTATTCATTACGATCACCGGCTTGTTCTATATACTGCAAAATAAAACGGATTCCCTTACCTTTTTACCAGGCATCCTGTTAATAAAAATGCACTCATATGGGACCAGAGAGATGAATAACCTGAACGGTATCATCAACAACTCAATGCCTTTCATCTGTTATCTGCTTATTTATCTGGTACATGGCAGACTGATAAGAAAAGGGTCGGACCAATCGGGGGGGAACCGGCAGGATCTACTGTTCAAAGTATTCCTTCTTTTCGCTTTTCTGGGAGGATTCAACGAAGGTATCTTCCGGTTTACCAATTACCTGACGCCTCTGGCTATCACCTATAGCGTCAATGTGATATACGATGTTACCCGGGAAAAGCGTAAGCAACTGGGGATAGTCGTTTCCTGCCTGGGATTGTTTATCCTGTTTGCACACAAATCGCTTTATTATTATAAAGATACCTCCGGTCTGGCCGATCATACCCGCAGGTATGAATTATGGTATCCGTATGAATCGGTTTTCACAAATAAAGAACATTACGGACGGGAACTTATTTTTTACAACGCAACTCAAAACTTAATTGATCTAAGAAATAAAAAATAAATATATGAGTAAAGATCGAAATATACGCCTGCTGGCACTCTATCTGCCCCAATATTATCCGTTTGCCGAAAACAACCGATGGTGGGGACAGGGGTTTACAGAATGGACGAATGTAGGAAAAGCACGTCCTCTTTTCCGGGGACACTACCAACCGAAAGTACCGGCCGACCTGGGGTATTATGACCTGCGGTTGCCGGAGATCAGACAGGAACAGGCGGACATGGCTGATGAATATGGCATAGAAGCATTCTGCTACTGGCATTACTGGTTCGGAAATGGAAGAATGCTGTTAGAAAGAGTTTTTGAAGAAGTCGTCGATTCCGGCAAACCTGATTTTCCTTTTTGTCTGGCATGGGCAAATCATAGCTGGGAAAAAAAACTGTTCGATAAATCGGGAGATAATACTTTACTGATAAAACAGGAGTATCCGGGAACGGAAGATCATACCGCCCATTTCTATTATCTGCTCAAAGCGTTTAAAGATAAACGTTACGTAAGGGTGAACAATAAACCGTTCTTTATGATATTCAATCCGGATGAAATACCGGATATAGAACAATTCATAGACCTGTGGAACAAGCTGGCCCGTGAAAATGGTCTTGAAGGAATCCATTTTGTCGCCCAATTAAGAGAATGTACTTTACAAAAACCTGAGGATTATCTGAAAAAAGGATTCAATGCAGTCAATATGGACAGGAAAAAGGATTTTTATAATCAGCACATCAGTTTTCAGTATAAGGTTTACCTGAAACTATTCCGTACCTTTTACCGCATGCCGAATGTGATCGACTACGCTTTTGCTTCCCGGTATTTCACAACGGATGAAGATAAAGATATACACATCTATCCTACCCTGATCCCCAATTGGGATCACTCCCCGCGCTCAAAGAACAGTGGTTTTATCCTTAAAAACTCAACCCCCGGATTATTTGCCAAACATATTCGTGAGGTTTGTGAAAATGTAAAAGATAAACCGGAGGAAGAACGGATTGTCATTGTCAAGTCATGGAATGAATGGGGAGAAGGGAATTATCTGGAACCGGACCTGAAGTACGGCAGACAGTTTCTGGAAACTTTAAAAAGAACTATCGACGATTTTTTTAATGAAGAACGGCATGAATGATCCGCTGATATCTGTTATTATCCCGGTATATAATGCAGAAAGGACACTTGAAAGATGTATCTGTTCTTTACTGGCACAAAGTCACCGAAACACAGAACTGATCTTCGTCAATGACGGGTCGACAGACTCGTCTGCCGGGATATTACTGCGTTTTGCACGTAACGACAAGCGTATCTGTGTACTGGACATAACGAATAGCGGTCCCGGAATTGCCCGGAACAAGGGGCTGGAATATATGAACGGTGAATATTTCTGTTTCGTCGACAGTGATGATTATACAGAACAGGATTTCCTATCACGGATGTTGTCACATGCAGTCCTGCACAAAGCTGACATTGTACAGGTCGACCATTATTCCGTTACGGAAAAGGGAGAGATTATATCCGGCAGAAAACTTCTTCCCGAACTACTCAGAGGTTCTTTTATCTGCCTGGAAATGTTCAGCGAACAAAAGAGAATAAAGAATTTTCCCTGGGGAAAGTTATTCAGGAGCAGCAAATTCAGAGAGATACGATTCCCAGCTTTATATAAATCAGAAGATAAGGTGTATCTGTTCAAAGTTCTGACTCAATGCAACCGAATGTACCTTTCCGACCAGAAACTTTATTTCTATGTATTGGAACCGAACAGTTTATCGAGAGCTTCCTTTTCCCTGAAAGATATGGATGAAATAAAAGCCGGCTTGGAGATACGGATGTTATGCACACGGTTTTATCCTGGATTATCTGTTTACTGGGATATATACATCGCATCCAGGTCGGCTTTAATATACTGCAAATTAATGCTTACAGAAACCGGAAACAAAGAAAAGTTTCTGCAGCAGCTGTCAAAAACATTCGATACGCATTATCAAAACAGCCTGCACATTTTCTTAAAAAATAGAAACAGGGCTTTGTTCATTCTATTGTTCCATTGGAACAAACGGTTCACGGCGTGGCTCTACAGACATATTAATCCTATTAAAAATAATTGATCCATATGAAGATCTGCTTCTTTTGCAAAATAAAAAACAGGAAACTCCTCAACACCGTAGAGTTTTATAAACAGGATATAGATATCCTGAAAAAGATCGATCCGGGCCTAACTATAGCCACAAATTATTCAGAGATAGACTGGAACGCCGATATTATTTTTATCTGGTGGTGGACATATGCACTCTATCCGGTCCTTGTTGGGAAGATCAAAGGGAAAAAAACATTTATAACAGGGACGTATAATTACAAATGTCCCGAAGCCGACAGGGATTATTTTAAACGCCCGTACTGGCAACGGTTATTGCTGAAGCTGGCAACCCGGCTTACGAATAAGAATATATTTGTCTCCAGACAGGAATACGAGCAAATACGTAAAGATTGGAAATTAACTAATACAATATACAGTCCTCACGGGATAGATACCGAAAGATATAGCCCGTTGCCTCATCGCTCCAATGATTTTTTGTTTACTATCTGCTGGATGGAAAAAGAAAATATCAAACGAAAATGCATTCTGGAAATAATAGATGCTATCCATCTGTTAATGGGCAAACATCCGGATATCAAACTATATATTGCGGGACATAAAGGGGATGCATCCGGCTATGTCGAAGATTATATCAGCAAACTGAATTTACAAAATAATATATTCCTGATCGGCGAGATATCGGCCGAAGAAAAGATCAATTACCTCCGGAATTGCAGAATATATTTACAACCCTCCAGATATGAAGGTTTCGGCCTTGCCATAGCAGAAGCTATGAGTTGCGGTGCACCTGTTATAACAAGTGCTGTCGGTGAAGTACCGGTTGTGGTGAAAGATGCAGCCATATTGGTCGTTCCGGAACCGGAAAATATAGCGAAAGCTATAGAAGAACTACTAAATCAAGATACAGACCAGTTAAGCCGATATGCCCGGGAACGTATCGAAAAGAACTTTCCGCTTTGCAGGAGAGAAAATGAAATTATATACAATTTAAATCATTAAACAGTGAAACAGATAATTCAAGATTTGAAAACAGGTTCAACCTTACTGGAAGATGTACCTGTACCACAAGTAAAACCCGGTTATATACTCATTCAGACAACGCGTACACTGGTTTCTTTAGGAACCGAACGTATGTTGGTTGAATTTGGCAAAGCCAATCTGGTCGATAAGGCCCGGCAACAACCGGACAAAGTGAAACAAGTATTGGATAAAATAAAAACAGACGGTTTACAGCCGACTCTTGAAGCCGTATTCAATAAACTCGGGCAACCGCTGCCTCTTGGATATTGCAATGTAGGAAAAGTTATTGCCATAGGAAAAGGTGTGACTGAATTTATGATAGGTGACCGGGTTGCTTCTAACGGACATCATGCAGAATTTGTTTGTGTCTCTAAAAACCTGGCAGCCCGGATACCGGATAATGTATCTGATGAAGAAGCGGTTTTTACTGTTATAGGATCTATCGGTTTACAAGGGATACGTTTATTAAATCCGCAGTTAGGAGAAACGATCGTCGTTGTCGGATTGGGACTGATCGGGTTGGTTACGGCACAGCTTTTAAAGGCAAACGGCTGTAAAGTGATCGGCATCGATTATGACCGGCAAAAAGTAAGTTTAGCAAACGAACAAGGCATATTGGCTATTACGCCCGAAGAAGGCACAGACCCTGTCAGGTTCGTACAGGAACAGACAGATCATATCGGTGCTGATGGTATATTAATTACAGCCTCTGCCAAAAGTAACGATGTTATTCATCAGGCTTGCGAAATGTCCAGAAAGCGGGGCAGAATCATTCTTGTCGGTGTTATCGGATTAAATATGCGCAGGGACGATTTCTACAAGAAAGAACTATCTTTCCAGGTTTCCTGCTCTTATGGTCCGGGACGATACGATGAAATATATGAAAACAAAGGGATAGACTATCCTCTTCCATACGTAAGATGGACGGAGAAACGAAATTTCGAGACTGTTCTGCAGGCTTTATCAGCCGGAATACTGGATGTGAAACCGTTCATTACCGAAGAGGTCGATCTGGATAACTACAACGCGATATACGGTGATATGCGTAAAAAAGGATCGATCGCATCGATTATCCGGTATCCGGAAACAACGGAAATAAAAACAACGATACCTGTTTATAATCACGATTTCAAACCCGGGAAAGGGGTGATCGGTATTATCGGGGCGGGTAATTTTACTTCTTCGATGATCATCCCGTCTTTGAACAAAGTACAGGCGGAAATCAAATATATTGCCAGTGCACAAGGATTATCGGCCAAGATACTGGCATCGAAAGCTAAAATTGCTTATGCCACTTCCGATTATAAAGTGATACTGGATGATACGGAAGTCGATCTGGTGATCATCTCCACACGGCATAATCTACATGCTCCCATGGTTTTAGAAGCATTGAACAAGGGGAAAAGTGTCTTTGTTGAAAAACCATTATGCCTAAACAGGAATGAATTGGAAGCTATCATAGACGCTTACCGGAATGCTCCCGAAAATATCACATTGACAGTAGGCTTCAACCGACGCTTCTCACCTTTTGCAAAAAAAATGAAAGAGCTCTCTGGAAATGGCCCTAAGAATATCGTAGCGACAATGAATGCCGGATTCATACCGGCAGACTTCTGGGTACATGATCCGGAAACAGGTGGAGGCCGTATTATCGGCGAAGCCTGCCATTTCATCGATCTCTGCTCTTATATCGCAGATAGCCATGTGATCGCCGTATGTATGAATCCGATGGGGATAAACCCACAGGAAAATACAGATAATGCGAGTATTCTTTTGCGATATGCCAACGGATGCAATGCGGTTATCAACTACTTTGCCAACGGTTCCAGATCGTATGCCAAAGAACGGATCGAAGTTTTCGCACAAGAACAGGTTCTGGTGCTGGATAACTGGAGAAAGCTGGAGGGGTTCGGAGTAAAAGGCTTTAGCTCTATGAAAAGTAATATGGACAAAGGACACAAACAACAGTTTGCATTATTGAATGAGCGGATCCAAACCGGAGGCGGACCGTTAATCCCTTTCGAAAGCATTATAAACACGACCAACGCTTCTTTCGGATGTATTACCAGCATGAAAGAAAATCGGTGGGTTGCGATAGAATAGGCCCATATGAAGTTCAAACTTTATTACCATACGCTTAAACATTTGAAACTCCGGCAGATTGTACATCAGGTAGCGCATAAGATCGTTCCGCCTTCCGTCCGGAATAAAAAAGTAGCCTGGAGGTCAGCCATTCAAAAACAGAGTCATGGACTGGAACTTATTCCTTATATAGAAAAACCTACGGGGTATCTGGGTAAAAATACTTTCACATTCCTAAACCTGGATGCAGACTTCGCCGGATGGGAAGACAAACGGCAAGGTGCATTATGGCTCTATAACCTGAATTATATGGATTTTCTTTTACAAAAGAATATCACTTTTGAAGAAGCGTCTTATTGGATCAATTCATTCATTAAAGTACTTCCACTGAATCGACCGGGCATGGAACCCTATCCTACCGCACTCAGAGGTATTAACTGGATAAAATGCATTTCCCGTTACCGCGAACTGATCCCGGCACAAGAACTACAGAAATGGGACAGTTCGCTCTACTTCCAGTATCTCTGTTTATATGGCAATTTAGAATATCATTTATCAGGCAATCACCTTCTGGAAAACGCTTATTCACTTTTATGGGGAGGTCTTTATTTTCAGGAAGGAAAGTTTTACGAAAAAGCAGTCTGGCTGTTAACGCAGGAACTGAATGAACAGATCCTTCCCGATGGAGCACATTATGAATTAAGCCCGATGTATCATGAAATACTTCTGGACCGGTTGCTGGACTGTATCAATGCTTTAAAATATAATGAGCGTTTTGAAGGGCAAGAATATGTTATTTCTTTTCTGGAAGAAAAAGCCCGGCTTATGCTTAGTTGGCTGAACGCGATCATCTATAAAGACGGAACAATCCCTTTACTGAATGATTCCGCTTACGGGATAGCGCCGACGTCAAAAGAATTATTTGCCTATGCTAAACGGCTGGATCTTCAATGGTCGGTTCATAAACTGAAAGAAAGCGGCTACCGTAAATTTGTATCCGGACCTTTTGAAATGGTTCTGGATGTCGGGAACATCGGTCCCGATTATATCCCCGGACATGCCCATGCCGATACGTTCAATTATGAATTACGTATCAACGGGAAGCCTTTGGTTATCGATTCGGGTATTTCAACTTATGAGAAGAATGAACGCAGACAATACGAACGCGAGACGCGTGCCCACAATACCGTACTGGTAAATGGAAAGAGTTCCAGTGAAGTGTGGGGAGGTTTCAGGGTAGCACAGCGGGCAAAGATCACGGGCTTAAAAGAAGATAAGTACTGTATTACGGCATGCCACAACGGTTTCAGGGAATCAGGAGTCGAACATCAACGAATCTTCAATATGAATGATAAGGAGATTATGATTTGTGATTCTCTTCTACCCATATCCGGGAAAAACGGAATCAATCTGATCCATCTTCATCCGGATATCCGGATCATTTCCGTCAATAATGATTCTATAAAAACAAACCTGGCAATTTTCAATTTTTACGGAACAGATGAAATATGGATCGAAGACTGTGAAATAGCTTTCGAATATAATAAACGAGTCGCTACTAAAAGAATAGGAATCGCATTTACCAATCAAATGCAATACACGATACGCTGCGACTAACATAAGAGTAAAACACAAATGAACATTTTATTTCTTACCGACAATTTTCCCCCAGAGGTAAATGCACCTGCCAGCAGAACCTATGAGCACTGCAAAGAGTGGGTTCAGCTTGGAGAAAAAGTAACAGTTATCACCTGCACACCCAATTTTCCACAGGGAAAGGTATACGAAGGGTACCAGAATAAACTGTATCAGACGGAATACATGGATGGCATCAAAGTGATCCGTGTATGGAGTTATATCACCGCCAACGAAGGATTCCTGAAACGTACGCTCGATTACATCAGCTTCTCCGTTTCTTCTTTCTTCGCCGGTCTTTTCCAGCAGGCTGATATGATCATTGCAACATCTCCCCAATTCTTCACGGCTCTTTCCGGACGCACATTGGCTTTTTGGAAAAGAAAACCCTGGATCATGGAAGTGAGGGATCTGTGGCCTGAATCGATCAAGACCGTCGGGGCCATGAAAGACAATCCGGTCATTCGCTTTTTTGAATGGGAAGAGAAAAGATGTTATCAGTCAGCCCGAAAGATCGTCGTTGTAACCGACTCTTTCAAGAAAAGGCTGGAAGAAAAAGGAATATCACCTCAAAAGATAGTTGTGATAAAGAACGGAGTAGACTTAACAAAGTTCAAACCGGCAGAAAAAGATCGGAAGTTACTCAAAGAGCTACATCTGGAAGGGAAAAAAATCATCGGTTACATAGGTACGCACGGGATGGCTCATAAACTGGATTTCATACTGCAATGTGCAGCCGGGATGGATGGTAAAAACAATTATCATTTCCTGCTGATCGGGACCGGAGCAGAAAAAAAGAATTTACTAAAACGAAAAGAGCAATTAGATATAAAGAATGTAACCATGCTCGATCCGGTCTCCAAGCAAGAGGTAAAACGATACATATCTATTCTGGATATTGCTTTGATCAATTTACGCAAATCTGATTTATTCACGACAGTCATTCCTTCCAAAATATTTGAGAATGCAGGTATGGAAATCCCTATTCTTATGGGTGTGGACGGTGAAGCCCGCCAGATCGTAGAATCTTATCAGGCAGGATTGTGCTTCGAGCCGGAGTCGGAAGATGATTTTAACCGGAAGCTGCATCTGCTTCTTTCTGATCCCGCTTTATATGAAAAATGCAAAGAAGGATGTCGGAAACTGGCTCACGACTTCAACCGTAAACTTCTCGCTGAACAAATGTTGCATATAATAAAAGAAACAAAATGAAAAAGATTATGCTGGTTTTCGGGACTCGCCCCGAAGCAATAAAAATGGCTCCGCTGATCAAGGAGTTTCAAAAATATCCGGAACAGTTCCAAACAATCGTTTGTGTCACCGGACAACATCGGGAGATGCTGGATCAGGTTCTTCACCTTTTTGATATTCACCCCGATTACGATCTCAACATAATGAAACAGGGACAAGATTTATATGATGTTACCGCCCGTGTCCTGACCAATATGAGAGACGTTTTGCAAAAAGCCAACCCCGACCTGGCACTGGTACACGGCGATACGACTACCTCTACCGCAGCCGCCCTGGCCGCCTTTTATCAGCAAATACCCGTCGGACATATAGAAGCCGGATTGCGTACTCATAATATATACAGTCCCTGGCCGGAAGAAATGAATCGCCAGATCACGGGGAGAATTGCTTCTCATCACTTCTCTCCTACCTCTTTAAGTAAAAAAAATCTACTTGCGGAAGGGATAGATGAGAACCGGATCACAGTAACAGGCAATACTGTAATAGACGCCTTGTATCATGTGGTCAGTCAAATAAAGAATAAGGACAATTTACGCCAACAGCTTATTGCAGACCTGGAAACAGCGGGGTATAAAATAGCCCGTCTGTCAGAACAAAGTAACCGGAAATTGGTTTTAATAACAGGTCATCGCAGGGAAAATTTTGGTACTGGTTTTATAGCCATGTGTAAAGCTATCAAAACTTTAGCTGAAAAATATCCGGATGTAGACTTTGTCTATCCGATGCACCTGAACCCGAATGTACGGAAACCTATACAGGAGGTGTTCGGAAATACGCATCTTCCGAACATGTTCTTTATAGAGCCGCAGGAATATCTTCCGTTCGTTTATCTGATGGAGCGATCTGCCATCGTCCTGACAGATAGCGGCGGTATTCAGGAAGAAGCTCCGGGATTAGGAAAACCGGTATTGGTCATGCGCGATACCACCGAACGCCCGGAAGCAGTAGACGCCGGAACAGTGAAACTGGTTGGAACTGATTTTGTCAAGATATTGGACGAGACCTCCCGGTTACTGGAAAATCAAGCATATTATGAACAAATGAGCAAGGCTGTCAATCCTTATGGAGACGGACTTGCCAGCGAACGAATTGTCACTAAAATTAAAGAGATTTTATGAAGACGCTAAACAAACTTTTTTTCTGTACTTTTTATCTTTTATTTTCAATCATTGTATCTGCACAGATACCGCAGGAACTCATCGACAAAGCCAAAGCGGCAGGGATGACCGAAGAGCAGATCCAACAGGAAATAGCCAAACGAATAGGAAACACGAATAGTAAAACTCCGGTAACTCCTTCTTCCGGTACAACAGATATACAAAGGGTTACAACCAACAATGAAATTCCATCGATAGAAAAGCAAAGAGAAGATAATAGCATCCAGGACAGTACCCGGAATCAAGTATTCGGCCGTGACATATTCTCAAACAAAAATCTCTCGTTCGAACCGAACATGAACATGCCGACTCCCAGAAATTACCCTCTCTCGGCCGGTGATGAAGTCCTTATCAATGTATGGGGAGATTCTGAATTAAATCTGAAATTAACTTTATCTCCTGACGGGACGATCATTATCCCGAATGTCGGCCTTGTCCCTTTAAGCGGACTCACCATCGAACAGGCTGAGAATAAAATCAAACAGGAACTTGGGAAAATCATAGCGAACCTGAACGATAGCGAACCCAACACATTCGTTTCAGTCGGCCTCGGTAAGATACGCAGTATAAAAGTAAACATTGTCGGGGAAGCGATCGCACCCGGCACTTATACACTACCTTCTCTAGCTTCCCTGTTCAATGCATTATACGCGGCAGGAGGTGTAAATGATATCGGCTCTTTACGAAATATCCGTGTCTACCGGAATAACAAAGAAATTGCCAACCTGGATGTATACGATTATCTCCTGAAAGGGAAGTATGACACGAATATTCGCCTGGAAGACAATGATATGATTATCATCGAACCTTATGAACAACTCGTCAATACGCATGGAAAAGTAAAACGCAACCGTACATTCGAACTTCGCAAAGGCGAAACTTTAAGCGACCTGCTTAAAATGGCGGGAGGATTCACCGGAGATGCTTTTACCGAAGATGTCACAATCAAAAGAAAATCAGGTTCACGCTATCAGATAGCGACCGTAACGGAAGAAGAGTTTCCGACATTCATGTTACAGGACGGCGATTCGCTGCTTGTGGATTCCGTTATCCCGTTCTATGACAACCGGCTCACTATAACCGGGGCTGTCTGGCGACCGGGTGAATATGAATTAAGCCCTAAAGTACATACGGTGAAACAACTGGTAAATCAGGCTGCCGGTTTAAAAGGCGATGAGTTTATCGGACGTGCCCAGATCATCCGGTTGAACCCCGATTTCACCAGCACGGTTCTGGCTATCGACATACAGGATATTATGAATGGAAAATCACCCGACATCGAATTACAGAAAGAGGATAAAGTACATATCCCTTCTTTATTTGAACTTCGGGAACCTTACACCATAAAAGTTGGTGGAGCTGTAAATAACCCGGATACGGTCCTTCCTTACAGCAAAAATATGACTGCGGAAGATGCGATCATTCAGGCAGGGGGATTACAGGAATCAGCTTCCACCATCAATGTGGAAATAGCACGCCGCATAAAAGATCCGACAGCAGATAAAAGTACGAACCAAATAGCAAAAGTATATACTATCTCGCTAAACGAGAACTTACATTTACCATCCAAAATAGCAGGAACACCCGATACACTCTTTACCCTCGAACCTTTCGATGAGGTATTCGTGCGTTTCTCTCCCGGTTATGAAAAGCAACAGGTTGTAAAGGTCGATGGTGAAATTACTTTTGCGGGTGATTACGCACTTCCACATAAAAATACCCGCTTAAGCGACATTATCGCTCAATCAGGAGGAGTTACCCCGGATGCTTATGTAAAGGGAGCCAGCCTGAAACGCCAGTTAACACAAGATGAAATCCGTCAGGTCGAAACACTTCTTGAATTAAGTAAAAACAAAAGTAGTAAAGATTCTGTCGCCTTATCACTGGAAAACATCAAAGATTATTCAGTCGGGATAGATCTGCAACAGGCACTCGCTCACCCTGGCAGTACTCATGACCTGGTTCTGAGAAATGGTGATGCTATTTATATTCCTCAGTTACAAAGTACCGTGAAGATCAGTGGTTCCGTCACTTATCCGAACAGTATTACTTATACGAAAGGAATGTCTGTACAGGACTGCCTGTCACAAGCCGGAGGATATAACGATATTGCACGCAAATATCCCATCGTCATTTACATGAATGGAAAAGTGGCGACAACACGTAAAGTCGGTATCTTCTTCAAACGGTATCCGAAAGTCGAACCGGGCTGTGAAATCGTAATTCCAAGCAAGACCCAACGGGACAGAGGAGCCAGTCTGGCAGAAGTGTTAAGTATTGCCAGTTCGACAACATCTATTGCTGCCATGATCACGACACTGATAAACTCTTTAAAATAAGATCTATGAATATAACCGATAATAAAACTCCGGAAGACGAACGGGATATAGACTTTATCGCTTTAACTAAATATTTATGGTCCAAACGGAAATTATTCCTGAAATGTTGTGGCATAGCGATCGTTGCCGGACTCATCGTTGCCTTCAGTATTCCTAAAGAATATACGACAACGGTCAAATTAATGCCCGAGACGAACAATATATCGAACAAAATGGGTAATCTTGGCGGACTAGCTGCCATGGCAGGAATTGACTTGAATAGTGGGAATAGCCAGGATGCGATCTCGCCGGATCTATACCCGGATGTTGTTCACAGCACACCTTTTTTACTGGAATTATTCCCTGAAGAAGTTATCAATAAGAAAAAGACATTGTCTACGACTTTGTTCGATTATATGGATGAACATCAACGTGAAGCCTGGTGGAGCTATCTGCTAAAAGCACCTTTAGCAGGTGTATCGTATCTGGCAGAGCTTTTCAACGGACAAGAAGAAAACCAGGGAAAGATCGATCCTTTTTTTCTGACAAAACAACAAAAAGCAATTATCAAAGAGTTACAAAACCGAATATCGGTTTATATCGATAAAAAAACACAGGTAGTAACTGTTTCCGTTGAGATGCAGGACCCGGTAATTTCGGCGTCCGTGACAAGGAAGGTCATCGATATGTTACAAAGTTACATTACCAATTACCGGACTCAAAAAGCCAAACAAGACCTGGAGTTTACCAATAAGGTATTGAAAGAAGCACAAGAGGCCTACTACAAAGCCCAGCAAGCCTATGCCGCTTTTGAAGACGGGAATAAGCAAATCATCTCCGCCAGTTCCCGGACAGAACAGGAACGTTTGAAGAATGAGATGACACTCACATTTAATGTATACAATACGCTAGCACAAAAACTCGAGCAAGATAAATTACGGGTTCAGGAACAAACACCGGTCTATACGATCATAGAACCGGCAACAGTTCCCCTCAAAGCTTCAGCTCCTAAAAAAGTGCTGATCCTTATCGGTTTTGTTTTTATGACGATCGCCGGATTAACCGGATATTTGCTGGTCACAGATAAACAGTTATTTTGACCGGCAAATATCCGTCGGCTTTATGACCGGCTGATCTGCAAACCCTTGTCCGAAAGACTCATCTCTACAAAACGGGCATTCGGATTATGAGGAGAGGCTGTCAGCTTTTTACGTATCAGCAAAGCGGCTTCAGGATCTTTAGCCACAATATACAAATAGCCTCCGCCTCCGGCTCCGGGCAGTTTACAGCCTAATGCATAGTCTTTTATCTGGGTGATCAATGCTTCGACAGCCGGAGGATTCGTTCCGGAATCGAGCGCCTTTTTCTGTTCCCATGTCTTTGCGATAAGCTTACCGTAAGTCTCAAAATTACCGCATTGAATTGCTTCGAACATATCCAAAGCATGCGTTTTCATTTCTGAAAGCAAACGAAGATGGGTTGCACTGTTCAGGAACATTCCCTGCACGATCTCTGCCAGAATATTTTTTGCCGTACGGGTAATGCCTGTATAATATAATAAGTGACAAGCCCGGTACTGCGGATCGGTAAATAAATATTCCGGCAACCAACGCACAGAAGGATTCTGATTGAACCCCTCTCCCGTCTGCAGCAGTTTCAATCCATGCAATACGCCGCCATACTGGTCTTGCCAGCCTCCGCCCGTTGTAAGCAGTTGTTCTAAAATCAATGTACGATATCCTATTTTACTTTTGTCCCATGCCAGACCACAGAAATCAGAAATAGCTCCAAGCACTGTTGCAGCCAGAATGGAACTGGTACCAAGTCCGGAACCTGCCGGAATAGCTGCCAACAAAGTAACCTCCAGGCCACAACCGAAGTTCTTCAGCTGATCTTCCAACGAAGAATAATGTGCTGCAGAAAATTCCGGAACAAAACCGGCGAGAGCCAATGCTGCCTTAGGAATAGAAAAAGGAGAACCGATCTTCTTATAATCCCGTAATTCATCCCAGGTAGAAACAACCTCCATCGCTCCCAGGTCAATAGAACGCAGGATGATCTTATATTCTTTCGAAGGTTTTACATAGACCTGCAAAGGCGGTTGACCGTTCAACTCAATGGCTACATTAACGACATTTCCTCCGGCATACATACAGTAAGGAGGTGTATCGGTCCAGCCTCCGGCCAGGTCTATACGAACCGGACTGCGCCCCCACACAATCTGATCGTGGTACACATTCAGATAAGGAGATTGCTTTTCACCAGAGACAGATCCTATCAGTCCTTTCCGTAACAAAGAGAAAGCTTCCTGTTGTTCTTCCTCATACGGTTTCCCTTCCAATTGCAACACACGTGCCCGGAACATCCGGTTATGTATCTGCTTCATCAAAGGCATTTCTTCCGAAAGTGCTGCCGGTAAATCAAGGCCTCCTCCGGCAAACTCTCGGGCTGCATCGGCCAGGTCCAACTGATAAAAGACACTTTTTTCATGATTGGCAGCCAACATAGGCCAATTCGTATAACGGAATTTCTCACGCTGAGTAAACAACCGACTCAGATTTGCACGATCGGATAATTCATTCGCCGACATTTTTTCAGACGATTTCCATATCTCCCTGCCGCTTTCCAGTTCCGCTTCAGAAACCATCCAGCGTATAACCAGCCCTAATTCTTCTATATCTTTACAAACGGGGAACAATGCAGCATTCTGCAAATCATCGAATGCTTCCAATGTGATGCCTCTCTCTTCTGCCCACTTGGTAACAGGCACTCCCATAAAGAGAGTCTTCTCATCGGTAGATGCCCCCTTGAACGGATCATTAAAACCATAAGGACGTCCAACCCAATCCTGTTCACCGACAGGTACCACATCGATACAAACACCGGACGGGAGATTCAGTTTCCAGTTATTTTCGGGTACACCGGTTATAATATGTCGGTTATCCAGTTTCCAGTTCTTGCCTATATAACTGTTCTCTATCCATAACTCCGAGTTTCCGGCAGTCAACGGAAGATCGATAGAAGCATTCTGCACAAACATGGCCGGATGAGGTTTCACCTTCCGGTGCATGATAGCGCGTTGGTCGCGAACCAGATTCTGCACAGCTAACGTCGAAGAAATCAGTTCGCGGCTCGTCCCATAATGATAAAACTCCCCTCCTTCCAAAGGAAGAATAGCTACGCTCAACTGGTTCAGTTCATCATCAACGATACGGGGATGATCTCCCAATGCCAGTCCGAACTCAGAATAGAGATCATATGACTTCATCTTTTTTTCCTCACCTGCATATGAGTGCCCCATCAGCAAGTCCATCGCCCGGTCACTAAGCAACCACACTCCTATATCCATCAGAAAGAGATGTGTCTGAGCCAACTGTCCCAGTTCAGTCAAAGACGGCTTTTGGAGCATAAAGTCTAATTTATCCGGTGTCTGCCTGTTTGAAACAAACACGCCATGATTGGTTGCCAGAGCGGGATCGACCCATAATCCGTAACAGACGACATCCACTTCCGGAATATCCTGTAACGGTTCGCTGTTTCGGATATATACATCTCCGCTTGCAATCAATGTATGAAGCGAAGCGGGCGCCTTCTGCATGATCTCTTCATACAGCGGAAGTTGCAGGGATAGTAGATTTTGTGATAATTTCTGTCCTCTCGCCCACCGGAATACAGGTATCGGTGTTAAAATCTTTCCCGACGGAGCATATCCGGGCAAACGCCGGCTTTGTCCTCCGGCATGCAACAATATTCTTTTTTCTTTAGCCAACCATTCTTTTACTGACATTTCTGGTGCTTCCTTTTGTCGGCATGCTTCGACCAGCCAGGTTGTCCCACCACCGGAACCTAAGCGGGCACCTACCGGATCAGAAGTACAAAACCACTCATCAGCATCCACTTTCGTTATTTTGTGGAAACAGTTCACCAAATTAGGAGGTAACGATAATAATTTCTTCATATTTATATATGTGTCGGAAAACAATGAAGTCATTTCCGTCTAATTAATCAAATCTTTAGCACAAAAGTAGTTTTTCCTATCATTTCGATCACATCGAAGTTAAATTTTAATTTAATTTTACCATTCAAGATGGTATTGGTTTAAATTATTATATTCATATTTGTAGAGAAAAACAACTTACATATCCAGTTGACGATAAAAAACGTTGGTTTTTACTAATCACCCCCTGTCATTTCGTATTCTAACGTATCTTTAGTTATTCATTTAATATTCAATTGTATGATATACGGTTATGTAAGAGTCAGTACAGACAAACAGAGTACTGAAAATCAGCGATTTGAGATTGAAAAGTTCGCAAAAGCTAAAAGCATGCGTATTGATCGCTGGGTAGAAGAAACAATCAGTGGAACAACAGATGTTGCAGAACGGCAGCTTGGCCGGTTAATTAAGCAAATTCGCAAGGGGGACATGCTGGTTACAACTGAGTTATCGCGTTTAGGGCGTAATCTGATGCAGGTGATGAGTTTCCTCCATCAATGTATGGAAAGAGACATTTTCGTGCTGACGGTAAAAGAGCGCTATGAGTTGGGAAACAACATCAACAGCAAAATCCTGGCATTCGCTTTCAGCCTGAGTGCCGAGATAGAACGCAACCTGATTTCACAACGTACCAAAGAGGCATTAGCCAGAAAAAAGAAAGAAGGCACCAAACTGGGACGTCCTAAAGGGGGAAAATCAGAACAATACAAATTATCCGGTAAAGAAAGTCAGATACGCAAACTCCTGGAAGAAAAGAAAACCAGGCTGTACATCAGTAAAAAGCTAGGTGTAAACAGGCAAACTCTGAGAGATTTCATGAGGATGAATCCGGAATTGGACTAATTATAGAAATATTAAGTTTTTTGTCACCCGAAGAATATATGTCTAAATTGTTAAACAATGCAATCCCGGTGAATGAATCCTAAGCTAAATTGTTTATTTATAGTTGTTTGTTCTAAATACACGGGGAATACCTGTACGAAAGTTTCTAATATTAATAATGTTTGTGTTCTTAAGGGATATTTTGACCGCAATTACACTCTCATTATAAGACAATTAGATACAATTATAGATCGGCAGAAAATTAATTTCAAATGATTTTTGCATTTAAGGCAAATATGCAGACTCTCTTCGGATAAGACAGATGGTTTTTTGGAAAAAAATCTGAGGTTGTAAAAATTACACCAAGAGAAAGAATTCAAAGAATAAACAATAATGGACACAAGAGTCCGAGTTAAAAACAAAAGAGATGAATCCATAGCGCAGCAAGTAATAAAAAGGACAAAGACTTTGGAATTTTACTTTAGTAATGAATTATTGGTGTATAGGGAAAACTTCATTTTCCCACCTTACTTTTACACATTATTATACAATAAATTAACTAATAGTAAATAAATATACTATCTTTGGGACAATTAGCGCAAAGTGGAATATTCGTAGAACCTTATAAAAAAAATCAGTATGGAAAGAACACTTGTAATATTGAAACCATGCACCATTCAACGAGGTTTGATCGGTGAAATTATTGCCCGTTTTGAAAAGAAGGGCCTGATCCTCGAAGGTATGAAAATGACATGGCTGACAGACGAGATTTTAAGTGAGCATTATGCCCATTTAAAAGAAAGATCTTTTTTCCAAAGGGTTAAAGATGCAATGGCCGTATGTCCTGTCATTGTTTGTTGTTGGAAAGGGGTCGATGCAGTAAATGTTGTACGTACGCTGGCCGGAGCCACTAATGGCAGGAATGCAGCACCCGGTACTATCCGGGGAGATTACAGCATGAGTGTACAGGAAAATATCGTACACGCCTCCGACTCACAGGAAACAGCAGCCATTGAATTAAAAAGATTCTTCAGCGAGGATGAATTATTTAATTATGAGACAAAAAACCTGCTCAGTCTTTACGCGAATGACGAATTCTGAGATATAAAGTAAAACAAAAAGCCGGAAAAAAGTATATGATATCTCTTTTCCGGCTTTTTTATTTCAGATATCTCATCCTATCCTCGCGGACCGGATGAACAACCTCATTACTAATCTAAAAATCTAATACCATGAAAAACACACTACATCATATAAACAAGCCCTCTCTATGAAATGTTCCGAAAAAATAAAGAAATTCATTGCAGTTGTATTATTCCCGAATTGCACCTATATTTGTACTGTATTTTAAACACGAGTACAGACAATAAAAACGAAAACAATATGCACAGTTGGTTTGAATGTAAAGTCTCCTTTGAAAAAGTACTGGAGAATGGAATGCAAAAGAAAGTAACAGAACCTTACCTGGTCGATGCCCTCTCTTTTACCGAGGCAGAAGCCCGTATCATCGAAGAAATCCGTCCGTTCATCTCCGGCGAATTTACTGTTACAGACATTAAACGTGCCCGCCTTTCCGAATTGTTCTTTAATGAAAACGGCGACCGTTTCTATAAGATTAAAGTATATTTTATCACACTCGACGAAAAAAGCGGTGCAGAAAAGAAAACAGCAGCACAGATGCTTGCACAGGCTTGTACGCTGAAGGAAGCTATCTCCGTACTGGAAGAAGGTATGAAGGGAACAATGGCCGATTATACGATCGCTTCGGTTACGGAAACTATGTTGATGGATGTTTTTCCTTTCTCCGTCAACGACGACAAAACACCCAAATCAGGAGAAGAACTGATCGCCGAACAGAAAAAGCAAGCAGAAGACAAAGCACAGGAAGCATGAGTATCTCCCAGAATATAGTACAACTCAAGGCATCGTTACCGGCAAATGTCACGCTGGTAGCCGTGTCTAAGTTTCATCCGGCAGAAGCATTGAAGGAAGCCTACAATGCAGGCCAGCGTGTTTTCGGCGAAAGCAGGGCACAGGAGCTGACGGCAAAACAGAAAGTACTACCGGGTGATATCGAATGGCATTTCATCGGACCGCTGCAAAGTAATAAAGTGAAAGATATTGCGCCGTTCATCCATACGATCCATAGCATCGACTCCCTTAAATTATTGCAGGAAGTGAATAAACAGGCTGTGAAAAACAGCCGGATGATCCGTGTATTACTGGAAATACACGTCGCACAGGAAGAAACCAAACACGGACTGACTCCTGACGAATGCCGCGAACTTCTGCAGAACGAACAACTCGCAGAACTCAGGAACATTCAAATATGCGGATTGATGGGAATGGCGACCTATACAGATGACACAACACTCATCGAACAGGAATTTCACACCTTGCATGAACTTTTCAGTGATTTAAAATCTATATATTTCAAAGGAAATGATAATTTTGCAGTGTTATCTATGGGGATGAGTCACGATTATCCGATCGCCATCAGCCAGGGTAGCACCATGATACGGGTTGGAACCAGTATTTTCGGCGAACGCGAGTACTAACACATTAAAATTGAATCTGACATGATTGACATTAAAACCCAATACGCGGGACTAACACTTCGTAATCCTTTAATCGTTGGAAGTTCAGGTCTGACAAATAACCCTGAACGGAACAAGGAATTTGAAAAGGCCGGTGCCGGAGCAATCGTTCTCAAATCTCTTTTTGAAGAACAGATCGAAATGCAGAGCGATTCGCTCATGCAGGATTCTGATTATCCGGAAGCAGCCGATTATATCCGCGGATATGTAAAAGCAAACCAGGTAAACAATTATCTGGAGCTGATCAAAAAGACTAAAGAACAGTGTACCATTCCTATTATTGCCAGCATCAACTGTTACAAATCTGATGTATGGATTGACTTTGCCCGTCAAATAGAACTGGCCGGAGCCGATGCACTGGAATTGAATGTTTATTTCCTCGAAACAAGCCTGGAATATAATCAGGATGAAATACGCGATCTCTACGTGAATATCATCAGGAAAGTAAAAGAAACAGTTTCAATACCTGTTATTATAAAGATCGGAAAGAATGTAGGAAATATTCCGGCATTGGTCAACACATTAAAGGTAAACGGAGCGGATGGTGTAGTAATGTTCAACCGTTTTTACCAACCGGATATCGACATTAACAACATGCAAATAGTATCTGGCAATGTATTCAGCAACCACTCCGACCTGAGTGATACGATCCGCTGGACAGCCATTGTTTCAGGAAAAGTACCAGGAATAAGTATCGCTTCATCTACCGGTATACATGATTGGGAAGACGTTATCAAATGTCTGTTAGCCGGAGCGTCTGCCGTACAGATGTGTAGCGCATTGTATACGCATGGCGGTGAAATCATCTCACAGGTACTTACTTGTGTGGAAGAATGGATGCATCAGGCACACTATCAAAGCCTGGCACAATTCCAAGGTAAACTGAATTACGCTAACATACCGAATCCGGCTATGTATGAACGTTCACAGTTCATGAAATATTTCTCTAACAGAGATTAATATAGATAGAATAAAGAAAAAAGAGACAAGGCTATCAAAAAACCTTGTCTCTTTTTTCTTTTTATCCTTTGATCATGGTCAAAAGCATTTTAAACCGTTGTACTGCTGTTAATGCATGTGGTACATTCGCAGGAAGCACCAATGACTCCCCAGCTTTCATCTTGGAATGATTTCCATCGACTACTATTTCCATCTCACCTTCCAGTATCTGGACCAGGGCATCAAAAGGAGCAGTATGCTCACTCAATCCCTCGCCTTTATCAAAAGAAAACAAAGTGATATTACCTGCTGCACTTTTTACGATTTGTTTACTGACTACCCCTCCTTCAGAATAATCAACCCAACTACTCAGATCGACCACAACTCCTTTTTGAAATAACTTTTCCATATTCATCCAATTTATCTGTTACAAATTATTCTTCTTATTTTCTTTATTAAACAACAAATGAAAAACATTTGTTCTTAACAGCCTGTTTATAGGAAGAATAAAATATTTTCCACTAAACAATATAAATATTAAAAATATTATCTATATTTGCACCATCAATAAAAATACAACATGGAAGCAATCTGTGTAATCAAAGACATATACAAAACATTGTATCAGTTTGAAAAGGCTTTTTCAGAGGTACACGAGATCACGATCAATGAAGCGATGTTACTCTGTTGCCTGAAGGACAACCAGGCAAAATCAGCAGGGACGATCTGTGATTATATAGGTTTATCGAATTCACGGGTATCGAAGGTAATCACTTCTGTCGAAAATAAAGGTTTTATCCACCGGGCAATCAGCAAAGAGGATAAACGGCAGATGTTTTTCTCCCTCACCCCGAAAGGTAAAGAGAAAGTACAACAGATGATGAATGCCGAACTACGTTTCGACGGTTTGTTCGGTAAATTGCAGCAATGCATGGAAAAAGGGTAAAACCTTTTTTTATCAATATATTTTCCAATAACAAATATGTGTAATCAAAATAATACACCCATAACATGAAATACTTAATAGTCGGAGGAGTTGCCGGTGGAGCTACCGTAGCAGCCCGTTTACGCAGAATCGATGAAAATGCAGAAATAATCCTGTTCGAAAGAGGAAAGTATGTCTCTTATGCCAATTGTGGATTACCTTATTATATAGGTGGGACAATCGCTGAACGCGATAAACTGTTCGTACAGACAGCTCAGGGATTTACAGCCCGTTTTAATATAGATATTCGTACCGAGCAAGAGGTAACAGCTATTCATCCGAAAGAAAAAACAGTTGAGATAACAGATATCAACACTGCTCGTACCTATAGCGAAAACTATGATAAACTAATCCTTTCTCCCGGAGCAGAACCTCTTCGTCCCGGCATTGAAGGTATCAATAGCGATAAGATATTCACTTTACGTAATGTCCCTGACACTGATACAATCAAGAAATATGTCAGCAGAAGCAATCCCCGGCACGCCGTAGTTGTCGGAGGTGGATTTATTGGACTTGAAATGGCAGAAAACCTGCACCAACTAGGCATTCAGGTAGCTGTCGTTGAAATGGCTAACCAGGTCATGGCTCCGTTGGACTATTCTATGGCAGCCATTGTACATCAGCAATTAACAGACAAGCAAGTCGATCTGCGGCTGGAAGATGGTGTCTCACGTTTTGAAGAAACACCTGAAGGGATAATAGTTCACCTACGTAGCGGCAAACAGATTACGACTGATCTGGTTATTCTTAGTATAGGCGTACGTCCGGAAACCAGACTGGCCAAAGAAGCAGGATTGTCTCTCGGTACATTAGGAGGTATTGCTATAAACGATTACATGCAAACTTCCGATCCTGACATCTACGCTTTAGGCGATGCCGTGGAAGTACGTCATCTGGTTACAGGCAAACCTGCCTTAATCCCACTCGCAGGCCCGGCAAACAAACAAGGACGCATCGTAGCTAATAATATTGTATATGGAAATCGCGAGACATATCCGGGTACGATGGGAACTTCCATTGCCAAAGTTTTTGACCTTACCGTTGCAGCGGCCGGGGCTAACGCCAAGTTACTGAAACGCGAAAGGATTACTTACCAGTCCTCTTATACTCATTCGGCATCACACGCCGGCTATTATCCGGGAGCAGTACCGATGTCTGTTAAAATATTATTTTCACCGGAAAACGGTCAGTTACTAGGTGCACAAATCGTCGGATTCGACGGAGTGGACAAACGAATTGAAATGTTTGCACAAGTGATCCAACGTAAAGGTACGGTTTACGACCTGGCAACGCTAGAACATGCTTATGCTCCCCCCTACTCTTCAGCCAAAGATCCGGTAAACATGGCTGGTTATGTAGCTGAAAATATCCTGACTCAAAAGGTCGAAATAGTACACTGGCGTGATATTGCCGGATTACAGAAAGATACATTGTTACTGGATGTCCGTACAGCCGATGAATACAGTCTGGGAACACTACCTAATGCCATCAATATTCCGGTAGACGAACTCCGTACCCGCTTATCGGAATTGCCGAAAGATAAACCGATCGTAGTAAGTTGTGCTGTCGGATTACGAGGTTATCTGGCTTATCGTATCCTGACACAACATGGTTTCAAGAATGTAAAAAATCTTTCCGGAGGTTATAAAACATGGAGCGTAGCTTCTGCAAAACCAATCTCTGTTATGGGAAACGGCACACAAAAAGCAATAGATCCCCCAAAAGTATCACGACCGACTCCTTCACAAGTATCCGAAAAACAGACAGTTCGGATTGATGCCTGCGGACTGCAATGCCCCGGTCCGGTTCTGCAATTAAAAAAGCATTATGCCGAAATAAACACTGGCGACCGGCTACTGATAACGGCCACAGACCAAGGATTTGGAAAAGATGTTGCAGCCTGGTGTAATATGACCGGAGCGCAATTGGTTGGAGTAGAAAACAAATCAGGAGTAATTCACGCCACCATCGAAAAAGGAGAGCCGAAAAGTAGTTGTAAAGTTCTGGGCGGTGCCGACAACAAAACTCTTATCGTTTTCAGTGACGACCTCGACAAAGCTTTAGCTTCATTCGTTATTGCAAATGGAGCAGCCTCAACCGGCAAGAAAGTAACCATGTTCTTTACTTTCTGGGGATTGAATGTTATCAAGAAACGCCAGAAGCCGTCAGTATCGAAAGACCTGTTCGGTAAAATGTTCGGTTGGATGCTCCCATCGCATAGCAGTAAACTGAAACTGTCAAAAATGAATATGGGAGGAGCCGGAAGCTGGATGATGCGTCTGATCATGAAGAAGAAACATATCGATAGCCTGGAAAGTCTGATTGCACAAGCTGCAGAAAACGGAATCGAAATGATCGCCTGCACTATGAGTATGGACGTCATGGGTGTGAAAAAAGAAGAATTAATGGATAATGTCACTTTAGGAGGTGTCGCCACTTATCTCGAACGCGCAGAAGAAGCCAATATAAACCTCTTCATCTAAGAGATTACAACATCTTCTATATTTCTATCAAGTCCTGAATAACTTATAAGGGTTATTCAGGACTTGACATTTTAACAGGAAATACAATAGGGGGTTGACGAAGAGTAAACAAAATATTACATATCTTTGTATTCATATAAATCAAAAGAATTTACGGACTTATACCTAAATAACCAAAGAAATATGACAAAGCACACACAAATATTATTCTTTCTTCTGTTATCACTGCTATTCCATTCTGCCGACAGTAAAAATATTTCCCCCTATTTTTTCTCGCAGATCGGGATAGAGGATGGACTTACCCAAGGCACTGTTACTCATATCTATCAAGATACAGACGGGTATTTATGGCTCGGAACCCAGGGAGGTTTACACCGGTACGACGGATACGAATTTAAGGTATTTAAGAACAATCCGACAGACTCTTGTTCATTGGCTGACAATAATGTACAGGACATCGCTGAAGACAGGAATAAAAATATTTGGGTGATCACAGACAATGGGGTTCACAAAATTGCGCATGAGACAGGGCATATCAAACGATATCATGTGAAAGAAACCCGCTTTATGCATTGTTGTTTACGCTGCCGGAACGGAGAATTTTTATTTGCCGGAGAAAAGTATCTATACCAATATGATGAACAGGGCGATTCACTCGTTTATAAAGATTGGCTATCCTCTACTCCCATCGCTCCTAACATAAAAGCCCTACAGGAAGACGAAGAAGGAAATTTGTATGTAGCCAGTTCACAATCCGGACTTGCCGTATTAAACAAGCAGAGGGAAGTCATACATTATTATAAACATGATCCGGATGATCCGTTTTCACTTATCAAAGGTTCTATTTGCGGGTTATTTACCGATAGTCATAAACGCCTATGGATACTTTCTGAAACATCGGGGCTTTGCTATCTGGACAAAGCTAATAACAAGTTTATCCATCTGAATACGACAAATTCAGCATTAAGCAGCAATGTTGTCCGGGCAATAACTGAAGGGGAACCCGGAACATTATTACTCGGCACTTTCGCCGGATTGAATAGTCTGGATCTGGAAACATTTAAGGTGACTCCTTATAAATTCAATCCGAATGAGCCCGGAGCATTAAGTTATTATTCCGTTCACAGCCTGCTCAAAGATAATGCCGGGGCATTATGGGTCGGGACCTGGAAGGGATTGAATTACTACAGCCCTGCCAGAAAACAATTCTATCTAATCACTCCCAATGAATTCACCGGATTGCTGGGTATGGGAAAAGAAGACGACAACGGTAATATTTGGTTTGCCACAGAAGGTGCCGGATTATTCTGTTATAATCCTGATACACAAAGTCAGCAGTTTTATCCTAAAAAATCACCGTATAAAAGTAATTACAGTTCCAACATATTCAAATCTTTATTCATAAAAGGTGACAGTATTCTTTGTGCGACTAATACCGGGTCTGTTTACCTGTTCTCCAGAAAAAGAAAAGATTACCGGTTACTTTTTGATTGTGAGCGGGGAGATATTTATACCCTGCTGAATGACAGTAAAGGTAGACTATGGATTCCGACCAACTCCGGTACCGGATTAGTGTTGATAGATAAAGGAAAGCAAATTAACCAATTTCCGGTAGATGGAAAAAACAGAAAATTTCTTTATGTCTCCACATTAAAAGAAGTAGAACCCGATGTTTTTATTCTGGGAACACTCAAGCAGGAACTTTACAGATATGATATGAAGAAAGAGACTCTCAAAACGATCTCTTCACAGGATCTTAACCTGCATGACAATGTAAAGCCCGGAGCCATCAGCGCCATTTTAACCGATTCGCTACAGAATATATGGATATCTTTCTTCGGTAGTGGCATCTACTGTTTTGATCGGGAAATGAATCTGATCAAACAATATACTGACACCACCGGTGTAACGGATGGTTATATCTACACCATGGTACAGGATAAAAATCAATATTTATGGGCCTTATCCGGAAATAGTTTATATTACTACGAACCGGAGACAGATCGTTTCATATCTGTTCATAATGCCAGCCAACAAGTACTGGAATTCACTCTGCTTGCAGGAACAAGCGATAGCAGGGGTACTCTTTATTTCCCGGGAAATAAAGGAATCATGTGCTTTAAACCCACCTCTATGAACAAAAACACCTATATTCCACCTGTCTATCTGACTTCATTGTCTATTAATAATAATCAGGTAGAATTTGAGGATAAAAAATCTATCGAATTAAAGGCTGACGAAACCAATATTTCTATCGGATATACAGCTCCAGACTTTATATCACCTCAACAAAATCAATATGCATATAAGATGGAAGGAGTAGAAAGTGAGTGGAACTACGTAAAGGGGCGAAGAGTGGCCTACTATAGTAATTTAGCACCAGGTAGTTACAATTTCAAAGTAAAGGTCGCAAATAGCGAAGGAGAGTGGAATCCGCAAGAGTCCTCTTTAAGTATTACAGTCATGCCTCCTTTATATAAAACATGGTGGGCTTACACCCTGTATATCATCGTTATATGTATTATTATATACAAGTTTGTCTACCACCAGAAAGTACGCCACGAGCTGGAAAGTAATATCCGTTTCAAACAGCTGGAACAAGAAAAAATGAAGGAATTACACGAGGAGCGTATGAGATTATTTACCAACTTCTCACACGAACTAAGTCACTTTCGTTGGAAAGTACTGATAATTTCATCTCAATAGTCCCCTTTTCCGGTGTGAATTTAAAAGCATTAGACAATAAGTTAAACAGCACTTTTTCAACCTCTTGACGGTCATAATAGACACAAAAACAGTCAGGAATATCATTTTTTTGAGTGAATGTGATATGTCGATGGTTAGCAATAGATATAAAGGAATCATATAATTCTTTTATAAATTCTGCCAGATTAAATTTTTCTTTTTGTAATACCATTTTATGAGCATCGTATTTTTGTACATCCATCAGATTATTAACGAGTAAGAGTAATCTCTGAGTATTTTTACGCATGAGTTGTAAAGCGTTTTTTACCTCTGTAGAAAACGCACTATGGCTTAAAAGATCTTCCAGTGGATTGATAATAAGAGTTAAAGGAGTGCGTAGTTCGTGTGAAACTAAGTCAAAATTCACACCTCATCGAGGACTATTATTTACACATACAAGTATCTGATAATGGGCAAGGTATATCACAGGAAGAGCTTGAAAAAATATTCCAGCCATTCTACCGTTCTTCACAGGATTTACATCACCAGGTTGCAGGTTCCGGTATCGGTTTAAGTTTAGCACGATTTATCGTAGAACAGCATAATGGTATCATATGGGCGGAAACAATGCCTCAATCCGGTACCCGAATGCATGTATTACTCCCTGTACAGGAAAAACCGGTCAGTGCCCCGATAAAACAAACAGAATCGATAATTCCCGTAAATATTCAGGAGCTCATCCCGAACGATAAAAAAAGAAATACAGCCGTCACACAAACACTATTGCTCGTTGAAGACAATAAAGATGTATTGGAATATCTCGAAAAACAATTTGAAAATGAATATAACATCTTAAAAGCAGGGAACGGTAAAGAAGCATTGGAACAAATAGCATTGAAAACGCCGGATCTGATTGTCAGCGATATCATGATGCCGGAAATGGACGGTTTGGAGTTATGCACCCAAATCAAGCAAAATATCAAATTTTCCCATATTCCTGTCATTTTATTGACAGCCAAAACTATGCCTTCTCAAATAACCGAAGGATACAAGGCCGGAGCAGACGACTATATCATAAAGCCGTTCGACATTACTCTATTACAAACCCGTATAAAAAATCTATTGACCTCACGGAAACAGATACAACGGAAATATGAGAAAAAACTGAATCTGGATGAACTTGGTGTTAAAACAACCCGGCAGGATGAAGAATTCCTCAAACAATACACAGCCATTATTAAAGCAAATTTCTCTAATCCGGACTTGGATGTCGATATGATCTGTAAAGAAATAGGTATGAGCCGGGCTAACTTCTACCGGAAAGCAAAAACCCTGACCGCCCTGTCTCCTGCCGAAATGATCAAGCATCTCCGTTTGGAAGCTGCGGCCCAAATGCTACGTGAAACCAATTTAAGTATTTCCGAAATACTGGAAAAGGTTGCGTTCAGCAGCAGCGGATACTTTGCATCCTGCTTCAAAGCTGTATATGGCATGTCACCAAAAGAATACAGAAACGTCAATAATTTAAAAGATTAAAAAATAAATATCCTTTATTAACAAGTAAAAATAGTCTCAGAATCTCTATTTAGAGACAAAACTAACCTTTTTTGAAACGAAATAGACTTTTTTCGCCTTGATTTCTCATCACTTTTGCAGTGGGTCAATCAATAAGTGTTAACCATTTATTATAATTTATATGAGAAACAAGTTTTTAACAATGTTGATGGGAATTTTTCTTTTCGCCCACCAATTAATGGCACAAGACATTTCTGTGTCAGGTAATGTAAAAGATGAGAAGGGTGAGGCGCTGATCGGTGTCTCCATCCAGGTAAAAGGGACCACAATCGGGAACATTACCGACATAGACGGTAATTTCATGATCTCCTCTGTGCCCGCAAACAGCGAATTAATGTTCTCCTATATGGGGTATGAAACTCAGACAATCGCTGTTAAGGGAAATAAAGTTATTAACGTTACATTAAAAGAGGACTCTCAGGCACTCGAAGAAGTGGTTGTAGTGGGTTTCGGTACACAAAAGAAAGTGAACTTGACAGGAGCTGTTGCTTCAGTCGGTGCAGAAGTACTGGAAAACAAACCGGTAGCAAATATCGGTCAGGCTTTACAGGGGGTTGTTCCTAACTTGAATGTGTCAGCAACAAATGCGTCTCCGAATGCAACACCATCTTTTAATGTACGTGGTGGTACGTCTATAGGATTAGATTCAGACAACAAAAAGTATGAAGTAAAAAATGGTAGTCCATTAATCATAGTTGATGGTATTCAAGTTGATGCAGAGTATTTGAATATGATGAATCCTAGCGATATCGAAAACATCTCTGTATTGAAAGATGCTTCTGCTTCTGCCATCTATGGTGCACGTGCAACTTACGGTGTTATGTTGATCACTACCAAATCAGGAAAGAACGATTCTAAAGCATCTGTAACTTACAATTTAAACCTACAATGGAATACGCCCTCTCATACTCCAGATATTTTGGACGCTTATACTATTCAGCTCGCAACCAATAAAATTGCAGAAATGACAGGAGGAACAGTTACCCCCTGGATGGAAACACTATTAGCAGCTAAAAAAAAATACATGGAAGATCCAAAACCGGAAAATGCATGGATCTATAATGAAGGAAGTACAACCAATATGACGTGGGTTGCTAATATGAATCCTTACGAGGTTGGAGTAAAAAATTGGACACCCCTACAACGCCATAATATTTCCATCAGTGGTGGATCTGCTAAAACTCGCTATTATATATCCTTAGGTTACCAACGTCAGGAAGGTATGTATAATATCAATACCGATATCCAAAATCGTTACAACATCAACGCAAACTTAAATACCAATATTTCTAAATGGCTAGATGTTGCGACTAAGATATCATATAATACAAGCAATTATAACGAACCATATATGAATTATCAAAAAGGTAACGTATGGGAGGCTATGAAAAATGATCCGGTTCGTAATATGAACATGCCTATTAAAACAGGTCCAAATGATCCGATTCCAGACGCATGGACAGATAATATTCTTGGTTGGTTAGCTTATGGAGCAACACAAAGTACCCAAAAAACAAGTACCGTATTCAACATTACTCCAACTATCACTATTTGTCCTGAATTAAATGTGAAAGCAGAATTATCCTACCGCCCAACAGAATATTTCCAAAAGCGTGTTATTCCGGTTCGTAACTATGTAGTAGATAACTGGAACTCAACAATCAATTCGCATACATATCCTTCTACTGTAAGAGAAGAAACAAGACATTCGGATTACTATACAATCAATGCTTATGCCAATTTTAACAAAGCATTTGGAAGTCATAATGTATCGGGAACTGCCGGTTTTAACCAGGAATGGTATTACTACCGTCAACTTCATGGAGAAGCTGAAGATATTTTGACTAATGATCTTCCTACTTTAGGTATGACAACAGGTTCTCAATACACAGGTGACAATGCTGAACATTGGGCTATCCGTGGTGCTTTCTTACGTGCTAATTATGACTATGCAGGACGTTACCTATTTGAATTCAGTGGTCGTTATGATGGAACATCTCGTTTCGGCCATGACACTAGATATCAGTTCTTCCCTTCCTTCTCTGCCGGTTGGAGAATTTCTGAAGAAAAGTTCATGGCTAATACACGTAACTGGTTAGATAATTTAAAAGTTCGTGGTTCTTGGGGTTCATTAGGGAACCAGGATGTAGCCAATTACGCCTATATTGCCAGCTATGGAGCAGCAGGTTATATTTCATGGGTTATGAACAATGAGCAGATCAAAGGTATGAATCCTACAGGAATCATAGCCAGCGACTTAACCTGGGAAACAGCTAGTACACTTGACTTCGGTATTGATGTAACCACATTAAACGGTCGTTTGGATGCGACTTTCGACTGGTATACTCGTCGTACAACAGACATTCTTATGAGCGGAACAAAACTTCCAGCAGTATTAGGGGCCACGGTTCCTAAACGTAACTCAGGAGAATTAAAAACCAACGGTTGGGAACTAAGTCTGAAATGGAAAGATCAGCTAAGTAATGGTATTCGTTACGATGTAGGTTTAGTTTTATCAGATTACCAATCTAAAGTTGTTAAATTTACTGGCAATGAAAACAACCTACTTTCATCTCTTTATGATGGAATGAAAATGGGAGAAATCTGGGGATATGAAACTATAGGCATTTTACAGGAGAGTGACTTTACAATTGATGAAAATGGTAAATATGTTCTGATAGGCCCAAGTCAAACAAAAATTAATTCAACTATTTACCCGGGAGATGTACGCTATGCAGATTTAGATGGCGATGGTGAAATCACAAAAGGAGATGAAACTGTAGAAAATCCAGGAGACCGTAAAATCATTGGTAACTCAACTCCACGTTTCCAATATGGTATTACAGGAAACATTTCCTGGAAAAACTTCGATTTAAATATATTTTTCCAAGGTATAGGTAAAAGAGACATATGGATTAGTGATAATGTATTTTGGGGTGGTTCCGGAAATGCAGGTAACTGGGAAATGTATAATAACTCTTGGACTCCCGAACATACTGATGCAAAATACCCTATGTATGCAGGACGTATTTCAGGTACAACTCAAAGTGGTTATCTTTTCAATGCAGCCTATCTTCGTTTGAAAACATTAGCTTTAGGTTATACATTACCGAAAACATGGGTTAGTAAAGCTAAACTTTCTAATGTTCGTTTAAGTTTATCTGGTTATAATCTGTTTGAAATCACCCAGATACCTAACCTTTACGACCCTGATCAGATTTCATCAGCTTATCCAATGATGCGCTCTGTTGCATTTGGCTTACAAGTTGGTTTCTAAGTAACACAAATCTAAAAACAAAATATAATCAATTATGAAATTCAATTTCAAAAAATATATATTAGCACTTGGAATAGCTTCGGTTTTACTACCAAGTTGTAACGATGATTTCATGGAGCGCTACCCGCTAGATGAAATTACCGATGAAAGTTTCTGGAAATCAGAAACAGACCTGAAGATGATGTTAAACAGTCTTTATCCACTTTACATTATTGGACATCAGAGTGGTTGGTCTAATTCTAAAAATTATCCTATTGGATATACAGGCAGTCCACTTATGTATGGAGATATATATTCTGATAACTGTGTCAAAACAGGAAACGAATTTAGTAGTTTAGCCGGAGAATTAATTGTTCCTACAGGATCTGGAGAAAGTACAGGTTGGTATTGGTGGAATCTGCGTAAAGTAAATTTCTTCCTTACTCATTATGACAAAGCGGAACTTAGTCAGGATAAGAAAAATGCATACGCGGGAGAAGCGTATTTTTTTAAGGCTTGGGAATACTATAAAAAAGTACTTTATTTTGGAGATGTTCCTTGGATTACAAGAGATTTAAATGTAGATTCAGAAGAATTATATGCACCACGTACACCACGTGCAGAAGTTATGGACTCTGTTCTAATGTGTATTAATAAAGCAGTAAACTGGTTACCTGAAAAAGCTGATCAGGAAACAGATCGGTTAAATAAAGATCAAGCTAATTTCTTAAAAGCTCGTATATGTTTATTTGAAGGTACCTTCCGTAAATATCATACAGAACTTGGTTTACAAGAAACTGCTAATAAATGGTTAGAAGAAGCTGTAAAAGCTAGCGAGGCATTATTAGGGAAATATTCCCTCTATAAAAATGGTGATGAAACCTATTGGAAGATGTTCGCTGTTACAGATCTCTCCGACAATCCGGAAGTTATATTAGCTAGAAATTATTTGGAAAATAAAGTTGGCCATGCGGCACAACGTTATTATAATCAAAACAATTCTTCATACCAATCAATGGGTGCAACACGTAGCTTGATTGATGAGTATCTCTGCCTTGACGGTCGTCCTATTTATACAGGAGGAAGTGAAGGAAACTACGAAAAAAATTCAAACTTCCTCGGTTATGGTAAATGGACTGAATTAGAAAATCGTGATCCGCGTCTAACACAAACAATATGTCGTCCAGGAGAACATGTTACAATTTATAAGGGTGGAATTGTAGATAAAGATTTAAATGGTATTACTTACCCTGGACTTAGTTATACAGGTAGTGGTCCTACAGTAACCGGTTATCGGGTAATTAAACATTGGATGGGAGATGTAGTTGAAGAAGACCGTTTATATAATGGTATCCAGGCTGCAATCGAATTTCGTTATGCCGAATTATTATTAAATTATGCAGAAGCCAAATACGAACTGAATGGAACCTTATCCCAGTCTGATATAGATTTAACTATTAATGCATTGCGTGAACGTGCAGGATTTGATTTTTCCAAATATCCGACAGCAAAATTAACTGTTGGTCAAGAACCAGCAGATCCTCGTTTGGATAAAATTTATGCAGAAAAATTAGACTATACAGTCAATCCTTTATTGCGTGAAATTCGTCGTGAACGTCGTATTGAATTAGCTATCGAAAATCATCGCTATGAAGATTTGATGCGCTGGAAAGCCGGAAAATTACTGACAGTTCCTTTACGCGGCATGAACTTCAACGCCGTAAAAGACTTATATGATGGTACACATACAGATAAACCGGAAATTGCTGTAAAAGTAGAATTAAACAAAACCGTATTCGTTGACGACGAAGGTTTCCTGATTTGCTATCCGAAAAGTCCGTATCAAAATACGATCAAAGGCACATTACCTTGGGATGATTATCGCTACTACTGGCCTATTCCGAAAGAAGAGTTAATTATGAACCCCAATTTGGTACAAAACAAAGGTTGGGAAGATAAATAACTATTTATTACACAACAAAATAAATATATCAATTATGCAAAACTATATCAAGATAATATTTTTGTTTCTACTATTTGTATCATGTGAAAAATCAGTAGAAGCAAGATTTAGCAAAGATGAAAAATCAAATATGATTCTTTCCACTAAAAGTCAAGATTCAAAAGAATCCACTTTTGACCAAGAAAGAATTCCTGATTACACATTTAGGGCTTATGAATTATTAACTCCTATTGTATCAAGTAGTGATAGATTTTTTTATGCAGAAATAAAATTGAAAGAGGATGAGTATCCATTTGAAATAATACCAGAAATACATGGTTACTATCCAAGTTCAAATATTCAAGAAACAGAATATCAAAAAAATTATATCTGTATAAACGACAAAACACTAGGTATTCATATAGGATATGTAAGAGACAATATTTTAGCACTCAAATTCACATACATACCACCAGAATTGTCTGCAGGTGAGTTAATTCTGCATACAGTCGTAAAATGTGGTAACAATGTATATGACCGATATATAATGATCACAGATTTTAGCGGAAGTTTATATTATCAAATATTAAATGCTGGAGAAAATATAACAGATGATGGTATATTAGAATTTGTACCTGGAGGAAAAGCAGACCCTGATAAAATCACTTATAAACCAGGTTTCAGTCCTGTTTATTGTGATGGGAGAGATAATTAAACTGCTACTAATTTATCCCAAGCCTATCCCGAAAGAAGAATTGGTTATGAATACGAACTTAGTTCAGAACAAAGTTGGAAAGAGAGATAATCCAGATACCTGCTAATCAGGAGAGAGGCTATTTAGGTTACTGATAGCCTCTTTCTGTTATGAGATAATAATACTCGCTTTTGATACGATTTTATACATTTCCACATACAAATATCTCATACATTTGTTTCTGTAAATTAAAATAATATCATGAACATGAGATACAAAGCTTTTTTACTTTCCCTTCTCATCGCTTCCCCTTTAGCCGGTAAGACTACGAATGAGACAGATTCCTTTCGCTTTTTGCAGATACATCGTTTGCAACAACAGATTGATTGGGTCAACCCGGAAGCAATCCGTGCCTACCTGGACGATATGAAACCAGCACTGGGCGACCAAGCTCCCGCCCTCTTCCTGAAGCTGAAGGAATTGGATACACTGCTCCCCATCGTGCAACAGGATCTGGCGCGGGATACCACCCGGCAGACCATTGCCGAGGCAGAAAAACTACTCGCTCTCAAACGGGAAATCATACTGGCTAATCCCCTTCTGGATGTCGACAACCTATTGATAGCCCGTTATCATCTGGGCGATAAAGCACGCAAAGCAATGGGACCGTCACTCGGTACATCTACCGCCAACTATAACTCGCTCTTCTCCAACAGACGCAAAGGATATGACGCTGAAATCTGCCGTCTTTCCAATCTGCGCGGAGAAATTCAAAGCAAGACACTCTATAAACCAAACGCCGATGTTCCTATTTCCGATATCCAGCTGCATTGGGATGCCGACCGACTGCTCTTTTCTTCTCTCGACGAAAACCGGAAATGGCAGATCTACGAAATGAACACAGATGGAAGCGGACTCCACCAGAAGATAACGGTCGATGAACCGGACCTGGAATTCTGCGATGCCAACTATCTGCCGGACGGCAAAGTCGTAGCCACCTGCAATATCGGTTATAACGGCGTTCCCTGTGTACACGGAGATGATGTTGTCGCAAACCTCATCTCTTATGATCCGGAAACAAAAAACATACGCCGGCTGACATTCGACCAGGACGGAAACTGGGCACCGATCGTTATCCCGAACGGTCGCCTGATGTACACCCGCTGGGAATACACCGACCTGACACATTATTTCTCCCGTATCGTGATGCACATGAATCCGGACGGTACAGAAAATAAAGCCTTATACGGAAGTGGTTCTTATTTTCCGAATAGTACGTTCGATATGAAACCGCTTTCCAAATACAACAGCCGTTTTATCGGCATCATATCCGGCCATCACGGGACTTCACGTTCAGGGCGGTTGATCATCTTCGATCCGGCCAAGAGCCGCAAAGAAGAAAAAGGAATGATACAGGAACTCCCTTTCAGCAAACGTCCCATCGTCCCGATCATCAAGGATGAACTCGTAGAAGGCGTTTGGCCCCAGTTCATGAAGCCTTATCCGTTGAATGAAAAATATTTCCTGGTAGCTTGTAAACCGGCTCCCGATGCACTTTGGGGAATCTATCTGGTGGACGTATTCGATAACCTGACCCTGATAGCCGAACAGGAAGGCGAAGGCCTCACCGCCCCTATTCCTCTGAAGAAAACGGAAACGCCCCCTATCATCCCGTCCAAGATCAAACCGGGAGAAAAAGAGGCTACCGTATTCATTCAGGACATTTATGAAGGGGAAGGAACGCAGGGAGTACCCCGCGGAACAATCAAATCGCTTCGTATCTTTGCCTACGAATATGCTTATATCCTCGCTCCGTCCGACCACGATGCGCAAGGTATCCAGAGCGGATGGGATATCAAACGTATCCTCGGCACGGTTCCGGTCGAAGAGGACGGTTCCGTCATGTTCAAGATACCGGCCAATACGCCTGTTTCTATCCAGCCGCTGGACAAAAACGGAGCTGCCATCCAATGGATGCGAAGCTGGCTGACGGGTATGCCCGGCGAAATCGTATCCTGTACGGGCTGTCATGAAGACCAGAATACAATCGCTATGCCCAAGCGTACGATCGCCTCGACAATCACTCCGCATCAGTTGAAAATGCCCGAAGGAGGCATCCGGCCGTTCACTTTCCGCCTGGAAGTGCAGCCGGTGTTAGATCGTAACTGCGTTTCCTGTCATAACGGTACAATAGCTCAGCCGGACTTCCGCAAAGACCAGATGGTCACTTACAAACGAGGTGTCCTGACCAAGCTAGAACGTCCTTATGACCAGAGTTACCTGAACCTCCATCCATACGTATACCGCCAGGGACCGGAATCGGATATTTACGTACTCCGCCCTTATGAATATTACGCGAATAACAGCGAACTCATCCGTATCCTGCAGGCAGGCCATCATGGTGTAAAAATCCCGGAACAAGATATGAAGACGTTATATACCTGGATCGACCTGAATGCTCCTTATTTCGGTGCGTTCACTCAATTGGACTTAAAGAAGGAAGCACCAAAGAACCAGGTAGAGCGACGTATGGAACTGGCAGAAAAATACAGTGGCGTACGGGTTGACTGGCAACAGGAAATCAAAGATTACGCTGCCTGGTTAAAAAACAAAGAAGACAATGTTGTCGATGCAACTACCGGTGCGAGTACATCCGCAGAAACCGGTTCTTTGAAAGAGGCAAAAAAAATAAAAACAGTCAAAGTCAAAGGTTTTCCTTTTAGCCGGGAAGAAGCTGTAAAGAAGCAGACGGCAGATAACAAAGCAAACCGCCAGCTGACCGTAGCTCCCGGTATCACCCTCGACATGGTCTGGATACCTGCAGGTACATTTGTTATGGGTGATAACAATGATCCGTCAACCTCCCCAGCTTTCAAGACACAAGTCAGGAAAGGATTCTGGATGAGTACAACGGAGATCACGAACGAACAGTTCGGTGCACTGTTTCCCGAACACGACAGTCGTTTCATTGGTCAGACCTGGAAAGACCATACAACTCCCGGTTATGCTGCCAATCTCCCCAAACAACCGGTTATACGTATCAGCTGGGATGAAGCAAACGATTTCTGTAAAAAGCTGGGGGAAAAGAATCAATGTAACGTCACCCTCCCTACCGAAACACAATGGGAATGGGCAGCCCGTTCAGGATCAGCAAACGATTTCTGGTTTGGAGACCGTCAGGCGGACTTCGGTTCCTATGAAAACCTGGCAGACAGTACGACCGTCGACCTTGCCGTTACCGGTGTAAACCCCAAACCGATGCGCCCGAATGACCCAATGCGTAAATTCTGGGATTTTCTACCGAAAGAGCTGGCTGTAAACGACCATCATCTGATCTCCGCAGATGTGGCATCGATGAAACCGAATCCCTGGGGTGTATATGATATGAACGGAAATGTAGCAGAATGGACACGTTCCGACTATGTTCCCTATCCGCTTAAAGAAAAAGCAGAGAAAGTGAAAGCAGAACAGAAAGTCGTACGCGGCGGTTCGTGGCGCGAACGTCCGAAGTATTCCACTTCGGCTATCCGTAAAGCTTACTATCCGTGGCAACGTCCGTTCAATGTCGGATTCCGTATTATCATAGAAGATTAAAAGCGCATCACTACAGTATAATTCAAAGTACCCTTCAGCCTTCAGGACATCGTTAAGCATTGTTATTCAAAGCCAGATATCTGAAGGCTGTTTTTTTTCAAACGGATAACTATCCGTACATTCATCGACAGGCACCGGAACCATTTCCGGCAGGCAGCGAGAAACATATATGCTTTGAATGTAAAACATATATGTTTTGACTACAAAAGACTTATGTTTTGTGATCTAAATACTTATGTTTTTGTAGACAAATACTTAAGTATTTTCATCAGAATATGCATTGTTTCCTTTCAGGTCAAAACGGTTGTAAATCAACATTCTGAAAACAGCTGAAAGCTGAAAGGTCTATATGAAATAAACCGCAGGACAAGCACTATTTCTTAAATCTTAAATTTGGAACACTCATTCTTCAAAATAGCCATTGCCAGATAATAAAGAAAGCTGTTAATTTGTCATGTTTTTGATGAACTTTATTTTATAATTAATTAAACGAATTTATTATGAGCAAAAAATTACTGTATCTACTTACACTGATTTGTTCTATCTGTTTATTTACAGCATGTAGCGATGACGATGATGAGAAGAAAGAAGAAGAAGTAGATAATAGCTGGGAACAGGTAGTCGGCGATTACAACGGAGAAAAGCTGACATTCTCATACGGTGAAACGACTCTGACAGGAAAAGAAGTGAAATTTTCAGCAACAAACGGAACAAACGGCAGTCTTTTACTAAAGAATGTAATCCCGGGTGAAAACGAAACGACAATCTCTGATATAGCTGTTACCAAAGGCGAATTCTCCGGGACAGCGACTACAACCAATGCAAACGTCGAATATACCGGCTCTGTAAAAGATGAGGTTATGACGTTGAAACTGACTGTGGTTATGAATGATCCGAATGGATGGGCAAAAAAGTATAATCTGGCTGATTATACCACAGGAGAACTTGAATATAACGGACATACAAATCCTAGTGCCGTTCTATCCGGTGCAGGTTATGTAAACTATGTCTGCGTGACTTCTTCCTCCGATTACGGTACTTCCTACGGAGCCATGTTCAGAGGATTGTTCGGCGTATTACTTCCACAGGTATTAAATTCTGTTACTTTAGGTGCAGACGGAACAATCACTGCCGAATATGTAAAAGGGAAAGGGGTTCAATTCGAAACGAACTGGATTTTCCAGTCTCCTGAAAAAGAAATAGCAGAAGCACTTTTCCCTACTTCCGGTTGGGAAGAAGCTCCTAAACACCTGGCCTACTGGTATCATAAAGATGGCAAATTCTATACAAAGCTTGATCTAGGAAACATCATCGGACAAGTAATGGGAAGCAACGCAGAAGGCATGTCTGCCATCATCAACTCTGTATTAACAAGCGAACCCGCTCAATTAAAACAGATATTGGCTGGTTTACTTGGTGTTAGCGAGATTCCGGTGAGTGATGAAACCATTGCTTTATTACAGAATTGGACTATTAACGGGATTCCTATGAATGTAAAAACAGCGAATGGTCATACTTATATTTATCTCGATAAAGCAACATTAACCCCAATCATGAAAATGCGTAGCGGATCTTCTGATTTGCAGAACCTATGGAATATGCTGAGTGCAGCAGGCGTCATTCCGGCAGAAGCCGCTATGGCAGGTATGTTGTTAACTGCGATCAGCAGCAATTGGGATGCTACGGAGACGTTCGATCTAGGTCTTGATCTACAGTAAAAGAACTTATTCTTATCTAAATAAAACAAAAGGATGTGGCGCATACCACATCCTTTTGTTTTATTACCTCAATCTTTCTATACGACTTCCAGATAACTCCTCCCATTCCCTGCCCGATTCACGCGGATCTGTACCGGAATACGCTCCGTCATTTCCTGCACATGTGAAATCACTCCGATTTTACGACCCTGGGTACGCAGGCTTTCCAATGCATCCATAGCAATACGTAACGTATCGGCATCCAAAGATCCGAAACCTTCATCGATAAAGAGACTTTCTACCTTCATCCGGTTTGAAGATAAAGAAGATAACCCCAATGCCAGCGCCAGCGAAACCAGAAATGACTCCCCGCCTGACAAACTATGTACCGTACGTATTTCATCGCACATATCACGGTCGATCACCTGCAAGGCCAACGTTTCGGGTACCCTCTCCAAACGATACCGACGGCTCAGGTCACGTAACTGGACATTGGCATAATTAAGCAAGACATCCAGTGTATAACCCTGCGCAATACGGCGGAACTTGGCTCCATCCGCAGAACCCGCCAGGTCATTCAGTTTCGCCCAACGTTCACTCTGTACACGGCATGCCTCCAGTTCTTTTTGCTGACTGGCTATTTTTTGTTTGTTCTCTGCATTGGAGCGGAGACGGAAAGCATACTCATTTTTATCTTGGGTGACACGAGCCAATAAAGCATCCAGGGACTCCCCTCCGTGTTTCTCATTCCAGGATTCGGACCAGTCGGACAACGCTTTCTGACGAAGCAACAAATCCTCCGATGCTTTTTCCAGATCACGGGCGATCTGGTCGGAAATACCTTTCAACTGATCGGCAATGCCCGATTGTTCAGTCTGGACGGTTTGCAGACGTTTCAAACGTTCTTTTAATTCTTCTTTACGAAGGTTATACTCCTGTTCAACCTGATCGGCAGGTTTACCGGACAAGAGTTTTGAACGTTCCGCCTGTAGTGCGGACAACTCCGTTCGGTTTTTCTCATGCCGTAAGGTAGCCTCCTCCGTCTCCCTGATCAATGAAGGAAGAAAAGAAGCATACGATTCGCACTCGGCTTTCTGAGCGCTTTGCTCCCGTTGCAGTTGCTGTAACTTCTCCGTATTTTCATGCCACCCGCGAGCAAACGCCGTTAATGTTTCCCGGAAAGAATCCGGGTCCTGTAACCATGCTTTCTGCCATTCATCATTCCCGAAAAGCCGGTTTGCGGCAGAGAGGGATTTATTGAGTGTTTCCTTGCTCTCCGCACAGATGGACTCTTCGCGGGTGATCTGGGTTTCAGCCAGTTTCTGTCGTCCCAGAATATCCGTACGGGATTGTTCGGCCTCGGTCAGTTCCTTATGAAGTTGCAAAAGCTGCTGACGTAATTGATTCAACTGCTTTTCACCTGCTCCATAAGCCGCTTTACGAGCCGTCAACTGCTGAAGTTGCAAAGTCAAGGCAGCGATCAACTTCGGCATTTCAGATACGGCAGCATGTGTCACAGCAGGATGATGCAGGCTTCCGCATACCGGACAGGGACTACCTTCCTGCAGTTTTTTCCGCAACTCCATGATATCGCCGCTGGCCGTTTGCCGTGCCTGTTCGACCAACAGATTTTCGCGCTCCACACGAACCGACTCTATCTGTTTATCGAGGGTCTCCATATCCTGCGATTTCAGTTCTTGTTCCTGTTTGCCGATAGCTTCCTCCGTTTTCCGGAGAGCTACCTGCTTATTTCCGGCTGTCTTCTGAACTGTCTCCAACTGGACAACCAGGCGAGAAGCCGTTTGTTTAATGCTCTCTATCGTCTTTGTCGATTTCTCAATGGTTTGCCGTGCGCCGGAAGCTGTATCCAGATGCAGTAATAAAGCAGAAAGTTGTTCCGCGATACTCTCTTTACGCTCATATCGTTTCCGCCAGTCGGTCAAACGGTTGATCTCTGCCATGCTATGCTCCTGTCTGGTCCGGGCGGCTTTCAATTTATCCTCGCCTTCCTTTTTCCGTTGAAGCGCATCCCGAAGACGAGTCTCCGTATCTTTGACGGAACGGATAGCTTCATCTAACCGGACATCCAACCTGCGAGCCTGTTGCAACTCCTGCAGCAAAGCTTTGAAGTCAGCATCCGAACGCTGTTCATCCTGAATACCTTGTTCATATTCTTTACGGGCAGTATTCAGAAGTTCCGTTGCCCGGAGCAGTTTACCGGCAGCCTCCTTTTGTTGTACCTGACGGGTAGCGATCTGTTGCCCGGTGGCTTTAACCCCTTCCTGTAACGCCTGTTGTTCTGCTTTCGACTTCTCCAAATCCGACAAGGCTGCTTCTGATTCTGTCAGGCGTGTTTGCAACTCCTGTTCCGCTTCTTCCGTCAGCAACTCGATGCCCTGGATACGGGCTTGTATCTTATCATAAGCCTCTTTGGCGACAGCATTCTTTTCAAAGATCAGACGGGAGACCGAAGAATAAAGTTCGGTACCAGTCAACTTTTCGAGCAATGAAGCCTTTTCCCCCTGTTCCGCTTTCAGGAAAGTAGAAAAATCATTCTGTGCCAACAGGACAGAGCGGGTAAACTGTTCAAACGTCAAACCGATCAGTTCAACCACACGCGATTGTAATTCCGAGCGGGTCCCCTGCTCCTCCTTTTCCTGATCTATATTATATAAGGCAACACGGGGACTTTGCAAACGTCCGTTCTCTTTGTCACGGGCACGTCCAACCGACCAGCGCGAACGGTAACGATGTCCGTTCAACGCCAGGAAATCGACTTCGGCATAACCGGAAGCCGTCCCTCTCCGCAACAAAAAGCGGGGGTCGCTTTGCGGAAGTACTTCCTCATTCACATCCCGTAGTTTCACATTGTTCTCTTTTGCCTGATCCGTACGCGGCGTACGGGCAAACAAAGCGAGGCACATGGCATCCAATATGGTAGATTTTCCAGCTCCCGTCGGTCCCGAGATAGCAAAGATCCCGGCAGACAACAAAGGTTCGACAGTAAAATCGACTTCAAATTCTCCTTCCAGCGAGGCCAGGTTACGGCCTCTTATCGCTAATACTTTCATAGAGAGACCTCCCGCATTACATCGTTGAACAATGATTCGATATCCTCCGGCAACTCCCCGCCATATTTACTGGTAAAAGCATGTCTCAGCATATCCAGCGGGGCAATCCGTTGCAGGTCGCCGTAAGACAACGGACGGACCGTATCTTCCCCCTCCCGTTTCGGGTAAGAAGGAACGATAGAAGTCAGACGAACCGCCTTACCGGCAAGCGTCTCCTCTACCCTATGACGAAATCCCGGGTCGGGTTCGGTCAGTAACACCCGTACTTCGACGTATGGCCAACGACTCGGATTATCGGAATCTTCCTCTCCGGCAACAGGCAATTCTGCCAGCCGGGCAATTACTTCTTCCGGGGATGCGGGATGTTCCGGAATCCGGTGCAAGTCGACAAGCAAGGGCACAGGCACCGGTTCGACCGTCGACAAACATCCGTTATCGATTGTAACGGCAACAACCTGATGACGATAATTTGTCTCCGAAAAAGACATCGGTAACGGACTACCGGAATAACGCAGGTTCTCCCGGCCACCTATACGCTGTGCCTTATGAATATGTCCGAGAGCAGTATAAGCCAATCCCTCGTCGAATGTATCGGAAGATACAGACTCCAACCCTCCCATAATGATACGTTCACTCCGGTCGTCTTCCGACAGTTCGGCTCCGGTTGCATGCAGGTGCCCCATAGCGACCAAGGCTTCGCCCGGTTGCCGCTTTCCATCGGCATAATCATACAGTTGCCGGTACATACGGTTTATACCGGCAATATAGGTATCGTGTGTTTCTTCCGAAGCCGGATAATCACCCTGCCGGAGATAAGGGACAGCCAGGCACCAGGCTTCACGCTTCTTTTCCTTATTATACAAAGGTATCAGCAGGGAGTCAAAATCAATCTCTCCGGTTTCCGTGCGCCGGATAATTCCGGCGATAGAAGTATTCAACTCTTCCAGCAAAGGGACAGGAGATTCTAACCGGGCCGCCGAATCATGGTTTCCGGCAACAACCACAATTTGCAGGTGCGGATTTCGCCGGTTCGCCTCTTTCAGGAAATGAAAGAAACGCCGCTGGGCCGCGGCAGACGGATTAGCGACATCGAATACATCTCCGGCAATCAACAGTACATCAGTCTGATGCTGCGCCAAGATATCGACCAGCCAGTTCAGAAAAGCATCGTGTTCCTCCTCCCGGTCGTAACCGAAAAAGGTCTGCCCGAGATGCCAGTCGGCAGTATGTATGATCTTTAAAGACATCGTTTGTTTATCTTATTTTCATCAAATGAGTATTCAAAGATAAAAGATAATTCACATATATCCGGCCTGCCGGACACAGAATATGCAAACAGAATTCATTACATCGCATCGCTTATTGATTATTAATAAAATAGAACAACAGAAAAATCCCTTACTGTTTTAAAAGATTCATTATAAGCGAAAGCTAACTTAAAAAGCCCTATCTTTGTAGCTTCAACAAATAACACTGGTATGGATTGGTTGCAGGAAGCTTTTTTTGAGCCGACGATGTTGCAGGCTGTTATAGTGATCTCACTGGTTTCGGCGGTGGGGTTATTTCTGGGAAGACAGAAGATATTCGGTATCTCACTGGGTATCACCTTTGTTTTCTTCGCCGGGATTTTGGCCGGACATTTCGGGATTGTAGTCAATAAGGATATGCTGAACTTTGCACAGAGCTTCGGTCTGATCTTGTTTGTCTATTCCCTCGGATTGCAGGTCGGTCCGGGTTTTTTCTCGTCTCTGAAAAAAGGCGGTGTCGCCATGAACATGATGGGGCTGGGCGTGGTACTGCTCGGATTGATACTGACACTTGTCCTGCACTGGACTACAGGCGTTTCGCTTCCCAACATGGTCGGATTACTCTGTGGAGCAGTCACCAACACACCCGCACTGGGAGCCGCACAACAAGCCCTGTTACAAGTAAACCCTGCAGACAGCAAGGAAGTGACAGACATGGCACTGGCTTGTGCCGTGGCTTATCCGTTAGGAGTCGTTGGCGTTATAATGGCGATCATCCTGTTAAGAAAAGTGTTCGCCAACAAGAACCTGCCGGACGATAAGGAGAAACACAACACGAAACCCAATATCACAGAATTCCATATCAGCAACCCTGCTATCTACGATAAAAGTATCAAGGATATCATGAAGCTGACAGAGAAACATTTTGTTATCTCCCGTGTATGGCATAACGGAAAAGTCAGTATTCCCACTTCCGACACTATACTTCGTGAAGACGACCATTTGCTTATCATCTCCCATAAATCGGACGTAGAAACGATCAAAGTTCTTTTTGGGGAACAGGAGAACGTCGACTGGAACAAGGAAGATATCGACTGGAATGCAATCGACTCGCAACTGATTTCCCGCCGTATCGTCGTCACCCGTAACCGCGTGAACGGGGTAAAACTCGGATCACTCCGCCTGCGTAACCTGTATGGAATCAATATTACCCGCGTAAACCGTGCCGGTATCGACCTGGTTGCAGACTCTGCCCTTCATTTACAGATAGGCGACCGCCTGACGATCGTCGGAGAAAAAAATGCGATAAACAATGTCGGTAAAATCCTCGGTGATGAGATCAAACGCCTGGATAATCCGAATCTGTTAGCCGTATTTATCGGTATCTCGCTGGGAGTCCTGTTAGGTTCTTTGCCAATTATGCTGCCGGGTATGAATACACCGATCAAACTGGGTATTGCCGGTGGTCCGATCATTGTCGGCATCCTGATGGGAGCCTTCGGTCCGCGTTTTCATCTGACCACCTATACGACGATGAGTGCCAATCTGATGCTGCGTCAGCTAGGTATCGTTATCTATCTGGCAGGATTGGGTATAGACTCGGGTGCCCACTTCTTTGAGACGGTATTCCGGGCAGAGGGGCTGCTTTGGGTAGGTCTGGGGTTCCTGCTGACAATCGTACCTGTTCTGATAGTCGGTTTCATCGCTTCCCAGTTCCTCAAACTCGATTATGCCCATAACGTAGGAATGCTCTGCGGCAGTATGGCAAATCCGATGGCACTAACCTATGCCAATACAACGGTCGAAGGCGATGAGCCTTCGGTGGCCTATGCGACTGTCTATCCCCTTTCCATGTTCATCCGGGTGATATCGGCTCAATTGATCATTATGCTATTTATGTAAAGCTTATACCAAACAGGTCCGGATCAACAATACCGATAGCAGAAGAGTAAAGATGAAGACATTCCGCGCCGTATGTCCCAATGTTTTGTTGAGCTCACGCCCTTCAAAACGGTAGAGTTCACGCCAGGTCGCATAGAAAAGGGCGAAAAAGGCAGCGAACAGAAACAAGATCCACCACGGGGCATCAAACAAAAGCGGCATTGCGAGTATAAGGGCGACCGCCCCGTTCAACAGATAGAATATCCGACCGAAGCCACGTCCAAACAAGACGATCGTAGTCCGTTTCCGGGCTGCCTTATCCTGTGCATAGTCACGGTAATTATTCACAATCAGAATATTTGTGGATAGTAATCCGACCGATAATGATAAAAGGAACGATAACAAAGAGAACGACAATGCCTGCACGTAATAAGTGAAGCACACCGGAATAACCCCGTAAAATAAGACCACACAAACATCTCCCAGCCCGTTATACGCCAAAGGAAAAGGTCCGGCAGAATAGGCTAACACGCAAATAGCGATAGCAATCCCGACAGGGATCAGTTCCCAACCGGCATAAAATAAAAGCATACAGCCGCATAGGCAAGACAACCCCAATGTTATAAAGGTAGCCTTCAGCATCGCCTTCGGAGTGATCCATCCCTGGGCAACCGCACGTTCAGGTCCCAGACGATCTTCCTTATCCGCTCCCTTTTTAAAATCGAAGTAATCGTTTGCAAAATTACTGGCAATCTGTGCCAACAAAGCAACACCAAAACATAAAAAAGCCGGTACTAACCGGAATACTCCCTCACACCAGGCTAAAACACAAGCCAATAACACCGGACTTAACGATGCAGGCAGTGTTTTCGGACGTGCCGCTTCCACCCATGATTTCAAAAGGCTCTTCTTCTCTTTCATCTTCTCTCGTTCATATTAACAGGCAAAAGTATAAACAAAAACTACAATGATTTGTTATTTTATTAAGAATTCGTATATCTTTGCAGCATGAAAAATTTTCTGTTCATACTGACTCTGCTTTTCGGCATCTTGCTTTTCTCTCCACAAGAGGAGAATGAAAGCAACGATATTGCTGTGTCTAAAAAAGAAGCAGTCATGAAAGAAAAAAGTTCTGCCGATGTACAATACTATCTTACTGTATTGAGCACAGACCTCAAAGAAAGCAAAGGTCTGACTGCACGCAGAACCGTTCAGTTGACAAATAATACATTTCATTTACGCACGCTGAAAATAGCAGAGAAAGTGCTTCAGGATATTCGCCTGAAAGAAATGAATGCACAACGAAAAGTGTTGGAAAATGTATCGGAATGTCAAACCGTAAATCTGTCTACCCTATTTTGCCGTATGGCACAACATGTGTTCGCCTTACGGAAACTCATTATTTAATTTTTAAAGGATAATTACGTACTTATGTGTAGTGACTATCACTATACGTGTCATTTTACGGACCCATTGATCCGTAAAATCATCGTACACCCGTTCATTTCAGGATGTACAAATCATAAATAGTATTTATTCATTTAAAAATTAAAACATTATGTCTACTAAAAAATCAAATAAAAGCCGTATTTATCTGTCAGTTATTATCACAATCATCGGTTGCGTATTAGCTTGTAGTTCCATCATTCCTAATGACTATCTGAAGTTATTAGTAGTAATGTTTGCTTTAGGGTATGGTTTATTCGGTATAATGAAGGGTCTGAGCAACTCTGGTTCTACTGAAGAAGCTGCCATTGAAGAAAAAAAGTGAAGATAGTTGAACAAAAGTAACCTTTAAAAAGTTTATAAAATGAAGATAAATAAAGATTTGGTAGACGCTGTCATGATGGTATCGTTTATCATATTGGTTTTGATCGGTACAACCGATTTTGAAAATATAATTGCGAAAGATGTAACAATGGGAGCATTAGGGCTACTGACAGTCGGTATGGTCATACTTCGTGGCATACAATTGAGACAGGCTGCCAAAGAGCCAAAGGAAGAATACGAATATTAAATCACTAATACGAATATTCCTAACAACCCTAACTAAATGTCTAGTTGCTTCCTGCTGTTACTCCGAAGTGATTCCGGGGTTATCCAAGGTACGTTTTTCTGCCTAAAAAATAACTTGCTGTTTACTTGGTTACGATAATCATTGATTATTGGGCAACAGGAAGCCGGACATTGTAATAAAAGATTCGTAAATTTGCAGCCATGATAACAAGCGTTACATTATTAATTCTTTCATTGTTTGCTCTCTATATCGGAGCAGGCTGGTTGGTAAAAGGGAGTACGGAATTAGCGCTGAAAGCCAGAATATCCAATCTGGTGATCGGACTTACGATCGTTGCATTCGGGACCAGTGCTCCGGAATTGGTAGTCAGTCTGAATGCCTCCTTGTCCGGACAGGGAGATATAGCTGTCGGAAATATTATCGGTTCCAACATTTTCAATATAGCCGTCATTCTCGGTATTTCCGCCGCCATCCATCCCTTACAAGCCAAACGCCAACTCACACGTCTGGACATTCCCATCCTGATCGTTGCAACTGTTGTTTTCACCCTCCTCTTTTGGAACGGGACTCTCAACAGACTGGAAGGTTGCCTGTTTTTAGCCGGTATCATTATCTATACAGTATTCAGCCTGTATTACTCACGAAAACACGAAAAGAAAATAGAGGAACAAACCGGAGAACTGGAAAAACAACCTGAACCCTGGTATAAAGACGTCCTGTATATTGGAGGCGGATTGGTTATCCTGATATTTGCTTCCAACCTACTCGTCGATAATGCCGTTTCAATCGCTCAGGAGTTAGGTGTCAGCGAAGCTGTGATCGGACTGACAATTGTCGCTGCGGGCACAAGCTTGCCGGAACTGGCCACATCGGTCGTCTCGGCACTCAAGAAGAACCCGGATATTGCGATCGGAAATATCGTAGGTTCCAACTTATTCAATATCCTGGCGATCGCAGGTACCAGTTCGGTAGTCAATCCCATTGTAGCGAAAAACGTGAATTATGTCGATTTGCTGGTCATGCTGGGATTATCCCTACTTCTGCTTCCACTGGCAAAAAGCGGACAAAAAATATCCCGAACCGAAGGATGGGCACTGATAGTAATGTATTTATGTTACCTGGCCTGGTTGCTCAGGGATCTGATCTGATAATGTAAAAGCAGGACTCTTTGAAGGTCTTGCTTTTTTTATACCTTTGTAACTTTCATACATATTATTTTAAACGATCAGCATGAGAAAGTTTTTTACCCTGACGATTTTATTACTTGCTGTTTTCTGTGGGAAAGCACAAAACATTCAGTTACATTATGATTTTGGAGGAGCCCTCTATGACAAAGACCTGGACGGACGTCCGGCATTGACCTCCACGGTGGAAATGTTCAAACCGGATAAATGGGGAAGTACTTACTTCTTCGTGGATATGGATTATAAAAGCAGCGGAGTAGCTTCAGCTTACTGGGAGATTGCCCGCGAACTGAGTTTCTGGAAACCGCCTTTCTCTGTCCATTTAGAGTATAATGGCGGTTTGATGAAAGGAGCCTCCTATAATAACGCCTATCTGGGTGGTGCGACTTATACTTATAACAGCAAGGATTTCAGCAGGGGAATCACCTTCACTGCTATGTACAAATATATCCAGAAACATAAAACACCCAACAACTTCCAGTTGACAACAACCTGGTATCTTCATTTTGCGAAGAACGGATTGTGCACTTTCAGCGGCTTTGCCGATTGGTGGCGGGAAAAGAACGATCACGGAAACTTCATCTTCCTGTCTGAGCCTCAGATATGGGTAAACCTCAACAAGATAAAAGGGATAGATGATAAATTTAAGTTGAGTGTTGGTAGCGAAGTCGAGTTAAGTCATAATTTCGGAGGACGGGACGGCTTCTATACCATTCCCACACTCGCTGTAAAATGGACATTCGATTAAATAAAGTTGTATGATACAAAAACTATTAGGGTTTGATAAACAGACCATGACAATCCGAACGGAAGTCATTGCCGGCATTACTACATTCCTTACAATGAGTTATATCCTGGCTGTCAATCCGTCTATCCTCGGTACAACCGGCATGGATAAAGGTGCGGTTTTCACAGCTACGGCATTAGCCTCCGCCATAGCGACGCTTCTCCTTGCTTTCATGGCAAAACTACCGTTCGCACAAGCTCCGAGCATGGCATTGAACGCTTTTTTTGCATTCACTTTGGTTCAGGGGATGGGATATACCTGGCAGACAGCCATGACAGCCATGTTTGTAGAGGGCGTGATATTTATCCTTATTACCTTTCTTAATATCCGGGAGCTTATACTCAATAGTATCCCCATGAATCTGCGTTATGCTATATCATCGGGGATCGGTATATTCATCGCTTTCATAGGATTGAAAAATGCAGGGATCATCGAGTCAAACCCGGCAACCTTCGTGATGTTCGGGGCTTTTACACCATCTTCTGTCCTGGCGATGGTCGGTATATTATTAAGTGGCATACTGATTGTCAAGAAGGTAAAAGGGGCCTTGTTCTACAGTATCCTGATCTGTACCCTGATCGGCATACCACTCGGGGTGACGGAAATACCGGAGGGGTTCCTTCCTGTTTCCATGCCTCATTCGATGGAGCCTACCTTCTGCAAATTCGATTTTTCCGAGTTCTTCACGTTGGATATGGCAGTCGTGATCTTTACTCTATTGTTCATGAATATATTCGATACGGTAGGGACATTGGTCGGTTTGGCTTCCAAGACCGGGATCATGGGAGAAGACGGACATATCCCGCATGTGAAAGAGGCGATGATGTCTGATGCGATAGGTACTACTATCGGGGCGATGATGGGTAGCTCCACCATTACAACGTATGTGGAAAGTGCCTCAGGGATCGCAGAAGGCGGCCGGTCCGGTTTCACATCCCTGGTAACAGGTTTACTGTTTATCCTGGCGTTGTTTTTTGCACCGTTGTTCCTGCTTATTCCCAGTGCGGCAACAAGCGGGGCTTTAGTCCTTGTCGGCGTCTTCATGATGGATTCGATCTCCAAGATAGATATGGAAGATATGTCGGAAGCGCTTCCGGCTTTCATTACCATTATAATGATGGTTCTTACCTACTCCATCGCCGACGGAATGGTGTTAGGATTGCTTTGCTACGTGCTGATAAAATTATTCTGCGGTAAGCACAAGGATATCAGTATTACGATGTATATACTGGCTGTCCTGTTCTTATTGAAATTCATCTTTGCATAAGAGAATATTTTCCAGATATAAAAAAGGGGATAATCTGCGTAAGATCATCCCCTTTTCTACTTTTATATATCAGTGTTACCAGATCACTACCCGTTCAGCCGGCATCATATACATCGGATCGCCTTCTTTAATATCGAATGCAGAATAGAAAGTATCGATATTACGTAAAGCTGCATTTACACGCCATTTCCCCAAAGAATGCGGGTCGATCTTAGTCAGGCGCAGAATCTCTTCCGGACGGATATTCTGCCCCCAGAGGGTTGCATATCCCAGATAGAAACGTTGTTCGTTTGTAAACCCGTCGATCGGAGCCGGAGTTTCTTTTCCTTTCAATGAATTCAGATAAGCCAGATGCGAAACTAGCAGACCACCCTGATCGGCGATGTTTTCGCCCAAAGTATAACGTCCATTGGCATGAACACTGTCTACGACGATGATATTGTCGTATTGTTGTACCAAACGGTCGGCACGTTCTGTAAACCGTACAGCATCTTCCGGAGTCCACCAGTCGGTCAGGTTACCGTCTTTATCGTAGTTACGTCCCTGGTCGTCAAATCCATGTGTCATTTCATGACCGATCACCACACCGATAGCTCCATAATTGACAGCATCGTCGGCTTCCGGATTGAAGAAAGGAGGTTGCAGGATAGCGGCAGGGAAACAGATTTCATTTGTTGTCGGATTATAATAAGCATTCACTGTCTGCGGAGTCATTCCCCAGCGAGCTTTGTCGACCGGCTTTCCAGCCTGTTGCAACATATAATCCATTTCAAAGATATTTGAACGGCATACATTTGCCCAGTAAGAATCGTCTTTGATCTCCAGAGCCGTATAATCACGCCATTTATCCGGATAACCGATCTTTACGACAAAAGCAGACAGTTTTTCCTGTGCTTTCACCTTCGTCTCATCGCTCATCCATTCAAGACCGGCAATACGTTCCGACAAAGCTTTCTGTAAATTACCTACCAATTCCAACATCTTCTCCTTGGAAGAAGCCGGGAAGTATTTAGTAACATACATTTGGCCTACAGCCTCACCCAAAGCATCATTCACTGTTGACAAAGAGCGTTTCCAACGAGGCTTCTGCTCCTGTTTTCCAGACATTATTTTTCCATAAAAATCAAATTCGGCAGATACAAAATCATCGCTCAGGTAGGCTGCTCCCGCATTCAGCAAGTTAAATGCCAGATAATATTTCTGTTCGTCGATGGATACATTTTTCATAAATTCACCCAATGCGTCATAGAACGGAAGTTGTTTGGCATCCAGATATTCTATTTCCATCAAACCCATGCTCTCGAAATAGACATCCCAGTCCAAAGGATTGTTCCTGGCTTTAAATTCTTCCAGTTTGATCTTATTATAATTCTTCTGTGTATCGCGGAGATCCTCACGGCTAAAAGAAATTTCAGCAATGCCGGTTTCTATTTTCATCACAGCATTTACTGCTGCATCTGCCTGTTCCGGAGATGCTCCGGTCAAAGTAAACAGTTGTTTGATGAATTGCTTATAAGCATCACGGACCTTCACCGTTGCCTCATCGTCAAGCAGGTAATAATCGCGGTCGCCCATGCCTAAACCGGCTTGATACATTTGAACGATATTCATCGAACTGTTCTTTTCATCGGCATCGACAAACAAAGCAAAGAAAGGAGCCATTCCCTCTTTATGCAGAACTGCGACCATTTTAGCAACATCCGCTTTTGTTCCCAGGCGTTGGATAGCTTCCAGCTGTTCTTTGACAGGGGCCATTCCGTCCTTATTCAACTTGATACTGTCAAGACCCATTGCATACAACATACCGATTTTCTGGGCAACACTTCCGGCTTCCTGCGGAGTTGTTCCTAATTCATTGATAAGAGTACGTAATTGTTCCTGATTATTTTCATTCAGCTGGTCGAATGTTCCAAAGCGTGAATACTCCGGTTTAAGAGGATTGTTCTTTATCCATCCTCCACAGGCATACTCATAAAAATCAGTACCGGGAGCTACTGTTGTGTCCAGATTTGCCAGATTGATAGCGTCCACTTTTGCAGTTTCCTTCACAGGTGATTTACTGCACCCCGTCATTGCCATCATACCGGCAGCAACCAACGGAATTACTATTAACTTCTTCATTTTTGTTCAACGTTTACTTGAATTATGCCGCAAAGGTACATAAATTCAGATAAATAGAACCGATTTTAGCCTAATATGACCGATTATTATACCTCTGATCTTTCTTTTTTTACCTACTTTTACCATCGGAAAATATTTATAAACTTAATTTTTATCATGAATCACCTTATGAAGACCGTAACATTTCTAATGTTCATGTTAATTTGCGTACTGTCCGGATGCAAAAACCAATCCGGTGGTAACAGCTCCTTTGAAATCGGAGACAAAACATTCCTGCTGGATGGAAAGCCGTTCGTTATAAAGGCTGCCGAAATTCATTACACCCGAATCCCCGTAGAATATTGGGAACATCGCATACAGATGTGCAAAGCTCTGGGCATGAACACCATCTGTATTTATGCTTTCTGGAATATCCATGAACAGAAACCCGGAGAGTTTGATTTCAGCGGACAAAACGATATTGCGGCATTCTGCCGCCTGGCACAGAAACAGGGTATGTATATCATGCTCCGTCCCGGCCCGTACGTTTGTTCTGAATGGGAAATGGGGGGACTGCCCTGGTGGTTACTTAAAAAAGAAGACATACAACTGCGTACCAACGATCCTTATTTTATCGAACGTACACGTATCTATATGAATGAGATCGGAAAACAACTGGCCGATATGCAGATCACACGAGGCGGTAATATTATTATGGTACAGGTCGAGAACGAATACGGCTCATACGCAACGGATAAGTCTTATATAGCCAAGAACCGCGATATTCTGCGTGAGGCCGGGTTCACAGATGTGCCACTATTCCAATGTGACTGGAGTTCCAACTTCCTGAACAATGCACTCGACGATCTGGTCTGGACCGTCAACTTCGGCACAGGAGCCAATATCGAGGAACAATTCAAAAAACTGAAGGAAGTCCGCCCGAACACACCGTTAATGTGCAGTGAATTCTGGAGCGGCTGGTTCGACCACTGGGGAAGAAAACATGAGACACGCGATGCGGAAACAATGATCGCCGGTCTGAAAGATATGCTGGACCGCAATATCTCTTTTTCCTTATATATGACGCACGGAGGTACGACATTCGGACATTGGGGAGGTGCGAACAGCCCTGCCTACTCGGCCATGTGCAGCTCGTATGATTACGATGCTCCGATCAGTGAGGCCGGCTGGGCCACTCCCAAATATTACAAGTTACGCGAATTTATGGCAAATTATATGGAACCGGGAAAAGTACAGTCCGATATTCCGGAAGCATTCCCGGTTATTGAAATCCCGGAATTCGAACTAAAAGAAACGGCTTTAGTTTTTGATAATTTACCGGAACCCAAAACCAGCCACGACATCAAACCGATGGAACAATTCGACCAAGGTTGGGGCAGCATCCTGTACCGTACGACCTTACCGGCCGTCAAAGCAGGCACGACCTTATTGATAGACGAGGTACACGACTGGGCACAGGTTTTCATAAACGGCAAATTGATCGGTCGTCTGGACCGCCGTCGCGGAGAATTCACGATCAAATTACCGGCTACCACTGCCGGAGCTCAATTGGACATCCTTATCGAAGCAATGGGACGTGTTAATTTCGACAAAGCGATCCATGACCGGAAAGGTATCACAAACAAAGTGGCACTTATCACCGAGTCTTCTACGGATGAATTAAAAGATTGGCAGATTTACAATTTGCCTGTGGATTATTCATTTGCAGAAAATAAAAAATATGTACCCGGAACAAAGGTAGACGGTCCTGCTTATTACCGTGCCACTTTCAATATCGAATCTCCCGGCGACGTATTCCTGGACATGCAGACATGGGGAAAAGGAATGGTATGGGTTAACGGAAAGGCCATGGGACGTTTTTGGAAAATAGGTCCCCAGCAAACTTTATTCATGCCGGGATGCTGGCTTAAAAAGGGGAAAAATGAAATTATCGTCCTCGACCTGAAAGGACCTGAAAAAGCGACTATTAAAGGTTTGAAAACTCCGATTCTCGATATGTTACGCCCGGAATCGCCACTTACCAACCGTAAAGAAGGAGAAGTTCTGAACCTGAAAAACGAAAAACCTGTCGGACAAGGATCTTTAAAAGCCGGTAACGGCTGGCAGGAAGTAAAATTCGATGCACCTGTTCAGGCACGTCACTTCTGCCTGGAAGCAATGAACGCACAAGACGGAAAAGATAATGCCGCTCTTGCCGAATTTTATTTGCTGGATGAAAACGGTAAACCGCTCTCCCGCCAGCATTGGAAAATTGCTTATGCGGATAGCGAAGAGACATCCGGCGGAAATTTTACAGCAGATAAGATATTCGATTTACAAGAGTCAACTTACTGGAGCACAGCCAGAGGAGCAAAATATCCTCACCAAGTGGTTATCGATCTGCGTGAAAACGTAACAATATCCGGATTCCGTTACCTACCCCGTGCAGAAGAGGGTTATCCCGGAATGATCAAAGATTATAAAGCGTACGCGAAAATGACCCCGTTCAGTTATTAAAACGGCTCGTTGTTTTTCAGTTGACAGATGACAGTTGACAAGTGACAGTTTAGCTTCGCGCTCTATAAATCGGCTGAAAGCCGAAATAACTGTCAACTGTCACTTGTCAACTGTCAACTATCTTTGTCCAAGTATTCTTTCTTAAACATGCTGAAGCAAAGTATAAAGACAGAGATCAGGAGCGGTCCGAATATAATCCCCATAAAACCAAACAAAGACAGTCCGATTATTACGCCGAAAATGGTAATCAACGGATGAGTATCCGCCATTTTCTTCTGAAGGACGAAACGTATCAGATTGTCTACATTCGTTATAACGATCAACGCATAGGCTACCAATCCCAGACTATTCACCCAGTCTCCGGTCAAAGCCATATAAACGACAAGCGGCAACCAGACCAAAGCCGTTCCAACCACCGGTATAATAGTCGCAAAACAGGTTAGAAAACCGAACAGGAACGGACTCGGTGCATTAAATATCCAATACCCGACCATCGCAATAGCACCTTGAATAATAGCCAGCAAAGGAATACCGATCGCATTGGAAGTTACGATCATGTTGATCTCTTTCAATACTTCGCGTTTATTTTCTTTACTGAAAGGAAGGATATCATAAATATATGTCTCCATCTTACTTCCTCCGATCAGCATAAAGTAAAGAATAAGGACAAGAACAGCAATGTTCACGGCAAAGCCGCTGATCCCTCCCATCAAAGCCTGGCCGATTTTAGGCAACACCGATACGATGGATGCTATATTATCCTTTTCCAGCAAGTCATAACCTGTTTTCTGCCGGATCAGATCAGCGATATGTTCAAAAGAACTGACCAGTTCGGAAGGATTCAGGTTTATATTCTGTAACTTATTGACAAATAGCCAGACAGCCAGGGATAACGGAATAAGAAAGCATAAAATAGTCTCCAGCAATAACAGGATAGCTACCAGGCTACGATTCAGACGTTTCTTTTCCGTCAGGTATTGCAATTGTTTTCTCAATAAAATATAGATGGTGAATGCCCCTAATATACCTCCCAGGAACGGAGTAAATTCAATAAAAAGTATGATTCCCATCACCACGATAATAGTAATCAGGGAATATTTCCAGTACGATTCTTTCAAGCTCATATTTGTTTACAATATAATATTCGACATCCTATTTAAATTCATAACTTCCGGTCATTTTATATAAAACAAATTATTTACCGGAGTTGTTAAGGTTATCATAACAAAATATCAAAATGACAATTTAAGTATTTCATTACTTGAATATAAGACCCGGGAACATGCACAGGCAATTTTATACGATTCTCCAGATATTGGATTTTATCAAATTGAATCACCCTAGAAGAATAAAGACTTCTTTTTAATAGAGACATTCAATATATGACAGCTATTTATTCTTAAATATCACTTTTCACAAGATACACAAAAGATTATTTCAGTCAACTCCAGGACATCTTCTGTAGAAAAAACATGCCAAAAAACATAAAATAAGAGACAATAAAATAGACAAAACCATCAGGAATAAAGCATATTTAACACTTTTTTCTGCTTAATCGAGCCCCCATTTCATTTAAAATGAAAAAAAATTCGTTTAAAACGAGATGGATTTTTATTTAAACTAAATTCAATTGGACGAAAAAATCGGGAATCAGAAAGGCATATGTTAAATAATGTATTAACAACTTCTCTAAAACTGTTATTCCGAACAATATACACGTAAGTGATTTTGAGAATATAAAATCCATTTGACACAAATAAGCGATATTATATATCCATTCGTAACCACTAACCCAAACATCATTCTTGATGTATGAAACAATACATAACAAACCACCAGCAATAAAAACCATCCAAATTTTCCACAAGTATAAAAGAAATTAGTGTATCTTCGTTGTTATATATAAAGAACTATTAAAATATACTCATATGAAAAGAATTAACAACTCAGTCCTGCGAAGCGCATTTGCTATGATTCTGGGGTTTGTATTGGTTTTATGGCCGGAAGCAGCTATTACCTATCTGGTTATTGCGATCGGTATCTGTTTTATTATACCGGGAATATTTTCTCTACTGAACTACTTCACAAGGGAAAAAGTGGAGGGTGAACCCTCTCCTATGTTCCCCATCGACGGAGCCGGAAGTATTTTATTCGGGGCATGGCTCGTGGTTATGCCGGAATTTTTTGTCAATATATTAATGTATATTCTGGGAGCATTACTGGTCATTGCCGGAATTCAGCAAATAGCCATGCTGGTATCCGCCCGCAAATGGAGTATAGTACCGTTAGGCTTCTATATCATGCCGGCATTGATCTTATTGACAGGTATCATGATCATCGCCTATCCGTTCGGAGCTGCGGCTAACACTTTCGTTATCTTTGGCGTAGCCAGTATCTTCTATGGAGTCATAGAATTAATCAACTGGTACAAATTCCGCCAAAGATAGAAGAGTTGATTAGGACTTGCGGTATTCCATCGGGGAAATACCCATGTGCTTTTTAAAGAATTTTCCAAATGTAGACTGATCGGAAAAATGCAGAATGTCTGCGACCTGTTGCACAGTTGCCTGCGGAGCCTTCAACAAGATCTTCGCCTCAACGATCAATGCATCGTCAATCCATTTATTAGCAGATTTTCCGGTCAGTTCCTTTAAGATCAAAGACAGATATTGCGGAGTGATAAAAAGCTTCTCTGCATAGAAAGTAACCACATGCTGCTCTTTACAATGTTCAAACAGCAATTGAAGGAACTGTTCGAAAAGTTCTTCTTTGCGGGAAAGAGCCGGCATTAACAGACCATCTTTTTTTCCCATAAATATATTGGCAATCTCCAGAAGGAACCCGACAAAAGAATTCTGCATCACTTCTTTCTGGAAAAAATGAGTCCGGTTCTTTATTTTAGTCCTCAGCAACTCGATGTAATTGTCCACCAACTCCGTTTCCTCCGGTTCGAAAGTCGTACAGGGGTTTTTTCTCAATTGCATATAATTAGCCATTGAAGGGCTACGCTTCGCCGTATTACATTCATCAAGAAATTCACGGGAGATAACCAAAAGCTTCCCTTTAAAATCTTTACTAATCTTATTGAGTTGTATCGTATGCGTCGGCATAATAATAGTAAAGCTATTAGTTCCTATAGTATAAGGGACATAATCCAATGCTATTTCCGAAGAGCCTTCCAACACCAGGACCATCAACAGTGCATCCAATCGCATCGGCATAGTATGTTCATAGACTTCCTGATCATCAACTCCCTGATTACCATCAATATCGGCTATCAGAAATATATCCTGGAAACTGTCGCGAATTATTATACCCCTATTTAACTCTGCGAACTTTATTAAAGGGAGATTTTCCATAATTTTATATTTTACTCATCATTATAGTCTGCACAAAGATAGGTATTGTTTACAATCCCGCAAGGAATTTGTTTCATTTTTCACCAATTCAGATGTTTTTTTCACCTATAAGCCTTTATTTATCAAAAACACCTTTCGTTTCAAACCAATCCTGTAACAGAATAAACCTTTTGAGTTTTCTAAATTAGACAGAACTTTGTCACCGAGCATAATGGCTGATGATTCAAAAAAATAAATATGACAAAAGAACAAGTTATGACGACGGCATTGGATCTGTTCTCACAATACGGTATCAAGAGTGTGAGCATGGACGATATTGCCCGGAATATCGGTATTTCAAAACGTACGATCTATGAATTCTTCGAAGACAAGGAAACATTATTACAGGAAGCTATCAAATCCTATAATAATAGCATGCGAAGCACACTTGCCGAACTGGAAAAAGGTCCATACACGGCTCTCGATGTTTTCGTCCTGTTCTACGAAGATTTTATGAAACGCCCCCGTTGGTACAATAAAAAATATTATGATGATCTGAAACGTTATCCGAAAGCATTGGAACAGGTAGAGAAAGACAAAGCGGATTTCACTAAAAGATGTATCAAGTTACTCAATCGGGGAGCTAAAGAAGGTGTTTTCCAAAAAGATGTAAATATCGAAATATTAGCTTTGCTGGCAAAAGAACAATTGAAAATGATCCGCCCGTCGAAAACATTTCTGAACCATTCGGTGGCAGAAGTATTCCAGACGGTATTGTTTACCTTCCTCCGGGGTATATGCACAGAGAAAGGCCTGACGATTTTGGAGCGTTATGCTTTGAAACACTCGCAGGACATATTATTAAGTGAAGAGTAATAGGAATTTTATTCAAAATCAAATCTAGTTTAAATGAAACGAGTATTAATTACTAAGAAGATGATGTGGGTAGTCATGATGTTGCTGCCTTCTCTGGTCTTTTCTACGGTGAAAGCACAGGATGTCCTGAAGCTCGACCTGGAAAAAGCATTGGAGATAGCGTTAAGTGAAAACCCGACCGTAAAAGTCGCTGACAAAGAGATCGAAAAGAAAAAGTATGCACAGAAAGGTACATATGCCGCTCTGTTCCCTCAGATTAATTTTACAGCCGATTATACCCGCACGTTGAAAAAGCAGGTGATGTATATGGATGGTTTCGATATGGGTGGCGGCAGTGACGAACCGACGCCTGGTATGGAAGGTATCGATATGAGCAAAGGTATTGAGGTTGGCCGTGATAACAACTGGACTACCGGCTTCAATCTATCGATGCCCCTTGTCAACGCTACATTATGGAAAAGCCTCAGCATATCTGCCCTCGACGTGGAACTGTCTATAGAGCAGGCCCGGTCATCCAAAATATCGATGGTAAATCAGGTTAAGAAAAGCTTCTATGCCGTTTTACTGGCAAACGATTCTTATCGTGTTTTCAAGGAAAGCTATGATAACGCGATGGAAAACTATCTGGATATCAAAAAGAAATATGACCAGGGAACGGTAGCCGAATACGATCTGATCCGTGCAGACGTGACCGTAAAGAACAGTGAACCGAATATGCTCCAGGCAGAAAACTCGCTCACATTGGCTAAATGGCAATTAAAGGCACTCCTGGGAATGGATCTGGAAATGGCTATCGACTGCGAAGGAGAACTGGCCGATTTCGAATCAGTCCTGTTTGCGGACTATATGGCAACCGATACGACATTGGCTGGCAACACCGATTTGAAACAGATCGATCTGCAGATGCAACAGTTGAAAAAGACTTTGACCATGCAGAAGTTCGACTATCTACCTACATTATCGCTCACAGGTATGTACCAGTGGAATGCCATGAACAATGATTTCAAGTTCAAGAACTATAACTGGACTCCTTACTCGATTGTCGGTGTATCGCTTACAGTTCCTATCTTTTCCGGAGGCAGCAAATATCATAAGATCAAGCAGACACAGGTATCCATGCATCAGATGGATTTGCAGCGCGACGATACGAAACGCAACCTGCAGTTGGCTATCAAACAATATCTGGATAATATGAAAACCTGCGTGAAACAATTCGATGCCGCTCAGAAAGGTGTCGAACAGGCAAACAAAGGATATAAGATCGCCCAGAAGCGCTATGACACAGGAGCCGGAACATTGCTTGAAATGAACGATGCGGAACTGGCACTGACACAAGCGAAACTGAATCTGAACCAGTCCATCTACAATTATATGGTAGCTAAATCGGATATGGAAAAAGTCTTAGGTCAGGAACAAACGAATTAAGAAACAAGAATGAGAACAAAAATAAAAACAGTTTACAATATGAAAACACGTGAAATGCTGAAAGTTGTACCGCTCGTAACATTAGCCCTGCTGATGTCATGTTCAGGTGAAAAGAAAGACACAGCAACAGATACCACTGATGAAAAAGTAAAAGTGAAGATAGAGCAGGTATCGGCTCAGGATGTAGACCAGATAGCGGAATTTACTGCAACCGTAGAGGCAAATATTAAAAACAATATTGCCCCTCAGTCACCGGTTCGTATCGAGAAGCTGTTTGCCGAAGTTGGCGATCATGTAAAAGAAGGCCAGGTACTCGTTAAAATGGATGAAACAAACCTGAAACAAGCCAAAATACAATTGGATAATCAGGAAATCGAGTTCAACCGTATCGACGAACTATACAAGGTAGGCGGTGCGTCCAAGTCAGCCTGGGATGCCCAGAAGACCCAACTGGATGTAAGCCGTGCAAGCTATAAAAACCTGCAGGAAAACACGAAACTGTTAAGCCCTATCACAGGTATCATCACTGCCCGTAATTATGACAGCGGCGACATGTACAGCGGCGGCGATCCGATCTATACGGTAGAACAGATCCGTCCGGTCAAGCTACTCGTAAATGTTTCCGAAAGTTACTTTACACAGGTGAAGAAAGGAAATGAAGTGGATATAAAACTAGATGTATATGGTGACGAAATATTCAAAGGCAAAGTAAGTCTGGTTTATCCGACCATCGATTCTTCTACCCGTACTTTTCCGGTAGAGATCAAGATTGCCAACACCGACGAACGCGTACGTCCGGGAATGTTTGCACGTACAACGATGAATTTCGGTACACGTAACCACGTAGTTACACCGGATCAGTCCATCGTAAAACAATCCGGATCGGGTGACCGCTACATCTATGTTTACAAAGATGGAAAAGTATCCTACCAGAAGGTAGAATTGGGACGCCGTATGGGGAACAAATACGAAATCGTATCCGGCGTAGAAAATGGTGACCAGGTGGTAATAACCGGTCAGAACCGTTTGACTAATGGAATGGAAGTAGAAATTGACAAGTAAGAAATAATACTATATGAGTTTATATGCAACAGCGGTAAAAAAGCCGGTAACCACCGCCCTCGTATTCGTGGCTGTGGTGATTATGGGGCTTTTTTCCTTAACCCGATTATCAGTCGACTTGCTCCCGGAGATCGAGACCAACATGATCATGGTCATGACGGCTTATCCCGGAGCCAGCGCCACAGATATTGAAATGAACGTATCCAAACCATTGGAGAACGTATTGAACAGTGTGAGTGACCTGAAACACATCACCTCACAGTCCCGCGAAAACATCTCTATCGTTACACTGGAATTTGAATACGGTACCGATATCGATGTCGCGACCAACGACGTCCGGGATAAACTGGACATCGTAGAATCGTCTCTGCCAGATGATGTGGAAAACCCGATCATCTTTAAGTTCGGTACCGACGATATTCCAATCCTGTTGCTTTCGGTAACAGCAGAGGAAAGTACCAACGCCCTTTACAAAATCCTGGACGATAAAGTATCCAACCCGCTGGCACGTATCAGCGGAGTAGGTGCCGTATCTATTTCCGGTGCTCCGATCCGTGAAGTACAGGTATATTGCGACCCTTATAAATTGGAAGCTTATGGGTTGACCATCGAAGGAATCTCCTCTATCATTGCACAGGAGAACCGCAATACACCGGGTGGTAGCATAGATATCGGTTCAAACACCTATACACTCCGTGTACAGGGTGAGTTCACCGATGCCAAACAAATGCTGGACCTGGTAGTAGGAAGCAATAACGGTAAAAATGTGTATCTGCGCGACGTAGCACAGGTAAAAGACTATATCGAAGAACGTGCCCAGGAAACCTTCAACAACGGAGGTAAAGGGGGTATGATCGTTATCCAGAAGCAGTCCGGAGCAAACTCTGTGAATATCGCAAAGAAAGTTCACGAAAAACTGCCGGAAATACAGGCCAGTTTGCCATCCGACGTACAACTGGGTGTCATCGTCGATACCTCGACCAACATCCTGAATACGATCGACAGTTTGCAGGAAACGATCATGATCACTTTCATTGTCGTTATGTTGGTGGTATTCATCTTCCTGGGACGCTGGAGAGCGACATTTATCATTATCCTGACAATCCCGATCTCACTGATCGCTGCATTCGCTTACTTGCTGGCATCCGGCAATACACTGAACATCATCTCGTTAAGTTCATTATCTATTGCAATCGGTATGGTGGTGGATGATGCCATTGTGGTATTGGAGAATGTCACGACGCATATTGAAAGAGGTAGTAAGCCGAAGCAGGCAGCCGTACACGCAACCAACGAGGTGGCTATCTCCGTAATCGCTTCTACATTGACTATGTTGGCTGTGTTCCTGCCATTGACAATGGTGACCGGTATGGCCGGTATCCTTTTCAAACAGTTAGGCTGGATCGTTAGTATCATCATGATCGTATCGACAGTAGGAGCTTTGACTTTGACACCGATGCTTTGTTCTCAGTTGTTACGTCTCGATCCGAAGAAAGGACGTTTGTACGTTTTGTTCTTCACTCCTATCGAGAAAGCACTGAACGCATTAGATGTTGCTTACGGACGTTTCCTGACTTGGGCTGTCCGCCATCGTAAAACGGTTATCACAGGCGCCGTCCTGCTCTTTGTAGGTAGTATGATGCTGATCCCGGTAGTAAAAACAGAGTTCTTCCCTACACAGGATAATGCCCGTATCGGTATCACGATCGAAATGCCGATCGGTACTCGCCAGGAGATCACACGTGAACTGGCTTTGCGTATCGACAAACAATTCCGTGAGAAATATCCGGAAATCCTGGTACTGAACTTTACAGAAGGACAGGCCGATACCGATAACACATTCGCACAGTTGAGCGACAACGGTTCACACATCATTGAAATGAATGTCAACCTGAGCAGTGTCGGCGACCGTGAAAGAGGATTGATCGAAATCTGCGATATGATGCGTAAAGACCTGGCAGAATACTCCGAGATCAAAGAGTACAAGGTATTGGCCGGTGGTCAGTCTGGTTCTATGGGTGGTGAGAATGCAGTAGATATAGAAATCTACGGCTTCGACTTTGCCAAGACGGATGCTGTTGCAGCAGATCTGTCAAGACGTCTGGAAGGATTGAAGGGATGTTCACAGGTTAACATCAGCCGTAAAGATTATATCCCGGAATATCAGGTTGACTTCGACCGCGAAAAACTGGCAATGAACGGCCTGAACGTTACCACAGCTTCTTTGTATCTGCGTAACCGTATCAATGGTTCCACCGCTTCCAAGTATCGTGAAGACGGTGACGAGTATGATATCAAAGTACGTTATGCTCCCGAATTCCGCCAGTCTATCGAAGATATCGAAAATATCATGATCTATAACAATGCCGGACAAGGGGTTCGCATCCGCGATGTAGGTAAAGTTGTAGAACGTATGACACCGCCGACTATCGAGCGTAAGAACCGTGAACGTCTTATCACCGTATCTGCCGTTGTCGGTCAGGGTGCTGCATTAAGCGACCTGGTATCTGCCGTTCAATCCGAACTGAAGAAGATGGATATCCCGTCTGATGTAAGCTGGCAGCTGGGAGGTACATTCGAAGACCAGCAGGATACATTTACCGACCTGGGTATATTGATGGTACTGATCATCATCTTGGTATTTATCGTGATGGCGGCTCAGTTCGAATCGCTGACCGATCCGTTCGTGATCATGTTCTCCATCCCGTTTGCTTTTACCGGTGTAATTCTGGGATTGGCAATCACACAGACACCACTCGGGGTGATGGCTTTGATCGGTGTGATCATGTTGATGGGTATCGTTGTAAAGAACGGTATCGTGCTGATCGACTACACGATCCTATGCCGCGAACGCGGAATGAGTATTCTTACTGCTGCAGTTGCTGCCGGTAAATCCCGTCTCCGTCCGGTATTGATGACCACCCTGACTACCGTACTCGGTATGATCCCGATGGCTATCGGTACAGGTGAAGGTGCTGAAATGTGGCGTTCGATGGGTATGACGGTTGCATGGGGACTTTCAGTATCCACTTTGATCACACTGGTTATCGTACCGACGGTATATTGCGTATTTGCCGGAAACGGTGTAAAACGCCGCCGCCGTAAGATCGCCAGGTTGAACCATCTGGAACAATTATAAATTACTGACCGCAGATAATGCTGAGTCTGCAGAATCTGCGGTCAATAATACGGATTTTTATACCGTCTTTATAACATTAAATAAAAGAACAATGAAAGCTATATTCATATCATTCAATCAGGCCTATTACGAGATGATCCTCAGTGTTATGGATCGTAATAATATCCGTGGTTTCACTCATTGGGAAACAGTACAGGGCCGTGGCAGTAAGAATGGCGAACCTCATTACGGTAGCCATGCCTGGCCAACCCTCAACTCCGCTATACTGGCAATGGTAGACGATGAAAAAGTCGATCCTTTCCTGGACCTGCTCCACAAAATGGATATGCAGACAGAAGCTCAGGGACTACGTGCATTCGTATGGAACATTGAAAAATCAATTTGACGGTTATGGAAGCACCTTCTACAACCACATTCAAATTGAGCAGGCATAAAAAGAGAGGGTTGTTTCTGACAACGATCCTCTCTGCCCTGATCGGTGCCGGAGCTTTGTATGCTGCTCATGACCTCAAATATGGGGAAGGACGTTTTGTCTTTATCTTCATCGGTGTCTTTGCTTTACTCACGACATTTTTCTGCTTAATCAGCTATTCATTCCTGACCCGCGAAAGTTTCAAGGCGATCTATATCTCCGACGAAGGGATCAATGATATATCGACAGGCAACCGGATCGGCACAATTTTGTGGAAAGATGTTGACAATATCAAAATAATGGACGACCTTAGCAATCTGAAACGTAAATATATCGTGCTGAAGGTAAAAAATCCGAACGAATATATTGACCGGGAGCCCACACGTAGCAAGAAGCGTTCCCTGGAACTGAAGCTTCAATACTACGGATCGCCTATTTGTATCTCCGACCGCGCGTTGGATTGTACATTTAAGGAACTCGAAAAGGCTGTATTCGAGAAATACAACCACTATAAAACATTACATAAAGAAGCATAATCTTATTACTCGATTTGAAATGACCCTTGATGAGTTTAATATATTGCTGATTATAATGGCGGTCATTGCCGCCATTGTTTTTGTTACCCTTTACTTCGTAGAAGCCGGATACGGTATGTTATTCGACAAAAAATGGGGTATCCCTATACCAAACAAAATAGCCTGGATCTGTATGGAAGCACCTGTCTTCGGGGTGATGCTCTTCCTCTGGAGCCAGTCTGAACGGCAATTTGAAACCGTTCCTCTACTCTTCTTCCTGTTCTTCGAACTACATTATTTGCAACGGGCATTCATATTCCCCTTACTGATCAAAGGCAAGAGCAAAATGCCTGCGGGTATTATGACAATGGGGATTGTCTTCAACCTGCTGAACGGTTATATACAAGGTATGTGGATATTCTACCTCGCCCCCGAAAATATGTATTCAGTCCAATGGCTGACCACTCCGCAATTCATTATCGGAACGCTGATGTTCTTTAGCGGCATGTGGATCAACTGGCGGTCAGACTATATCGTCCGCCATCTCCGCAAACCGGGCGACACCAACCATTATCTACCTAAAGGAGGTATGTTCAATTACGTAACCTCGGCCAACTATTTCGGCGAACTGGTGGAATGGTGCGGCTTTGCCATCCTGACCTGGAGTGCCAGCGGAGCCTTGTTCGCCTGGTGGACATTCGCTAACCTGGTGCCTCGTGCCAATACGATCTGGCACAAGTACAAAACCATGTTCGGTAAAGAGGTCGGAAACCGGAAACGAATCATTCCATTTATTTACTGATTATATAAAATACAACTATAAATAACTGGTTATTAATATGAATAAAGAATCTATGCTATTCACCCCGGCCTCTATCGGTCCGCTCACACTCAGGAATCGTACGATCAGGGCGGCCGCTTTCGAAAGTATGTGCCCGGGGAACGCTCCGTCGGAAATGCTATATAACTACCATACCTCTGTAGCAGCCGGCGGAATCGGCATGACAACTTTAGCCTATGCCGCCGTAACGCAAAGCGGACTTTCATTCGAACGTCAGTTGTGGTTACGCCCTGAAATTATACCTGGTCTGAAGAAGATCACAGATGCCATCCATGCCGAAGGTGCTGCCGCTTCCATACAAATCGGACATTGCGGGAACATGTCTCACAAAAATATCTGCGGATGTACTCCTATCTCTGCTTCCACCGGATTCAATTTATATTCGCCGACTTTCGTCCGGGGAATGCGACAGTCTGAAATAGCCGCTATGGCGAAAGCCTTCGGCCAGGCAGTCCACCTCGCCCGCGAAGCCGGAATGGATGCCGTCGAAATACATGCCGGACACGGCTATCTGATCAGCCAGTTCCTCTCTCCTTATACTAACCGCCGGAAAGACGAATATGGAGGAAGCCTGGAAAACCGGATGCGTTTCATGAAGATGTGTATGGAAGAGGTAATGAAAGCTGCCGGTTCGGATATGGCAGTCCTGGTAAAGATGAATATGCGCGACGGTTTTAAAGGCGGCATGGAGCTCGACGAAACACTGGAAGTTGCCCGTACCCTGCAAAACCAATGCGGCGTACATGCCCTGATACTGAGCGGGGGATTTGTAAGCCGTGCTCCGATGTATGTTATGCGTGGTGCAATGCCTATCCGCACAATGACTCATTACATGCCGAACGGATGGTTGCCAATCGGCGTACGAATGGCAGGGCACCTGATGATTCCTACCGAACCGTTCAAGGAAGCGTATTTTCTGGAAGACGCGCTGAAATTCCGGGCAGCCCTGAAAATGCCCCTTGTATATGTCGGCGGCCTTATCTCCCGTGAAAAGATAGAGGAAGTGCTCGGCCACGGATTCGAGTTTGTCAGCATGGCACGTGCACTGCTCAACGATCCGGCTTTCGTCAACCATATGAAAGAAGACGAACTGGCCCGTTGCGACTGCGGTCACAGCAACTATTGCATTGCCCGCATGTATTCGCTGGAAATGGCTTGCCATAAACATATGCAGAATCTACCTAAAAGTATTGTCAAAGAAATAGAAAAACTGGAGTATAAATAATAATGGAAAAAGGAATAGCCATTATAACCGGTGCTGACGGGGGCATGGGACAAGAGATCACCCTGGCACTGGCCAAAGACGGTTTTCAGATCATCATGGCGTGTAAAGAACCGGAGAAAGCATATCCGGTCTGCGAACGTATAAAAAAAGAAAGCGGGAATGAGCAAATAGAGGTCCGGGGGATAGACCTCTCCTCTTTATCATCCGTCCATGCTTTCGCACAAAAGATACTGGCGGAAGGACGTCCGGTCGGCCGGTTAATGAACAATGCCGGAGTTCTGACCACCCATATTCGTCCTACGGTAGACGGATTGGAAACGATTGTCAGCGTTAATTATGTCGGTCCTTATCTGCTCACCCGGTTGCTGCTTCCCCTGATGCATAAGGGAACCCGTATCGTCAATACGGTATCCTGCACGTATGCCATCGGTAAAATAGAATCCGACTTCTTCACCAAAGGGAAGAACGGACGTTTCAACCGGATATCGGTGTACGGAAATACCAAACTGGCCTTATTGCTCTTTACACGCGAGTTGGCGGAAAGGTTAAAAGAAAGAGGAATTACCGTCAACGCCTCCGACCCTGGTATCGTCAGTACGAATATGATTACGATGAATGCCTGGTTCGACCCGCTGACAGATATCCTGTTCCGTCCTTTCATCAAAACACCGCTACAAGGAGCAGCGACAGCCATACACCTTGCCCTGTCGGAAGATGTGAACGATAAAAGTGGTGCATGCTACGCCAACTGCAAAGAGAAAAAGCTGTCGGAACATATCCGGAACCATCCGGCCCAAGTCAAGCTCTGGGACGATACGGAGGGATTGCTTCGTTCCCGTAATCTACTGGATTAAAAAAATATACACGGGACAGTTGGAACGTATTAATAAAAAACATACCTTTGCACCGCTTTTAACCCCCGTACGTGTGATGGGAAAATTAGGAAGCATAAATACTAATTTTGAGTAACACAAAAAATTAAAGAAATGAAGACATTCCAATTAGAAGGAAAAGGAAGAGAAGTAGCTGCTACTTCTTCTGATCAGAAAAGAGCTTTGAAAGCTATGCGTAAAAATCAGGAAATCCCTGCTGTATTATACGGTGGCGAAAAAGTAACTCACTTTACAGTAACTGTCGACAGTGTACGTAAACTGGTTTATACTCCGGAAATCTTCGCTGTTGAACTGAACATCGACGGAACAAAGACTATGGCTATCGTTAAAGATATCCAGTTCCAGGCAGTAACCGATGCTATCATGCACATCGACTTCATGGAAGTTTCCGACAGCAAACCGGTAACAATGGAAGTTCCTGTTGTTCTGGAAGGTCACGCCGAAGGTGTTAAAGCCGGTGGTAAGCTGACATTGCGTATGAGAAAGCTGAAAGTTAAAGCTATCTATACTCAGATCCCTGAAAAACTGACTATCAACGTTGATCACCTGGGCTTAGGTAAGTCTATGCAGGTTGGTGCTTTACACTTCGAAGGTCTGGAACTGACAAATGCAAAGAACGCTGTTGTTTGCGCCGTTCAGTTGACTCGTGCCGCTCGTGGTGCTCAGGCTACTGCTGGTAAGTAATCTGAAAAAGATAATACCAAATAACGTGAGGGAGGAATATTCAGGAGAATGTTCTTCCCTTTCTTATATTATATAAATAATGCAAGAATCATGAAATATCTGATAACCGGACTTGGTAATATAGGCTCTGAATACTGGGGCACACGGCATAACATCGGTTTCCGTGTCGTGAATGCTTTGGCAGAAGAAGCCGGAGTGCCTTTCACGGAAGAGCGTTACGGGGCAGTTGCCCGGATGCGGGTGAAGAACTGCGAGTTGATCCTGCTCAAACCGAATACATTTATGAACCTGAGCGGAAATGCCGTCCGTTACTGGTTGCAAAAAGAGAATATTCCAGTGGAGAATCTGTTGGTGGTAGTAGATGACCTGGCTCTTCCCTTCGGCACTTTACGTCTGAAACCGAAAGGTAGTGATGCAGGACACAACGGATTGAAGAACATACAACAACTCCTGGGAACACAGGAGTATAACCGTCTGCGTTTCGGGATAGGTAGTGACTTTCCCCGCGGCGGACAAATAGATTATGTATTAGGCAAGTTCCCTTCTGAAGAACTAGAACTGATGCCGGAAAAATTGAAACGGGCCATCGAAATCGTCAAGAGCTTCTGCCTGGCAGGGGTACAGATCACGATGAACCAATACAATAATAAATAGTTGACAGATGACGGTTGACACTTGACAGATAGGCTTCGCACTCCTATCATCAATAACTGTCAACTGTCACTTGTCAACTGTCAACTGAAATTGTTATGAATGAAGTAAGAATAGATAAATGGATGTGGGCTACCCGCATCTTCAAAACCCGGACGATCGCAGCAGAAGCTTGCAAGAAAAGCCGGATCATGATAAACGGTGTCACCGTAAAACCATCCCGTATGATCAAGGTGGGAGAAGTAATTCAGGTTCGTAAACCGCCTGTGACTTTTTCCTTCAAAGTATTAGCATTGACAGAACGCAGAATGGGTGCTAAACTGGTGCCGGAATATCTGGAAAATGTCACGACTCCGGATCAATACGAAATACTGGAGATGAATAAGATATCCGGTTTCGTAGACCGTGCCCGTGGCTTAGGCCGTCCGACCAAGAAAGATCGCCGTGAAATGGAGCAGTTCACTGATCCGGGATTGATGGATGATGGTTTCGACTTTGATTTCGATTTTGATTCGAATGATGAATAATAAAAATTAAGAATAAATTCGGCTATTATCAGAATTGAATGTTTCAAAGATTGTCAGTTTGAGCTATCCCCTTATCAAAGAGACTTCGCCATTATAGGTTTATTTGCCGTCAGTTTTAACTGACGGATTAGTAAATGATCTATTTATTTGGACTTTAGTCCCATTTTCAACAGTTTCTTTATGTGATGAGAAATGTGGCTAAAGCCAAAAAGAAAAACAACTTGTAGACCGTCAGTTAAAACTGACGGCAAATGAACCTGTAACTAAGCATGCCTTATTGATAACAGATAGACGATAGACGAATAGACTCCCGTTTTATATATTCGACTGCGAAGCCTAACTGTCAACTGTCACTTGTCAACTGTCAACTGAAAAAGGTTTCACCTTTTTCTATCACTGTTTCTCTTCTGTCAACAATTTCCCCTCATCACTCCATGTCCGCCAAATTCCACTTTTCTTTCCGCGGGTGTAGAACATTTCAAAACGCATGACACCTTTGTCATTCCAGATACGCCAGGGACCATCTTTCTCACCGTCTTTATAAGAAGCCAGACCGATCAGTTGCCCTGCCTCATTATAGGTTCGCCACTCCCCATGAAAAACACCATGATAATACGAGCGAACCTCCGCAATTTTCCCATCGGGGTAATAGATCACATACGTGCCCTCCGGACGGCCATCTTTCAGATACAACTCCATTTTCAGCATACCATCGTCATAAAACTCCGTATAACGCCCCGTATAAGGCGTTGTCTGTGTTTCGTCCGTATAATACTGACCTTCACTAAGTACCAGGTCCTGTGCCTGGATAGCAAAGGTACTTCCGGCAACCAATGTAGATGTTAATAGCAATTTCTTTATCATTTGTATATGTTTTTACAGTTTCCACCCTCCTGCAAGAAAGGTAAAAGGGCACAGGAAAATGTAACATATCCCGGCCCCTGAACCATTATTCAAAAATTCGAGTAAGAAACAATCTGATTAATAAGCTGTATTCTGTGGATCCCAGTTTGCCCATCCGGCTGTCCAGTCGTTGGTTCCGTCGAAGGCACCTTTGTAAGTAACCTTATCGAAGAAGTTGTCAGACAAAACAGAATCAGAGAAATCCGCACCACCGATCTTGTCGACTACCACTGAAGAATAATCAGCGTTTGTTGCAATCAGGTCGTTGCTGGAAGCATATACCTGATTTTTCAAATTCTCTGTTTCAAAATAGCTCTTGCTGTCATCATCCTTGAAGTTTTCCCACATACCGGCAAAGATCACATTCTTTACTGTTGCACCGGCATTTGCATTCTGCAGGTACAGACCATAAGGCCAACCAGTGAAGACAGAGTTGTAAACATTCAAAGAAGAGTTACGGCGAATATGCATAGCAGCCTGGAACTGTCCACCCTTCGCACCATTAGCTGCATCATCCGTTGTATAAAGGATTTCACTTTCCGCTTTACCAGCTGACTCGCCATAGAACGGACCGATCAGCGTTACGTTAGAGAAAATAGGCTTCGTAATAGGCTCGTCTCCTGAGCCATTCGCATCGTTGTCCGACTCAAAACCGTTGGACTTGGAGGTATCGGCAACCTTCGGATCACGAACACCCAGCAAGAACTGCAATTTTCCGGTATAACCGTAATCCGTATCGAATTCATCATCCCAACCTTTATAAGCAATCAGGTGTTTTGCATTCACCGTTCCGCCAAACCATTCGAAAGAATCGTCACCACAATAAGATACCTGGATATATTCCAGTGTCGTTCCGCTACCGACTCCACCACAGGTAAGGCCATTGATCTCTTTATTCGGTTCCAACGGATAACCGGCAAACTCGATACGTACATACTTCACTATACCGGAATTATCTTCAGGCTTGTTTCCACCATAATGAGTACGCGGACCACCTTCTATCTGCGGATCATTTGCATTAACCGGAGCATTACCACATAAGATCAAACCACCCCAGTCGCCATAAGCACGTGAACCGGCAGGCTGGTTCGAAGTAAAGACGATCGGTTTATCAACCGTACCTTCGGCAATGATCTTGCCCCCCGGTTCAACGATCAGAGAACCTTTTGTGGCTTTTTCCCCTTTGATCACCGTACCCGGTTCGATAGTCAATGTTACACCGGAAGGCACATATACATATCCTTTCAACAAATTATTATCCACAGCACGTAGAGTCATATCGGAAGGAATATCTCCTTCCAGCGTTACGTCTTGGCTTTCCGGAGCATCGGCATCAACCGTGACAACACAAGTTGCCGTTTTACCACCGTCGTCAGTCTTAACAGTGATAGTAGCCGTACCTTCCGCTACAGCCGTAACCGTTCCATCGCTAACGGTAGCTACCTTATCATCGGAAGAAGTCCAGGTCACACTTGTCGTAGTAGCATCCGAGGGAGTAATGGTAGGAACCAACTTGGCTGTCGATCCCGGTTTCAACGACAAGGTCGTTTTATCCAATGCAACCGCAGTAACACTGATTGTCGCCGAGTCGTCATCGTCGCTACAAGCTACGTTTCCAAACATTGTGGCTATGCATAATAAGGCAGCCACACCTTTCAATAAAAACTTGTTCATAATAATAAACTAATTTAGTTTGTATATAAGTGACATTATTTAAAATTTAACCGATACGCCCAGATTAACAGTCACGCCCGGACGGTAGCTGCGAACCAACTGCTCCACTTCCCGTTTCGCACCGGATGTTTCCGTCAGTTCCAGAAACTGTTTATACTCAATCTTCGAGTTCAACAAATCTTTGATACCCCCTTTAATCTCCACATACTTGCCCACTTTCTTCGAGAAACTCAAATCCAATGCGTTACGTGGCATTTCATAGATATCAGGGATATCGTCATTCGGGTTCTGGGCAGGGACACCCACTGTTTCGATACGCTTTCCGATGCGGTTATAGAGCACGGAAGCAGAAAAACCTTTATCTTCCAGTTGATAGAATAACCCTGTATTGATCAGATAAGGAGACTGTCCCTGCATCGCCCGGTCGCGCTCAAAAGAGCCTTCGGCAAAATAGACCTTACTATGAATATAGGCGCCATTGAACACCAGGCTCAGGTTTTTCAACCCGATAAAATCCAACTGCTTCTTAATATCCACCTCCACACCAAAAGCCCTGGCATGATCGGCATTGTGATAGGTGTACTGCAAGCCGGAACCTGCTTCACTATACGTCTGCTCGATCGGGTCTTCAAAATATTTATAGAATCCCCCTATCGTCACCGTCTCACCTGTCGACGGGTAAAACTCATAACGCACATCAACATTATTGGTATAGGCATTCTTTAAATTGACATTCCCGGTAATATTGGCATCTAGTGCAAAGTCATAATACACGTAAGGCACCACTTCACGAAATTCGGGACGGTTGACCGAACGCCCGTAAGCGACCCGCACCTGTTGTTTATCAGTCAGGCTATAGGCAACATTCAAGGAAGGAAAGAACTCGGTCGAACTTTGGTCCAGATGGACTGCTTTGATGCCATCCGATTCATAGCCATCCAATTTCAGCTGGTAATATTCCATGCGGACACCGATATTCGCATTCAGTTTCTCTCCATAATTCAACCGGGCTGCCACATAAGCTGCCCCCAGCAGATTCTCAGAAGTATAAGAGTCGCTTTTATTGGTGCTTTCCTTCATATAAATACGGTTTTCGGAAATATTCTCATCCGAAAAGATCGAACTGTAATCCCACTCGGCAAAGCGGTTATATCCACTTCCCAAAAGATTGTAGAGAAAACGGCGTGCTTCAAACGTGCGGTCTTTATATTCCCCATATACACCAGCATTCAAGACGGGTTTGAAAAGCTCCGACACACTGAAAGTATGCTCGTAATTCGTTCCGAGGGAGAAACTGTTATCCGTCAGATCCTGATAATAGCGGGTCGGGTCGGATACATAATATTTAAGTTCGTCATCCTGCTTCCGTTCCATCGACTTGACGACTTTACGGTCCGGCTCCTTGTAGGCGGCATAAGCATACCCCACCGTCCAGTCCAGCTTGTCGGCTTCGTCGTGCCATTTATGTTCACCGCTCAACTGCCCGGCATAGGTGGTACGTCCGGTGTAAAGTGATTCCCATTTCCGGATATTCTCTTCAGAATAGTAATCTGTACCCTGGCGTTGGGAAAGCGAAGAAGTTCCCCGCTGGTTGAAGAAGTTACGGAACTCGAACTTGTTGTTCCCGTTCAGGAAAGACCAGTTGAACAAGGCACCGAGCTTGGTCGTATTCTTATACTGCACATCGTCGTATTTATAACGGTAAGACGATTGGTCGTTCGTCATATCATACGACAGATAGTTATTGTTCTTCATCTCGTAATAATCGTAGCCCGTACTGTAATTCACATTCGTTATATTACCGATCCGCCAGTCACCCAGGTCGAAAAGGCGGTTCATGGTGAAAGTCAGCTTCTGTTCCGGGAGTGCCGTGAAATGGCTGATATCCCACCCCGTATTCACCCGGCGGGTAAATGTAGCAGCGTCGGAAGTACTTACATCATTCAGGTGAGCAGGTGCATTGGAAGGTAGCATGCGTTTACCGGCACCAAAGCCCAGATAATCGACCGCATACCCTTTCGTCAACTGGAAATCGCGGAAAGTTGCATTTGTATTAAAACCCAGTTGATAAGAGATATTGAAGGTATTCCCTTCCGGCACATTCTTCGTCAGCAGGCGGACGAAACCACCCGAGAAATCAGCCGGTAACTCTGCCGACGGACTTTTGTAGACCATCATATTATCGACCAGGGAAGAAGGCAGCACGTCAAAGGAAAAAGCACGGCTATCCGTCTCGCTCGACGGTGTCGTGGCATTGTTCAGCCACACATTATTATAACGCTGTGCCAGGCCGCGAACAACAATGAAGCGGTCGTCCACGATCGTAATACCGGGTATACGGCGAAGCACCTCAGCGGCATCGCTGTCCTGCGTCTTGCTAATCTGCTGGGCAGATATTCCGCTCACTACAGGAAGGCTTTTACGGACGGTATTCAGTACGGCTGTTTCTGTCCCCAGTTTTCGTTGGGCCACTATCACAACGTTTTGCAGTTGGAGGTCGGCGTCCGATAGTTCGATACGCACGACTGCTTCCTGATGAGCTATCACAGCCACATCTTTTATGGTTTGCGTTTTATAAGATACATAAGAAGCGACCAGTGTATATTTACCCGGTTGTACCTTTTCGATACGGAAATTTCCGTCTATATCCGTTATAGCTCCGATTGTCGTTCCTTCGATAGAGACAGTGGCACCGATCAGTGGTTCCTTGAATTTAGCATCTGTCACGGTTCCGCAGATAACACCCGTTTGTGCCCGGGCCGTCAGCGCAAGAAAACTTCCAAACAGCAGGAGAACCAGCATCAACAGCCCTCTCTTTTCACGCTTATTTCTCATTCCTTTACTTGTTGTTACATTTATTTGCCGCAAAAGTAGAGGCGCGATGTTTCAGCCAAATTTAAAAGAGATGACAATACGGTAACGGTTATTACAATTCGTTGACAAATAAATTTACTACATTTGTACCTTTATTAATCAAAAGCGTAAATGACGATTATAAGATGAAAAATACTAAGATTTTTCCAAAAGACTGGCTGCAACTGCATCCATATAAACAATCCGGACCAACCGACCTTTATTATACCCGTATCGCCAATCAGATACATGATATAATGTTACATACCGACCTGGCAAACTCATTCGACAAAGAAGATGTCATCCAGATCAGTATGCGTATGGCGGCTTATTTCGAGGATGTAATCTCCGGCCTCAACATCTGGCACTCTTTCATCACGGAATATAAGAAACAGACAGGCAACTATCTCCCTTTCTACACTATCAGCGACCATTATTACGATGATGAAGCCAACCTGGAAGATGTCCGTTTCCTACTCTGGCACTACACCCAGCAGTATCACGGTGCCAAGAAAGGAACTTTCGTCAATCCGGACAACCCGACGAACGAAGAGACAGGCCACCTGATCTACCAGCTATTCTGCCAGGAGTGGACTACCGCTCCGGAAAACAGCAAGATGCAGGCTTTATTCGCCCCGGAAACATCCTATGAGACACCGGAAGACTACGAAATACTATTGCATTGGTTCCATTACGATTCGTATTTATTCACGGACACAAAATACAACCTGAGCGAAACGATCAAGGAGTTCTGGCGTCAGAACCCGGGTAATAAGGAGAATACGGAGGTGATTATGACAATCCATAATTCGCTGGCTCACATCGACCGTACTGCATTCCTGGCCTATACGTCGCCCAAATGGTTGTCGCTCATCCTACCGGAAACACACCCGAATCACACTTTCTTCGCGGAACAGGCAGAGCAATCGGAAAACTTCATCGACCCTGCTATCAAAGAAAGGGAAGAAAGCAACAAAGATGCCTACAATAAATTTACCGAAGTGGCCAATGGTAAATTGTTATTCTATATGAAGAGCAAGCAAGAGTTCATCGATTTCGCCTCGCAGCAGTTGAAACTGGAAGAAAACGAATATACTCCGTTGGCGAACTGTATCGAATTCGACAAGTTTGCCGTATATGCTTCTCCCAGAGAGGGCCTTCAATTAGTGGTGGACGGTATCGAATATATCAAAGACGAACAGAATCCTTTCTACAATGAGAAAAAGGCTTCCGAACAGGCATTGGCATTCTTCATCGTCAAACATTGCAGCATGGACTTACTGAAAGCCCTCGAAGAACGCGGTATGCTGGCAGATGCGCAGACAAAGAGCCTGTACAGCCCGGAACGCGGGAAAGATATTATTCATGGGAATTGGGAGTTCCTGGCGAAGTATTTTATAAGAGAGATTTAAAAAGAATTATTAGAAAAAGGTTTCACCTTTTTCAGTTGATAGTTGACAAGTGACAGTTGACAGTTAGGCTTTGCGGTCGAATATGTTTTGTACGCGGATGACATGGATTTAGAAATTCCAATAAACAGGAGGACTTGCTTGTTACAGGTTTATTTGCCGTCTGCTTCAGCTGACGGTTTACAAGTTGTTTCTCCCTTTCGGCTTTAGCCACATTTTTCACATAGAGATTGTGTTTAAAATGTGACTAAAGTCCAAAGAAATAGTTATTAACTAATCCGTCAGCTGAAGCAGACGGCAAATAAACCTGTTATAGCGAATCTCCCTCCACTACCTGTCAGCCGGATAGATAATCCCCAACTGCCTCCGTATTTCGTCGATAACCTCCAGAGTAATCAATGAATTCTCATGACTATTAACAGATGACTCGCGTTTACCCGCCTGTATCAGATCCATAAACTCTGCCACCTCATAATAATATTCATTCTTATCTGTCACTGCGCTTATATCTATCGGTTCCGAAACTGCCGTCTTTCCGGCACCTGTCGGGATACGAGGTGTATAAGTAACCTTTCCTATTATATTTATACGATCCAGATTGATATTCCCCTCTTCACCCTGTATCTCCGTAGGAAGATAAGAGTTAGCAATCTTCGAATAAAGGATAGTCGCATTCATATCGTCATACAGAAAATTCACTGCCCCTTGTCCGTCCGCTCCTGAGGAAAGCACGATACCGGAAGCTTCCACCTTTTTTGGCCGTCCGAACAGGACTACCATCGGATAAAGCGTATAGATACCTATATCCATCATCGCCCCATTCGACAATTCCGGCTTAAAGGCATTCAACACAATCCCTTCCTTATACTTATCATAACGCGATGAATACTGACAATAGCAAGAGAAATAACGGCGTATCGTCCCCAAACGGCTTAGATTATCACGAACAGCACGGAAATTCGGAGTCAATGTCGGCTTCATCGCCTCCATCAACGTTACATTATATGTATGGGAAGCTTCGATCATCTTTTTCGCTTCCAACGCATTCGATGCAAAAGGCTTCTCACACAAAACATGTTTGCCATGTTTCATGCAAAGAATACTCTGTGCCGCATGCAGGAAATTAGGGGATGCAATATAAACAGCATCGATCAGCGGACTTTGTGCCATTTCCTCCAGAGAGGTAAAAGTGTGGGGAATCTGATGTTTGGCTGCAAATTCAGCCGCCCGCTCCTGTGTCCGCGAATAAACAGCCACCAACTCAAAACGTTCATCCTGCCGTGCCCCGGCAATCACCCAGTCTGTTATAAAGTTCGTCCCGATTACTCCGAAACGTATCTTGTTATTTTTTGTCATTGTTCTTATCTTTCAATTGTTTACCAATGTCGGTATTATCTGGTTCTCAAAACCAGGATTCCCTCCTCTATCGTCAATTCCGGCACAACCTCCGCACTGTTCAATGTCAGGCAATAAGGAACCGAATCTGCTAAATGATTTGCTTTCAAACGAGCCATATGATCCGTCGGATCGATATATGTCAGTAAGTTATTCCGATTATTCCTCCACATATCACGGGCTATGATTGCTGCATCGGTAGCCGGTTCATATTCACCGGTAGAGACAAGGACATCGACCAAAGCGCCTCCGAACAAAGTATCTTCTATATTCACCTTATCCTGCCAGCCGGAACACAATACGACAACGTCCCGCCCATGCTTCCGGCAAAAGTCCGCCACTGCCTGTAAATTGATAAATGCCCCAGTGATAACTCGATAAGCCGATTTAGCGATCGTTATCGCCTTCGTTCCGTTGGTTGTCGTAAAAATCACATCCCGACCGGTCACCTTCTCCGGTGTATAGTCGAATGGTGAATTTCCGAAATCAGCAAAATCACATCGTTTCACATTGCGTTCGGCCCCAACCAACCAGCCTTTTCTCTTATATTCCATCGCTTCCTCCACAGATGCAACCGGGCGGATACTACTTACTCCATTCTGAAAAGCCGCCGCCATCGTTGTCGTTGCACGGAATACATCCACCACAACAACGATCGCCTCCGGATCATGATATACCGGATACAGAGCCGGCGAAAAACAAACATCAATCTTCATCTCTTTTCATTTTTATCATCTTATATCATCCACAAAAATACTGGATAATTCGCTGAATACCTAATTCGGAGACTTCGCAACTACCTATTATATAAAAGATTCTATAATAAAAATGAGGATTAACCAAATTACCCTGATAAAATGTTATAGTATCTGCAATCGTCTATTTATTAGAAACCTTTTTATCATCCGCTTGTTTTTTTACTACATTTTGAAAACGTTTTAAACTAAATCGTATGAAAAGAATTGTATCTTTTATCGTCGTTTTCACTCTTGTTATAGGGGGAATGACACATGTACAGGCTCAGAGTAAAGCCGCAGAAAAAGCAGAGAAAAAGTTAGAAAGAGAAGCTAAAAAAGAAGCCAGAGAAGCTAAAGACGCTATCATGGATGAACAGGAATTCAACACAGCCATGCAAGCTATCAGCGACCAGTCTTTCGTTTTGGAGGCCAACTCCGTACAACCAATGAACGGAATGGTTTACTATGTGAACTCAAACACCAACTTCGTCTCATTGAACAATGGCCAGGCAATGGTACAGATCGCATCCAACTCACCGTACCCAGGTCCTAATGGATTAGGTGGTGTTACAGTCCAGGGTAGCGCATCAAACATTCAGACAAAGCAGGATAAAGACGGAAATGTCTACCTGTCTATGAGTGTTCAGGGTATCTTCATCTCTGCCACAGTAAATCTGACACTGATGAACGGCAGCAACAAAGCAACCGTAACAGTAGACCCGAACTTCTCAGGAAGAGACTTGACTATGGTAGGAACATTGATCCCATACGCTCAATCAAACATTTTCCAGGGAACAACCTATTAATTTAGTATCAACTCAGAATTAAATGAAGAAGATGTCTCAAAAGGACATCTTCTTTTTTGTTATCAGCTCCGGTCAGGACATAAAAAGAAGGTATCCTTTTTGGGGATACCTTCTGTATTTTTTAATAAGATTCTTATTTATCAAACGGGATCATATACTGAACAAATGCTTCGATCGCTTCATAAGAAGCCAGGCCCAAATCCTTGTACAGTTCAGCAGTAGCACGGTTACGGTCTTCAGCACGTTGCCAGAACAAACGTTCGTCATCGCCCAGGAACGGTGCGCTTTCTGCCTGTGACTGGTGTTTCAGAATCGCATTACGTTTGAAACGTAATTCTTCCGGACTGATAGGTACTGCCATTTCGATGTGGTCCATTTCCCATTCTGCCCATGCTCCGCGATACATCCAAACACGGCAATGTTTCAGCCATTCTTCGTCTTTCAATTCGTCGATAGCAGCCAATACAGCATCCAGACAAACCTTATGTGTTCCATGCGGGTCAGCTAGGTCACCGGCAACAAACATCTGATCCGGTTGGATTTCCTGCAACAGTTTCTTCACGATAGCCACATCGGCATCTCCCAGATCGTTCTTCTTTACAAGACCTGTTTCGTAGAACGGCAAATCCAGGAAGTGAACATTTTCATCTTTCACACCCGAATATCGGCAACCGTGACGAGCTTCTTCACGACGGATAGTACCCTTCATGAACAGAACATCTCTCTTTTCCGGTTCTCCGTTTTCTACTTTCTCGAAACGCAGATATTTGATGATCTCTTCCGCCTTATCCTTAACGCCCGTATCATTCGGAGAATATTTGTCACAAACATCACGCAGGTATTCGCAGTAACGGATTACTTCGTCATCACCTACAGCGATGTTACCGGAAGTTTCATAAGCGACATGTACATCATGGTGCTGGTCGCATAAACGGCGTAATGTACCACCCATAGAGATCACGTCATCATCCGGATGCGGACTGAATACGATCACTTTCTTAGGATACGGAGTAGCACGTTCCGGACGGTTGGAATCGTCTGCATTCGGCTTTCCACCCGGCCAGCCGGTAATAGTATGCTGGATATCGTTGAAAATCTTGATATTTACATTATAAGCAGATCCGTACAGGGCCAACAGTTCGCCCAAACCATGTTCGCTATAATCTTTGTTTGTCAGCTTCAGGATCGGTTTACCCGTTAACTGGCACAACCATACGATAGCACGACGGATCAGCTTGTTATCCCAATCGCAGTTGGTAACCAACCAGGGATGACTGATTCTTGTCAGTTCGTAAGCAGCAGACAGATCGATAACAGCTTTCGCATTCATATGAGTCTGCAAATAAGTAGAAGGAACTGTTTCGCTCACTTTTCCTTCAACCGTATTAGCAACAATATGCGCCTTATCTTCACCCCAAGCCATCAAAATCACATTTTTAGCTTTCAGGATCGTTGAAATCCCCATTGTGATTACACTTGCCGGAACATTTTCGATCGATTTGAATGTGCGGGCAGCTTCTTTACGGGCATCGTTATCCAGCAATACCAGGCGAGTACCCACATTTATAGAAGAACCCGGACCGTTAAAGCCAATATTGCTTGCATGACCTACACCCAACAGAATATAGTCTATACCTCCGAAGCTCTGGATATGCTGTTCATATTGTCTGCAGAATTCGAATATATCATCCTTCGGCATAGAACCGTCAGGCGAATAGACATTCTTCGGATCGATATCCACATGATCCAACAACGACTCTTTCAGATAAGCGAGGTTACTATTTGTTGAAGCGCTCAACGGATAAAATTCATATACATTAAATACAATCACGTTACGGAAGCTCAATTGTTCTTCCTTGTGCATACGGATCAATTCTTTAAAAACACTCTGAGGAGAACGGCCTCCGGATAATGCAAGAACAAAAGGCTCTCCGGCTTCCTGTTTCTTACGTATTTGTGATGCCAGTTCCTTTGCGATCGCAAAGGAACCTTCATTTGCCGATTCGTAGATGTTTGTCGGAATCTTTTCCAAACGGGTTAAAACAGATTGCTCATAAGCGTTTTCCGGACGATAATACCGGGTAGGTATACGCGTCAGGGTAATTTGAGAACTAAGGTTCGTCTTCATGTTTAATTACGATTTAGTACAACTTTTTTACTTGAATTACAAATATAACAATTCTCCGGCAAATAATGATTAAAGAACCCTATCAAAAATATCTATTTACCTATAAGTCGGTATAACTCCCCTGCCCACTACTTAATATGAATGGATTCGACAGGATCTTTTTTAGCTAAAGAATACGTTATGAATGAAATAGTTATAAAACTAATAACCAATGCAGCGACTCCCGGCAATAAAAGTATCACAGGATCCATATTGATTCGATAAGCAAAAGACTTCAACCATTCTCCGAGTGCAACCCAGATGATGGGTATCGCGATCAAGAAAGACAGCGCAATCCATTTAACAATTGAAACATTCAACAAAACGACAACTTCACTTATTGTAGCTCCAAAAACTTTCCGGATCCCAATTTCTTTTGAGCGGCTACTCGTGGAAAACCAGGTTACCGACAACAAATTGATAAAAGCAATGATACAAGCCAATATGACAAAATGCTTCAGAATCAAATTAAGATGAATTTCATCCTTGAACTGTTGATTGAAATAATCGTCAACATAGTAATATTGGAAAGGGAAATTATCGAAGGTTGCGTTATATCTTTCTTTTACATACGAAATCACATCCGCTTTGTTGTAATTCTCATTTACCTTGATCACATAATATCCCCAGAGCATATTTGTCCAGTTCACCAATATCAGTGAATGTGGTGTTTCAAACATTGAAACGAAATCGAAATCAGAACAAACACCAACTATTTCAGTTGTGTATGAGATCATTCCACTTTCCTCATCTAATGACAAGAGCCGCCCTACCGCCTCTTCAGGTTTTTCATATCCAAGGTTTTTCAAGGTTTTCATATTTATCATACAAGGAAAATTATCGGTTCTTTTATTGTCCGTAAAATTTCTCCCAGCTAAAAGCTTAATGTTATAATTACTCAACAAACTTGAATCAGCTATTATTATACCCGCTTTACCGCCCGATGATTTACCTACTTCTGTAAAACTGTAGTTGTATGGAGGCAAATCTCCCGGAATAATATTAGTGCTTGTCAACATTTCAATTCCAGGATAATTCATAAGATCATTGTCAAAGGCATTAAGATTTTTAACAAGTCGCGATTCTCTGCTAATATTTTTCGGTACAGCGATCGCAATAACATGATCGATATCGTAACCTTTATCCTTGTTTATCAAATATTTAATCTGTATATCGATTCCTATAATAACTCCAATTATTGCAATTAACGTAACAAATTGAACTACCGTTAAATACATTCTTAGAGTACTCTTTGAATTGTTATTAATCAACCGCAGGCAATTGTTCCGGTTTAGAGTATAGAAAGGAATAAATCCATTCAGGAAAATACTAATCAGGAAGACTATTGTAAAACCAATCCAAAAACTATGATTGGCAAGCGAGAAACCCAGCGAAAAGCCAAGGTTGTTCAACAAGTATCCTTTCATCAAAATCACCAGAATAATCGAACAGGCAAGGGCAACCACATGAATGATGAAAGATTCTAAAACAAAACTCACAAGAATATTCTGTTTATCAGCTCCTAACAATTTCTGAAGACCAAGCTTCAGTGAGTTTTTCGCCATACGTGTATAGGCAAAATACACATAGTTAAAACCGGCAAGAATGACAATTAATACACTAATAGCTAAAAGAATATTCAAATAACTGTTTTGAATATTTTCTGATAACTCTTCGCTCAAATGTGATTTTGTATGAATTTCGGTAAGAGGTTGAAGATGATATTTATGAACTGTGCCGGTGCTTTCAAAATAATGTCTCTTTTCGCTACTCACTAATTGATTCATGTTATCCTCAATCTTTTTAATATCTGTACCATCATTCAGTTCCAGGTATGTATAAAATTCAGCAGCCCCCCATTTATCCAAAACCGGCGGAGGTAAACGCATATTCTTATCGAAAGAAAAAAGCATTTGTGGCCTAAAATGTGCCTGTTTAGGAAAATCTTTGTAAACGCCCTGAATTTCAACATTAAATGCCGGATACATAAAGATCATCTTCCCACGGGGATCGTCATTACCAAAAAAATTATGTGCAAAACTCTCTGAGAGTAAGACTTTGTACGGTTCATTCAACAATTTAGAATGATCGTCGTTATGTAGAACCGTGACATTAAGTATGTCTAATATTGAGTTAGAAGCATAAAAACTGTATTCTTCAGAAAAGATATCATCATCAATCCGAAAATTTGAATTCGACAGTTTTCCTACGAAACCGGATTTTTTTACCTCTGGGTGTTTTTCTTTTAAAATCTCCCCTATACCTCTCTCACTTTTTGGTTTGGTTAAAACTTGTCCATTGGGAGAACAAAATTCGGTATAAATACGATAAATGTTTTCATGGTTATTTACATACTTATCGTAACTTCTTTCATAACCAATATAACTTGATAGTACAATAAATGTAAATATCCCAATTATTATTGAGAATATCATCGTCACTGTCGACAATTTATTCTTCTTAAAATTCCTGAAGACAAGCACTGCATCTAACCTATTCATTTTTTACACCTTTCTCTTTGTTTCCAAATCAATCCAACACATTCCGCCAATGGATATTTTACATATGGCTATGGACGATTTTCCATTGTCCGTTTATTTTCGAATAAACAATAGTCCATGCAAATTTGCCGGTTAGGGTACGCCCGTCTTCGAGGTATAAAGAATAATCTCCGGATGTGGTGAGCAATGCGGTATTCTCTCCTAAAACGGTAATCTTTTTATTAATGACGGTCAATTCTTGGGACTTACAACCTATCGCCTTTCCATTAAAATCGTCCATTACTCCTTTAAAAAGCGGGAAGAAACGTCCATTGATAATGAAGCCGGATTGAAAGCTATCGTCTACACAATCTGCCAGTAATTTTGCATCGAGGTTTTCTGCAGCATTAATACTATTTTCAAAAGCCGTTACAATCTCAGAAGTGATCTTTTCTTTTTGTTCAATCGTCAGTTCCTGTGAATATGCATTTAAACCGACACAACAAGACATAATCAAGATAGAAAATAAGCAAAATAAAGTTCTCATACTTTTCGTTTTATTCATTAGTAATAATATCAGAATATCTTTATCTGTATCCACAAGTTACTCAGGTCAATAGTAAACGGATATTTTACAAATATATCAGATTAAACCAGAAATAGGGTTATCTTCTTCAATTTTTTTGTTTAGTTACATAAAAAACGTTCCTCTCGTAAGTCTTCCATTATATCCGCGTCTTATCGTTCTTCGAAAGTCTTTCATATCTTTGCAGGACACATACAGAATATGAAAGGTGAAATTTTATATCAGAAGATCGCAAAGACGATCGCCTGGCAAATAAAAACAGGAATATGGAAACCTGGAGACAAACTTCCTTCTCTACGCACGATAAGCAGAGAATACGGTACAAGCCTGAATACGGCCATACAAGCCTATTATGAATTGGAAAAAGAAGGTTTTATCCTCGCCTCCCCCAAATCCGGATATTTCGTTAATTACAAGCCTTTACATCTATCTGCCCCTACTACGACCCAGCCCAAGATCAAATATGCTGCCGAAGAAAACAACGATTTGATATCGGAAGTGTATCGAACCATAGAAGATTTGTCGATCACCCGTCTCTCTCTGGGCGTACCGGAAGATATATTATTGCCGATAGCCAAACTTAATAAGGAGCTGGTCAGAGCGATGCGTTCACTTCCTGGCTCCGGAACAAGATACGAGGATACACAAGGCAGTCCTAAATTAAGAAAGTACATTGCCCGGTTCACATATAACTGGAACGGACTTTTGAGCGAAGACGACATCGTAACTACGTCAGGAGCCAGCCATGCTGTCTCATTAGCCTTGTCGGCCACCACACAAAAAGGAGATACAATTGCTGTCGAAAGTCCTGTATATTTCGGTTTACTTCAACTGGCAAACAGCATGGGACTCCGTGTTATAGAGTTACCGACAAATCCCGTTACCGGAGTCGAACCGGATGCTTTAAAGAAAGTCCTGCCACAAATTAAGGCATGCATACTGATCAGCAATTTCAGTAATCCGATAGGAAGTTGTATGCCCGAAGAGCATAAAAAGGCTGTGGTGAAAATGCTGGCAGACCATCATATACCGCTGATCGAAGACGATCTGTATGGTGACGTCTTTTTCGGAAATTCCCGTCCCAGACCCTGTAAAGCTTTCGATGAAGAAGGGCTAGTGTTATGGTGTTGTTCCGTCTCAAAGACATTGGCGCCCGGGTATCGTGTCGGTTGGATCGCTCCGGGCAAATTCAAAAAGGAAGTTCTTCGACAAAAGAACATTACATTAATATCCACACCGCCTTTGAATCAGGAAACCATCGCCAACTTTATGGAAAATGACAGATACGAAAACCACCTGCGCAAATTGAGACAAGAGTTACACGCCAATAGTCTCCATTTTGTACAGTCCATTATAGATTATTTTCCGGAAGAAACCAGAATCATTCATCCACAAGGTGGATTTATGATGTGGGTAGAACTGGATAAAAAAGTCGATACAACCGAACTATATTATCAGGCGATGCAGCAAAAGATCAGTATTGCTCCCGGAAGAATGTTTACCTTACAGGATCAATTCAATAACTGCATGCGCCTGAGTTACGGACATCAATGGACTCCTACCCTCGAAGAACGTTTAAAGACCTTGGGAGAGATCATCAAAAAATCAATGTAACCCATCGATATATTCTCTGATTACCTCTCCGATCATCTGAAGACCGGCATCTATTTTCTCCTCCGGCATATTAGAGAAATTGATCCTGAAGGTATTCTCTTTACCTCCATTGGGGAAAAAGGAACCTCCGGGCACAAAAGCAATTTTCTTCTCTATACATGTATCCAAAATCGTGCGTGACGAAATATTTTCAGGTAGTTCTACCCACGTAAACAAACCTCCTTCCGGCCGGGTATATTTTATATTGTCAGGAAAATATTTCCCTATACATTCTATTGCCACATCTCTGCGTTTCCGATAGATCGCTATGATTTTCCTAATATGTTCGTCTATATCATACCGATTCAGATATTCGGCAATGATCATTTGAGCAATTGTATTACATTGTAAATCTGACCCTTGCTTAACTAAAACATATTTCCGGATAATCTCTTTATCTCCGGCAATCCAGCCGATACGGAAACCGGGACAGAATATCTTGGAAAAACTCCCCGTACACAGGATATTCCCTTTTGCATCGAACGACTTGACAGAAGGTAATGGTTCCCCTTCAAACCTCAACTCGCCGTACGGATTATCTTCTACTACAGGAATACTATATTTAGCTGACAATTCCGCCAATCGTTTCCGTCTTTCCAGACTCCAGGTTTTTCCCGTCGGGTTCTGGAAAGTCGGTATTACATATATCAGTTTAATGCCGTTGGTTTTCTTTAAAACATCTTCCAGAAAATCCATGACCATGCCATCCCCATCTGTAGGTATTTCGATAAAATGGCATCCGTATGCTTTAAATGCGCTAATAGCAGCCAGATATGTCGGACTTTCACACAGAACAATATCCCCTTCGTCCAGAAAGACTTTACCGGATAAATCCAATCCCTGTTGCGAACCATGTGTAATAAGGATATTATCCTCATCGAAAGAAGTACTTAACCGGGTATTCATCCGGTCGGCAATCCACTTTCTTAAAGGGGCATACCCCTCTGTCGTTGTATATTGAAGTGCCTTCGTTCCCGACTCTTTCAAAACGACCCGGCTAACTTCATCAATTTCTTTTATTGGAAAAAGTTCAGGAGCCGGAAGTCCCCCCGCAAAAGAAATAACATCTTCCTTCTCTGTCACTTTAAGTATTTCTCTTATTTCCGAAGCCTTTATATCGGACATCCTTCTTGCAAACTGTAACTGCATACTATTTATCTGTTTATTAATTAAAACCTTATTATATAGGTAGAGATTGCAAAGTAAACCACAAAAGCAAAACAGAAACAGATATAATTTTATCTATATTGATAGGTACAGATAAAATGAAATGAGCCCGGTACAATACCGAGCTCATTATATAGAATCATAACGCTTTGATTAAGCCAATGTATTCGTTCCTTCCACCAAATGTCCCATCGACCAAACAGAACGGACATTCAATTTGCGGTCCAGAATAACGATATCAGCATCTTTACCACGCTGTAAAGAACCTTTACGATCACTAACCCCCATCAGGCGGGCAGGTGTCTCGGAAGCCATACGAACCGCATCAGCCAAAGGTACACCCGCATTCTGTGCCATGGTGCGAACCAGCACATCCATCGTAGCTATACTTCCAACCAACGAAGAATGGTCTGCCAGTTTACAAACGCCATCCTCGATAATGATACGGGGATCATCTATCGGCTTTCCTTCATTAGCTGCATAAGCCAAAGCATCTGTAGACAAACAAGTACGTTCCACACCTTTCAGTTTGTAAACCAGACGCAGGATTGTTGAAGGCAAGTGACGGCCATCGGCAATCACTTCCACTGTCATATCATCTTCCAGGAACACACTTTCTACCGTTCCTTCATATTTATATTCACGCCGCTTGTGGAACCCGGGCATAGCATTATAAAAATGAGCCGCATGCGTAAAACCGGCTTCATAAGCTGCTTTAATATCTTCAAATTCAGCCTCTGTATGAGAAACGGCTGCCAAGAGGCCTTTTGAACGGACATAACGGGCAAAATCCAAAGCTCCCGGTAATTCAGGACTTGCATCCCAACGTTTAATACAATTCGTACTTTCCAGCAACGATTTATATTCATCCGGATCAGGATCTTTCAATGCATCCGTCAGCAAACTGCCTGCCATCTTCGGATTCAGATAGGGTCCTTCCAACTGTAATCCCAACACAGGACTGTTTTTCTCTGCCATCACACTTTCACATAAGGCAACCCCTTTCCTGACTTCAGTCATGGGAAGCGGGGCCAATGTCGGGAAAATACATGTCGCACCATATTTCATGTGTGCGTTCACTGCTCCGTGGAAAGCTTCTTCCGTACATTCTTTAAAATCATAACCGCCGCCACCGTGTATATTCATAGCAACGAAACCCGGAATAATATACATTCCTTTGGCATCTACCACCGTAGCCCCTATCACTGCCAGGTCACTATTTGTTACTTCCAGTATTTTACCATCACTGATCAGAACAGAACCGTCTTTTAACCAACCTTGTGGAGTCAGGATCTGTCCGTTTATTATTTGTGTTAACATAACTTTCAATTCTCAATTTTCAACTTTCAATTCTCAAAACAGCTTATTGGTACCTTCCACCAATTTTCCCATAGCCCAGACAGCACGTACATTCAAATCTTTGTCCAAGACCATCAGGTCGGCATCCTTACCACGTTGCAAAGAACCTTTCCGATCGTAAACTCCCATGATACGGGCAGGTGTTTCAGAAGCCATACGAACAGCATCTTCCAAAGGAATTTCTGCTTTCTGTACCACAGTACGGATCAAACGGTCCATAGTAGCCACACTACCGGCCAAAGCCGAACGGTCGGCTAATTTACAAACCCCGTCTTCGATGATCACACGAGGATCGAAAGCCACCTGGCTGTCACTTGCAGCACAAGCCAATGCATCCGTGATCAAACAAGTACGTTCCACCCCTTTTACTTTATATACCAGACGGAGGATCGTCGGAGGAACATGAATACCGTCAGCCACCACTTCCACTGTCATATCATCGATCAGATAGATACTTTCCACCGTACCTTCATATTTATACTCCCGACGTTTATGGAAACCAGGCATCGCGTTATAGAAGTGCGTAGCATGTGTATAGCCGGCTTCGTAAGCAGTCTGGATATCCTCATACTCAGCCTGTGTATGACCGACAGCAGCCAGCACACCTTTAGAAGTAATATATTTACCGAACTGCATAGCTCCCGGCAGTTCCGGGGCTGCATCCCAACGTTTGATGCAATTCGTTTCTTCCAGTAAAGGAATATATTCTTCGGGATCCGGATTCTTGATATTTTCAGGGATCTGACCGCCTGCCATCTTCATATTAAAATAATGACCTTCCAGATGCAAACCCAGGATAGGACTATCCTTTTCAGCCATTAACTTTTCAGTAGTAGCCGCTGCCGCACGTATCATCGGGATCGTTGAAGAAGACAAAGTCGGGAAAATACTGGTCGTACCATGTTGCATATGGGCAGCCACCGCACCACGAAACGCATCTTCCGTTCCTTCCATAAAGTCACGTCCACCCCCACCGTGAACATGGATTTCCACTCCGCCCGGAACGATATACATTCCTTTGGCGTCAATCAGGTTCGCACCAACTATGGCCAGGTCACAGTTGGTCACTTCCAGAATCTTGTTATCACTAATCAGAACAGAACCATCTTTCATCCAGCCCTGTGGTGTCAGGATACGACCGTTAATAATTTGAGTCAACATAATATTTTGTCTATATAAATTAGGCGTTTGTTATTTATCAATCAGTTCAAACTCATGGTATAATAAGCCGAAGCTTACCACTGACAAAAGTAAATACTTTTTATTTAATGCTATCCCTCTTCAATCAATATATTTCAAAAAAAGCGCCGCCGGATCACCGGGACGCTTTTTCATTCAATTCTTCCAACTCTATGGTCAACTCTGTCCATGTATCCATCGTGTCGGACAATTCTTTTTTCAATGATGAATAATCATTATATAAAGAGGTATCGGATGCACCTTCCGGAGTAGCCAGCCTGGCTTCGATAGCAGCTATGGAGTTTTCCAGTTCAGTTATTTTATTTTCGGCTTCAGCGACAGCTTTTTCTACTTTCTTGATCGCTTTACTCTGCTCCTTGCGTGCTTCATACGATAATTTATTTTGCGTAGGCTGCACTTCCGTATCCGTTGTAGAAGAAGCGACCTGTGCAGTACGCTCCAATTCGCGCAGACTGTCCATTTTCTTTCTTTCCAGAAACTCGTAGATACCACCCAAATGTTCCACGACGCGCTGGTTTCCGAATTCATAGACCTTATCGACCAGGCCATCCAGAAATTCGCGGTCATGTGAAACAACGATCACAGTCCCGTCGAACTCACGCAATGCATCCTTCAAAACATCCTTCGAACGCATATCCAAATGGTTGGTCGGCTCATCGAGAATCAGGAGATTGACAGGCTCCAGCAAAAGGCGGATCATAGCCAGACGGCTCCGTTCTCCACCGGACAATACTTTCACCTTCTTATCAGATGCTTCGCCACCGAACATAAAAGCTCCGAGTATATCGCGTATCTTGGTACGTATATCTCCCTCTGCCACATAGTCTATCGTATCGAATACCGTCAGGTTATCGTCCAGTAACTGTGCCTGGTTCTGTGCAAAGTAACCGATCTTCACATTATGTCCCAACTGCAATTTGCCCTCATAGTCGATCTGATCCATGATACATTTTACAAGCGTAGACTTACCTTCTCCGTTCTTACCGACAAAAGCCACTTTGTCTCCCCTATTTATAGTCAATGTCACATCTTTAAATATCAGATGATCACCGTAACGTTTGGCCACATTCTCCATGATCACCGGATAAGAACCAGACCGGGGAGCAGGCGGAAACTTCAGGCTCAACATCGCCGTATCGACCTCATCGACTTCGATACGTTCTACCTTTTCCAGCTGCTTGATACGCGACTGCACCTGAACGGATTTCGTCGCCTTATAGCGGAACCGTTCAATAAAGGCTTCCGTATCAGCCAACTTCTTCTGCTGATTTTCGAAAGCACGAAGTTGTTGCTCGCGGCGTTCCTTACGGAGTTCCACATATTCGGAATATTTGACTTTATAATCGTATATGCTTCCCAATTCGATCTCGATCGTCCGGAAAGTCGTGTTATCGATAAAGGCGCGGTCGTGAGAAACCAAAATCACCGCATTGGCGCGGGTAGCTATAAAATTCTCCAGCCATTGGATAGATTCAATATCCAGGTGGTTGGTCGGCTCATCGAGCAACAATACATCCGGCCGACGAAGCAATAACTTTGCCAACTCGATACGCATACGCCATCCACCGCTGAATTCAGAGGTCGGACGATCGAAATCAGTACGTTTGAATCCCAATCCGATCAAAGTCCGTTCCAGCTCCGCATGGTAGTTACTTCCTCCCAGCAACTGAAAATGTTCAGAAAGATGCGTTACCTTGTCTATCAGTTTTTGATATGATTCAGTCTCATAATCAGTCCGCTCTGCCAGTTCCAGGTTCAACCGTTCGATCTCTTTTTCCATTTCCCGGATATGTCCGAAAGCTTGCTCCGCTTCCTCACGAACCGTACGGCTATCGGTTAACTGCATTTGCTGCGGCAGATAACCGATCGTTGTTTCTTTAGGAACACTCACTGTCCCGGATGTCGGAGTCTGCAAGCCTGCAAAGATCTTCAACATCGTAGATTTTCCCGCCCCGTTCTTTCCGACCAGCGCGATACGGTCTTTCTTATTTACCACAAACGAAACGTCATCAAAAAGCGTAAATCCGCCAAATTCAACTGTTAGTCCTTCAACCGAAATCATATTTATTCTGTATTACGGGCACAAAGATACAATTTCTATTTTGACAATATACTAATGGATATAGTAAGAGGTCCGGAATTTATCAAATATACAAAGCTTCCTGAAGGTTTAAAGGAAAGTTAATTCATCTAAAATAGAGAAGAAGCATTTAATTATCACACATGATACCCCCAAATACCAGATAAACGAATGACTGTTTGATAATCAATATTCCAGCAAAAGACTCTTATACTTAAATAAAAGGGGAAAGAAAGCGGAAAGTCTGTAAATGACATAGTTCCTGTAGAACTATTTAATAATTACACTGCAAATATAGTATTTTTTTAATATGTATACTATAAATATTTAAAATTTAGACCTCTTCTTAATAAAAATACCCCCAAACGTTAAATACGTTCATTGCATTTATCTTAACCTGTTTTAATAAAAAGACATACGTAAAACCACAAACAACTACAATACAACCGATTACCAAAGAAATAAAGTATATAGTTCTACAGGAACTCCATACTAATTACACAGTATTAATATTAATCATAATTAAAAAACACATGAATTACAGGTCTATTTTAAAGCAAAACAAACTCCCTTTGCTTTTAATTGCACTTGCTTTTCCTGTTTCAGTAACCACTTCTTCCTTGTACGCCATTACAACAGAAGTATCTATTACCCAACAGAAAAAAGCCATAAGTGGAGTAGTCTTTGATGGTGGAATGAATGAGCCGCTCATCGGCGCCAATGTTGTTGTTAAAGGCACGACAAACGGAACTGTAACCGATTTAGATGGAAAATTTACAATCGAGGCAAATCCTACGGACATGCTGGTAATCAGTAGTATTGGATTCAAAACATTAGAGATCAAAGCATCCGAAGCTTCAAAAGGGAAAATTGTCCTGAAAGAAGATTCTCAGGCGCTGGATGAAGTGATCGTTGTCGGTTATGGAGTACAGAAAAAAGCAAACCTGACAGGTTCTGTCGCACACATTTCTGCCGAAGCTATTGAATCACGAAGTGTAGCGAGTGTATCTGCCGCTTTAGCCGGCCAGATACCAGGTGTAACTGCCATACAAAGCTCTGGTGCTCCGGGATCACAGACGGCCAGTATTACCATCCGTGGTACAAACTCCATCAACGGTGGTAGCCCCTTGGTTATAGTAGACGGAGTACCCGGTAGTATGAACACGATCGACCCGCAGGATATCGAAAGCCTCACTGTATTGAAAGACGCCGCATCTTCCGCTATTTATGGTGTACAGGCTGCAAACGGTGTCATACTGATCACGACTAAACAAGGTAAGAAAGGAGATAAAGCTCGTATCAACTACTCCGGTTCCGTCGCATGGACATCTCCCGTTGCATTGTTAAAATTCCTGGGATCGGGAGACTATGCTATGTTATATAACGAAGCAGTCAAAAATGAAAATCCCAATGCCATTCTCCCCTACACAGACGAAGATATTGAAAACTATCGAAACGGAACTCTGCCTGACACAGACTGGTATAAAGAAACATTCAAAAAGAATGCAATGGAAACTTATCACAACCTCTCCATCAACGGAGGTTCTGAAAAAACAAGTTACAATGCTTCTATCGGATATACACGCCAGGATGGCCTGATCGATGTAAACAAATACGATCGTTTCAACGGACGTATCAGTGTGGACAGCGACATCAATAAATGGCTGAATGCCGGATTGAATGTTTCAGGCTATAGAGGTACTAAAAATGACGGATGGGAAGGATATGCTTCGCTTCGCCAATATGCAAACCGCTTGTCTCCTACCGTTCCGGTCTATAATGAAGACGGTACATATTATTATAGTGGCCTCAATAACCCGGTTGCCCATCTGAACAATACAGGATTTACACGACAAACAGACCAGCAGCTCAACGCAACAGCCTACGCCAAAGTCAATATTTTACCGGAACTGAATGTCAAAGCCTTATTCTCTGTACGCAACGATACCCGTAATAATGAGGGGTTCAAAAAACTACTGGAATATGGTACCGGTAACAATACTTATAACTCCGGTCTGCGCGAAGGATATCAAAAATATTATGACTGGAACTGGTATACAACGCAGGTATTGGCTAATTATAACAAAACTTTCGGAAAACATTCGCTTGCCGTATTAGCCGGTTTTGAACAAATCTACTATAAATACAAATATACGGAGGCTACCCGTAAAGGTGGTGGAAACGATGAACTTACCGAGTCATTGAACACATTGGACAAGTCTTCCCAGACAAATACAAACGGAGGCCACGAAATTGCACGACGCTCCTATTTCGGACGTATCCAATATGATTTCAGCGACAAATATCTGTTTGAAGCTAATCTACGTGCCGATGCATCTTCCCGTTTCCCGAAAGACTCACGCTGGGGATACTTCCCTTCTGTTTCTGCCGGATGGCGTATTACGGAAGAAAGTTTTGTAAAAGATGCCGATATCAATTGGCTGAGCAACTTGAAGCTGCGCCTGGGCTGGGGACAAACCGGTAATGAGGAACTTGCAGACGACGATATCTATCCGGCTATCCCTACCTATGCATACGGCAGCTATATGTTTGGCAATTCTCTTTACTCTACAGCCTATGAATCACGTTATGTAAACTCCGAGCTAAAATGGGCGACAGTAACCAATTACGAAGCAGCCCTGGAAGCAGGTTTCCTGAATAACCGTTTAGGATTTGAATTGTCAGTCTACAAAAAGAAAACCAAAGATATGTTACTCTATTTGCCGGTGCAGGGTGTCCTCGGCATGGATGCTCCGGCACAAAATGCAGGTAGCATGCAAAATACAGGTTTTGACTTAAGCGTTTTCCATAATAACCGGATCAATAAAGATTTCAGCTATGCTATTAACCTAAATGTCGCCTATGTAAAAAATAAAATTACAGATATGTGCGGAACGGAAGGTGAAAATCCGGATGATAGCAAATACTGGTACCTTGAAGGATATGCTTTAGGCTCATTCTACGGCTACGAAGCTATCGGCTATTTCAATACGGAAGAAGAATTAGCGAACGATGCGAAACGTACCGGAACAGAACAACTGGGAGATATTAAATATCGCGATTTGAACGGTGACGGTAAAATCGATGCAGCGAACGACCGCAAAGTGATCGGTAAAGATAAGCCGTCATGGACAGGAGGTCTGAATATAAGTCTCTTCTACAAAGATTTCGACTTTTCTGCATTTTTCCAGGGAGCCTTCGATGTAGATGGTTACTATACAGGAGAATCCGCTTATGCATTCTACAATAGCGGAAAAGTACTGGAACGTCACCTGGATCGCTGGACTCCTGATAATCACAATGCCTCTTATCCTCGTATCACCAAAGATTCACAGGTAAACTTTTCAACCTCTTCTTTCTGGTTACAGGATGCATCTTATGTTCGTCTGAAAAATATTTCATTAGGATATAATATTCCGTCTGCTCTTACTCAAAAGATAGGAGTCGACAAGGTTAAAGTATATCTATCCGGTGAAAATCTATTAACATTCAGTGGTTTGGAAGGTATCGATCCCGAAGCTCCGGCTTCCAATCGCGGAGCCTATTACGGTAATGTTAAAAAGGTGTCTTTAGGTTTAAAAGTTTCATTCTAATTTCTTACGCTTAAACAGATATGAAAAAAAATATATTATCAGTTACCATATCGGCATTATTATTAAGTCTCTGCTCATGTAGCGATTTTCTGGATCGTTATCCGCAGGAAGAATTGTCTGACGGCAGTTTCTGGACAAAACCAGTCGATGCAGAGATGTTTGTTGCAGATATTTATGGGGTATTACCCGGTAGCGCAAATGGAGATATAGATGGAGATATTAACTCCGATAATGCAGTACATGGCATCAAATGGGCTGCCGGAGATGTGTCAAAAGGTATTTATGATCCGGCTGGTTTCGGTTGGAGCGGAAGTTATTCTTCCATTCGTGCCTGCAACATCCTGCTGGAAAAAATAGATATGATAGAAGATTATCCGACAGCAGATAAAGAAGCTACCATCGGAGAAGCCCGTTTTCTGCGCGGTTACCTTTATTTCGAACTAATCCAGCAGTTTGGCGATGTCCCTTATGTGGAAAGCAGCCTGGCATTGGATCAGCTGGAAGGAATCACCCGTACTCCCCGCGAAGAAGTTTACAAAAAGGTAATGGAAGATTTCGACTATGCTATTGAAAAGCTACCGAAAGAATGGTCGTCCGACAAATACGGTCGTATAACAAAAGGAGCCGCTTATGCAATGAAAGCACGTGCAGCTTTGTATTACGCTGATTGGGAAGTCGCTGCAGCGGCTTCAAAGGCTGTTATCGACTCCAACCAGTATGAATTGTTCGATGCAGAAGGCACCGGAAGGTATGCCGAATTATTCTGGGAAAGCCAGGAAGCGTGTAGCGAAGCTATTCTGGTCCGCCAGTTTAACGCACCGGATAACACCAACTATATCATCGGATGGGAATGTTTCCCGACAAAAGGCTGGGGAGGTATCAACCCGACACAGAGCCTGGTAGATGCTTTCGAATGTATTGACGGCGCACCGATCAGCAAATCGTCGCTATACAAAGAAAACGATCCGTTTACAAACCGCGACCCACGTTTGGAAGTTTGCGTATTACATGATGGTGAAGAGATGTATGGTACAGTCATCAAAGTTGCTCCATTGAAGTCTAGCGGTAACACCGGTATCGCCCAGCACGGTGATGCTACGGCAACCGGTTATTATCAGCAGAAATGGTTGGATCCGAGTATCGATCCGCAATCGACAGGTTGGGATATGGGAAAGGATTGGCATGTGATTCGCTTCGCAGAAGTATTGCTGACGTATGCAGAGGCTAAAAATGAAACGACTCCTTTGGATGATTCTGCTTTCGAGGCTGTAAATCGTGTACGCCGCCGTGCCGGTATTCCCGAACTGCAAAAGACAGATGCAAGCAAACCGACATACTGCGGGACACAGGACGAATTGCGTCAACGCATCCGTAATGAATGGCGTGTAGAGTTTGCCCTGGAAGGAGGCAAACGCCAGTGGGATATTCGCCGATGGGGTATTGCCAGCGAAGTATTGAATGCTCCTTTCCTCGGTTTAAAATACAAACTCGTAGACGACCCCAGCTCTCCCGACGGACAAAGATGTATATTGTATGAGGGTGAAAATATAAAATTAACTGGCAGCCGATATTCAGATCACAACTATGTATATCCGGTTCCTCAATCGGAAATTGACCTGAATCCTGCATTAACACAGAATTCCGGTTATTAAAAACTCAAAGGGACCTGGTTGAATCCAGGTTCCTTCTCCCAAAACGACACCTTATGAAAAACAGCCATTGGTTTCTGTTCATCTGCCTTATCGCTTCATTCATGTTTCTATTCATGGACAGCCTGGCTTATATCATACCTTACCATGAACAGCAGGAACTATTTTTGTTCAGTCGTTCTTACCTGGAAAGCTATCTATATGAAAGCGGTGGGCTCGGTCGTTATATGGCAAATTTCATTATCCAGTTTTTTTACTATCCCTATGCCGGAAAAGTCATTTTCACGCTATTATTATCTTTTATTTATCTTCTTCCCTGCCTGATCTGTCAGCGGATCGCAAGACAAAACGATCCATTACATTTAGCTGTATTGATACCGTTATACTTACTGATCCAATTCGAATCTATTGATTTTAAATTTTATCATGCGTCAAATATCTTTTGTTACCTGCTGATATTCTATTGTCTTTCTTTTCTCAGAAAAAGATATTTCTATTATTCCTTAATCCCCATCTCATTGATAACCGTGTTCAACCTGGGTTGGATGCCTCTATTAATATCCGTTTCTGTGATTATCATCAGTGGGTTATCTGCTAAATATTTATCCCGTTTCTTTACTGACAAAAAATATTACTATTGTCTTTCTATATGCATTTGTCTGTATACCGGCAGCACATCGTATCTGTTTATCATCAACTACAACATGAAAGAACGGTTGCTGCTTGAAGCAGAAGATCATTTAAAAAAGAAAGAATGGGAAAAAGTATTACATTGTGCCGACAAATTCCGTGGCAATAATCAGCTAATGGAATATTTCCGTAACATGGCACTTTTCCATATCGGACGTATGCCCTACGACTTATTGAAATATCCGCAAACCAAAGGAGTCGCCTCCTTATGCCTTCCCTGGACAGGAGAACCCGAAAGAAGTAGATACGGTCATTATATTTATGAACAATTAGGTTATATAAATGAAGCCCACCGTTGGGCCTTCGAAGCGATGGTAGTATATGGAGAAACAGCTCCGATAATAACCAATCTGGTCCGGTATAATATAGCAATTCAACGATATGGCGTTGCACACCGTTTCATCAACGTATTAAAACAATCTTTATTCTATAAACGAGACACGGAAATATACGAAAAAATGATTCGGGAAAAACAAAGTCCATTTCCAAATGCACTCTCGTATAATCCGGAGGAAAAAGTCCGTTTTGCCAATATATTGAATATAGGCCCGGAGTTAAGCTATTTATGCGACCGGGATTCCTCCAATCAAATGGCGTTTGAGTATTTAATGAGCGACTTGTTACTTAGTAACCAGATTACCCGCTTTGCTGAAAACCTGGGGAGAATACGAACTTTTCCATACGCTTCTTTGCCCCGTCTATACGAAGAAGCACTCTATACTTATAAATTGGGAGTGGACAAAGAAACATATGATAAACTTGGTTTTACGATCAGCGAAGAAACGGAATACCGATTCAGAACTTACTATACTCTTTACCGGAAGAAAGAAATAAAAAAATTAAAAGAACAATTCGGAGATACCTTCTGGTATTATCTCCATTTCCTAAGTCCTTACGGTAATAAGATCATCGATAAACAATAGGTCATGAAACATACACAATACATAGTACTCATATATTCCTTATTATGGATAGTATCCGCTTGTAAACAAACAGGCGTAACACCCGACATACAAACAAGTAAATCAATAAATATCTTTCCGGACTACACGGGAGTCACCTTTCCCTCTAATATTGCCCCGCCCAATTTCCGCATCATGGAAAAAGGAGAAGAATATTATACGGAGATAGGTAATCAAAATCAAATCTATACCCGATTGAGAAGTAAACAACCATCTGTCGTTATCCCGCAAAAAAAGTGGAAAGAGCTTTTAAACGATACTACAGGAAATATGTTTTATATCCGTATCTGTATACAACAGGACAATAAATGGATACAATATCCGGATATTATAAATAATATTTCAAAATCGCCAATCGACCCGTATCTGGCTTACCGTCTCATCTATCCGGGATATGAATTATGGAATCAAATGGGAATTTACCAACGCAATTTAAGCACATACGAAGAGAGTCCGATTATCGAAAATAAATCCGTAGAAAAAGGATGTATAAACTGTCACACATTCTGTAAAAATTCGTCCGAAACCATGATGATCCACATACGTGGTAAAATGGGAGGAACGCTTATAAAGCAACAGGAAAATTTCAGCAGGCTGGATATAAAAACGCCTGAAATGAACAACGGAGGGACTTATGCCGCCTGGCATCCGGCAGGACGGTATCTGGCATTTTCAGTCAATGAAATTCAGCAATATTTCCATTCTACAGGCCCCAAAGCAATCGAAGTAGCCGATTCCGAATCAGATCTGATCATTTTAGATACAAAAACAAACCACTTAATTACCTCACCGGCAATTTATGGCAATGAGTGGATGGAAACATTCCCTGCATGGAATCCTGACGGGACTATGCTTTATTTCTGCCGAAGTAAGGCTATCGATAAAAAAACACCTCTAAGTAATATACGATATGACCTGTACAGAATCTCTTTTAATGTAGAAAAAAGAGACTTCGGTTCTCCTGAATGTGTCTATAAAGCCTCTGAAAAGGGGAAAAGCGTCTCTTTCCCCCGTATTTCACCGGATGGAAAATATCTGATGTTTACTTGTTCTGATTACGGAAACTTTTCAATCTGGCATCCGGAAAGTGAACTGTACTTATTAAATCTGGAAACAAACGAAATACGTAATATGGAAGAGGTGAACAGTACGGATGTAGATAGTTTTCATACCTGGTCGTCTACCGGCGAATGGTTCGTTTTCAGCAGCAAACGGCAGGATGGTCTATGGGCTCATCCCTATATCGCCAAATTTGATACTCAAACGGGAATGGCATGCAAACCTTTCGTTTTACCTCAGGAAGACCCGGATTTTTATCTCAAATTCACTAAAACATTCAACTTGCCGGAACTCCTTACAGTACCTGTAAAAAACAGGGATGAACTGCTCATGGAATGCCGAAATAATAAAGAAACAGTAAGTTGGGAAACAAAATTATTATTATCTTCGCCCCAAATTAACTACAAATAATTTAAAATTCATGAAGAAAAAAAGTTTAACATTATTAGTGGCTACAACCTTGGCCAGCAGTGTTCTATTTTCATCTTGCATCGGATCATTCGGCTTGACAAACAAACTTTTGGATTGGAACAGAAATATCGACAGTAAGTTCGTCAACGAATTAGTATTTATCGCTTTCTGGATTGTCCCCGTTTATGAAATCTCAGCTCTTGCAGATATACTGGTTCTGAACTCTATCGAATTCTGGAGCGGAAACAATCCTGTTGCAGATGCAGGAACCGTAAAGACAATCAACGGAAAAGACGGTGTATATACTGTCGAAACCAAGAAAGACGGATATCATATCCAAAAAGAAGGTGAAGAAAAAGCAATCGACCTTGTATTCAACGAAACAGACAAGAGCTGGAGTGTGGAAGCCGATGGCGAAGCGACTAAACTGTTAAAGTTTACTGATAACGACGAAGTGGTCATGTATTTGCCGGACGGTAAAGAAATGAACGTAGAATTGAATCAGGCAGGTGTTCTGGCATTCCGTCAGGTAGTTGAAGGCTACTCTTATTACGCTGCTAAATAAAAAGACAACACTTAAAATGGGAGACTGGTAATTGATATGTACATATAATTACCGGCCTCCCATTTTCAATAAGATACTACCAACCTAAATAAATACAAATGAAACACTCGATTAAGAAAGCAATGCTCACCGGAGCATTCGGTTGCTTCCTTCTGGGTACTGCTTTTGCTGCTCATGCGACAGCCGCCCCGGATACGAAGCCGTACTGGCAGGACATTCAGGTCGTTGCCGTAAACAAAGAACTGCCGCGCAGCTCGTTCATGACGTATGGCGACCGTTCGACAGCTCTCACTTCCAGTTTTGAAAAGAGTCCCTACTATTCATTACTGAACGGAACCTGGAAATTCTATTTTGTAGATTCATACAAGGATCTTCCGGCAAATATCACTGACCCATCCACCAGCACAGCTTCCTGGGATGATATTACCGTACCGGGAAACTGGGAACTTCAGGGACATGGCACAGCCATCTATACCAACCATGGCTATGAGTTCAAACCACGTAATCCGCAACCTCCGCTATTGCCTGAAACAAATCCGGTAGGTGTTTACCGCCGCGACTTCGAGATCCCGGCAAACTGGGACGGACGCGATGTGTATCTGCATATCTCCGGAGCAAAATCGGGAGTTTATGTGTATGTCAACGGAAAAGAAGTAGGTTATAGTGAAGACTCCAAGAACCCGGCGGAGTTCCTGATCAATAACTATCTGCAACCGGGAAAAAATGTATTGACACTGAAGATATTCAGATGGAGTACCGGTTCTTATCTGGAATGTCAGGACTTCTGGCGTATCAGCGGTATTGAACGTGACGTATTCCTATGGTCACAACCTAAGATTGCGGTAAATGATTTCCGCGTGATCTCTACCCTGGACGATACGTACAAGAATGGTATCTTCAATCTGGCTGTAGACATCAAAAACCATACGAAAGAAGCAAAAGACATCACCGTATCTTACGAACTGCTGGATACAAAAGGTCAGACTGTTGCCACAGCAGATAATAAGCTATGGGTCGGAGCTAACAGCATCAAGACTGCCTCTTTTGAAAAAAATTTAAATGACGTAGCTACCTGGAGTGCCGAACATCCGAACCTTTACAAGTTATTGATGACTGTAAAGGAAGATGGTAAAGTAACCGAAGTTATCCCGTACAACGTCGGTTTCCGCCGCATCGAGATCAAACCGATCGACCAGATCGCAGGTAACGGCAAACCGTACACCGTACTGTTGTTCAACGGACAACCGATCAAGTTCAAAGGGGTGAATATCCACGAACACAATCCCCTGACTGGTCATTATGTGACAGAGGAACTGATGCGTAAAGACTTCGAACTGATGAAAAAGAACAACATCAACTCGGTTCGTTTGTGCCACTACCCACAGGACCGCCGGTTCTATGAGCTTTGCGACGAATACGGATTGTATGTGTATGATGAAGCAAATGTCGAATCGCACGGTATGTATTACAGCCTGAGCAAAGGCGGTTCACTAGGTAACAACCCGGAATGGCTGTTGCCGCACATGGATCGTACAATGAATATGTATGAACGTAACAAGAACTACCCGTCAGTAACTATCTGGTCGCTGGGTAACGAAGCCGGTAACGGATATAACTTCTATCAGACTTACCTTTACCTGAAAAACAAAGAAAAAGGTTTGATGGACCGTCCGGTCAACTACGAACGTGCCCTTTGGGAATGGAATACGGATATGTATGTTCCTCAGTATCCGAGTGCCGGATGGCTGGAAGAGATCGGTGCAAAAGGCAGCGACCGTCCGGTTGCTCCGTCCGAATATGCTCACGCAATGGGTAACTCGACAGGTAACCTTTGGGGACAGTGGAAAGCTATCTACAAATATCCGAACCTTCAGGGTGGCTGGATCTGGGACTGGGTAGATCAGGGCATTCTTGTAAAAGACGAAAACGGAAAAGAGTATTATGCTTATGGCGGTGACTTCGGTAAAGATATGCCCAGCGACGGAAACTTCCTTTGCAACGGCCTCGTCAATCCGGACCGTACCCCGCATCCGGCAATAGCAGAGGTGAAATTTACGCATCAGAATGTCGGTTTCGAAGCTGTTAATGCAGCAAACGGTGTATTCAAGATCACGAACCGTTTCTACTTCACCAACCTGAAAGATTATATGATCACCTATACCGTAAAGGCCAACAACAAAGTAATCAAGAGTAATAAAGTTTCACTCGACCTGGCTCCGCAGGCTTCACAGGAAATCACTGTTCCTGTAGCCGATTTGAAACCACAGGCCGGTACCGATTATCTGGTTGACTTTGTCGTTACTTCCACAAAACAGGAAGGTGTTATTCCGGCCGGTTACGATATCGCACAGGATCAGTTCCGTTTGCCTATCGAAGCCGAAAAGGTAGCTTATAAGGCGGGTGGTCCTAAACTGACTGTATCTGAAGAAGGAGATAATGTAAAAGTAACTTCTTCTAAGGTCAACTTCGTATTCGATAAAAAAGCAGGTGTCGTTACTTCTTATAAAGTAGGCGGAACAGAATATTTCAACGAAGGTTTCGGTATCCAGCCGAACTTCTGGCGTGCACCTAACGATAACGACTACGGAAGCGGTGACCCGAAACGTTTGGAAATTTGGGAACTATCCAGCCGCAACTTCAACGTAACGAATGCTTCTGCCGAGATCGTCGACGGTAATGCGATCGTAAACGTCGATTATAAATTACCGGCCGGCAACCAGTTCCTGATCACTTACAAGATCTATCCTGACGGTGTTATGAATGTAGCTACTCATTTCACTCCGGCTCATCTGGATGGCGTGAAGATCGGTATTTCCGAAGCAACTGCCACGGCAACATTCTCCCCGGGTCGTGATAAGGTAAGCGGTCGCGACAAGATGGTCGTTCCCCGTATCGGTGTTCGTTTCCGTCTGCCGGTTACGATGGATCAGCTGGAATACTTCGGACGCGGTCCGCTGGAAAATTATTGGGACCGTAAAGCCGGTTACATGATCGGACAGTATAAGAGCACGGCTGAAGAGCAGTATTTCCCCTATGTTCGTCCGCAGGAAAACGGTCATCATTGCGATACCCGCTGGATCACTTTAGGCGGCAAAGGCAAGAACTTGTTGATCGTTGCCGACGATGAAATGGAATTTAATGCGATGCGTAATTCCGTGGAAGATTTCGATGCCGGAAAGACTACCAACCGTCCGTACCAATGGAACAACTTCACACAGGAAGAGATCGACAACCGTCCGAACCTCGGCCCGTACGACAAACCTCGCCAGACACACATCAACGATATTACTCCGCGTAACTTCGTAGAAGTATGTGTCGACCTGAAACAACAGGGATTAGCCGGTTACGACAGCTGGTATTCTCGTCCGGAACCTGAATACACTTTACCTGCCGACCAGGAATACAAGTGGGGCTTCACTTTAATCCCGGCTTCAAATGCGAACAGTGCACAAAAGAAAGCGGGTTATAGCTACAAATAAATAAGTGCCAATATAAACAGGAAAGCGGTCTCCGATTAATGGGGCCGCTTTTTTATTTGCCATATCTACAATGTAAAGCCAAACCTCATCTGTGAATAAACGGGACACATCAACACAACAAAAGTTTTTCAAAATAATTTCTTCATTCCTTCATCTGTTGCTTAATCGATTGATTACCGATATATTACAATGAATGATTTTGGGACAGCATGAAGGTTATGATCTTTCTTTTGGAAAAACACTTCATATTTCTGCTTAAAGTCAGTACTATTCCGGTTGAATCTGTTCGGCAAAGAGTAGCATCTAAATAACAAACAACAAGTAAAGAACTAATTACTTATTACTCCGAAAGTTATTAACTTTCTATTGTTTGTCATCTGTCGAACGCTTATTCGACAGCAGTCTTCCAAGCGTTTGCCAACTGTCAAACAAGCGTCCGACAAATGGGAAACAGAAAAAGAGATATAATAACGGACCTAAGAGATTACCGGATATATGCTAGAATACTATAAGTTTACAGACAATCCTTCGAAAGAAACCTACTCCTTTTACAGCATCGAATAATATCATCTATGAATAAAAAAAATCAAAAATAAAGGAAGCATCCTTCATCTTAATTAAATACCTTCATCTATAAAGATTAACAATCAGCAAATTACGTAGCAGATGAAGGAATGAAGGATTTATTATGAAAAACTTTTGTTGATATGTCTAAGATCACATCATGAAACTATATAAAGCCAGCCGTATATCCGAATAACGGAATATATACCCGGCAGAAAGTAGCCGGGCAGGATAAGCCTGCTGTCCTTTGGTGACCACCTCCGCACCTTCCCCATATACATATTGGAAAACTTTCCGGGGAATAGTCAACCATGCCGGACGATGCATCACCTCGGCGGTAACTTTTGTAAAAGCCCGGTTTGTCAAAGGCTGGGGAGCAACGAGATTCACGATTCCCGACAAGTCCTTATGATCGATAATGAACTGAATGGCATGCAAAACATCTTCTATATGTATCCAGGAGAACCCTTGTTTTCCGGAAGCAATCTTTCCGCCGACAAAGAAACGGAACGGCAATAACATCTTAGGCAACGCGCCTCCGTCTTTCGCCAGGACAACCCCGAAACGTGCAATAACCAGCCGGATATCTCTCGACAGCTTCTGCGCCTCGTCTTCCCAACGGATACAGACATCAGCCAGGAAACCCGTTCCTTCCGACGTACTGCTTTCCGAATAAATACCCTTATCCGGATAAATACCGACGGCAGAAGCAGAGATGAACACTTCCGGCTTCACCTCCATCCCATTGATGATCGAAACCAATCGCCGGGTCGTATGGATACGGCTGTTCAGTATTTTACGCTTGGCTTTCCGGGTCCAGCGCTGGTTGATAGTAGCTCCCGCCAAGTTGATTACGACATTGCATCCGGTCAGTGCCTGCCTCAGTTTCTCATCCGACCTCGAACGGAACATCGAATGTTTCAAAGGGACAACAACATTTCCTCCGGCAGATAAAAACTCTGTCAGATGCCGTCCTATAAAACCTGAATTACCGCTGATTGCAATTCTCATCTCCTTCTTCATCTATTTATTATTCAATAATAAAACAAGAAGGATTGATTGTTTGTTGTAACTAATTGGATGACAATTGTATTAAAGGTTGTAATTCTTGTTCAAAAATATCTTTACTGATGATACGGTAATGCGGAGAGTAAGTCTCTTCGAACACTTTACTGTGATGACCGACATATTCACCCCGGTTCAAACGGTCGTCGATCTCTTTCCTATCACTTTCATAGTCCGGTAAGGTAAGCTCCATCGAACGGATAATTGCTTCAATCCGGTTCCATTCTTTTTGCCATTCGGCAACGGTCACAGACCGGATTCCGTTCACACTACGAATAAATGCATCAAAAAAGGTCTGGTAAGGAATTTGCCCGTTCTTTATGACGGACAGGTTTACCCGGTAGAAGTTGCCTTCCCAACCGGTCGGCTCTGCCAGTTCACCTTCTGTTTCCGTATAAGAAGCCATTTCACGGCGCAAATAATTTCCGGCAGCAGTCGTATCGCTGATAATATGTCCGGGACCGAACTTATCCTGAAAGAAATTCTTATACAGATCTTTCAACGTCGATTTCGGATAAGCCTGCATCTGCCGTTCGACAGCCGTACGGACGGCTTTATCAAAATCAACCTTCTCCGCAGCGGAAACCCACAGGCAGAGAAGGCAGAAAAAGGATATAAGCAGATTTCGTTTCATGCTTATTTGATTACATCTTTTAAAGTATTATGCAATTCTTCACCTGTGATATTCTTGGCAATGATCACACCGTCAGGATCCAGCAAAACATTAGCCGGAATGCCACGGACACCATACAAGGCCGGTATTTCCGAATCCCAGTATTTCAGGTCGGATACATGTGTCCAGGTCAGGTTATCATCAGCGATGGCCTTCAGCCATTTATCTTTATTATTATCCAGGGAAATACCGATGATCGTGAAGTTCTTATCCTTGTAATCCTGGAATGCTTTCACGACATTCGGATTCTCGCGACGGCAGGGAGGACACCAGGATGCCCAGAAGTCCAACAGAATATATTTACCACGGAAGTCGGACAAGGAAACAGCTACTCCAGCCGTATCCGGTAAAGAGAACTCAGGTGCCGTCTTACCGATCTGTACGTTTTCCAATTGACCGATGATGCCATCCAGATCCTTCACATAAGGGCAGTTAGCCAAAGCCGGAGAGATTTTAGAACGAGTAGCCTTCAACTGATCCAGCGGTAGCTGATACGTAAAATACCGGTACAGATAGAAAGCTGCAGCCGGAGAGTCAGGATATTTGCTGATCAGGCTATCGATATCGAACCCGTTCTCAAAGACCTTGCTCTGGTTCTCCTGGAAAATCACATTAACAGGAGAATTCTGAACGATAATTGTCTCACCGTCATTACCGATCGTTACATCCATAATAGTGTTCTCAACAAAGAGTTGTACCGGATAATTCATATCCTCGGTAGCCAGACCATACAACAGAGGCTGGTCTACTTCACCTTTGAAGGTAAATTTACCATCCTCGATCTCGGCTGTATCCACATCAAAGAACATTTTATTACGGAAGGATTTCAGATAGATCTTGCCATCAGGCATATTCTCCACTACTCCGTTTATTACATAACCTTTGGACGTTTCCTGACAGCTTGCCAACAGGAACAACGCCATAACCATCATTACAAATTGTTTCATTTTTGCTTTGTTTATTGTTTAGTATCGGGATGATGATATCTTCCTTTCTTCAAGGTAATCTTACCATATTCGATGGCACGAACCGGACAGCGATGGATACAAGCGACACATTGTACACAGGTATCAGACCAGACAGGTCTCCCGTCGGTCAGCGTGATCGTTCCGGTCGGACAAACCCGCTCACACAGGCCGCATGAGATACAGTCATCCGTCACCCGAAAAGAATTCTTCCCTATGGCAAAGTTAGTAAAAAGAGGATATATCCAGTAGCTTTTCAGTCCCGGCAGGCTTCCTTTCTTGTATAAATTAACGTTTTTACCATCCCGAATAGCGGCAACAATAGCATCGACAGCCGAAGGGACGTCTTTCAGTTTCTCTTGTTCCACCTCTTTGCTATCGACATCGAAGCCCGGTAACAGGATATAATTGTTCGGCATAATGACTGAGTAACTATCGGTCAGTATAAGACCTTTCTTTTTCAGTACTTTCCGCATTATATCATCCGTATAACCACATTCGTCGCCACAGGTTGAGATAGAATAAACCGGTTGTTTATCGTATCCGGTCAGCTTCAAGCCAGAGATAAAGCGAGTTACAGGAACAGCTGGTCCCCAGGAATGCACCGGGTAAACGAACAGCACTTTCTCGTCTTCCCTGAGCGGACAGACAAATTCCTTTTTACCTGTTTTTAACTCCTCTGCTATCGAAACAACAGGCTCTCCCAAAGCGATGCCCAAAGCATTCGCAACCCAACGGGAGTTCCCGGTTCCTGAAAAGTAAAATATCATACGTGTATTTCTTATTTGGTTACAAATGTAAATATAATTCAGAATTAATGCCTTATCTTTGTTATGCTAGTAAACCAAATAAGAAATATTATGACTACAATGGAATTAAATTTACGGAAACAATGTTTCACCGAGTTCATCCTCTCGATGAGTGAAGAGGAGTTTACAGAGTTGGAGAATTACGCAAAAGCTTTACAGCAAAGAAAGGTTGCATCTAAAAGTAAACCGTATCCTTGGGCACCGACTCTTGATGAAATGAGATCGGTTGTTGCTGAATCTGAAGAGAACTACCGCCACGGGAAGTTTATCGAAGAAGAGGATATGGATAACTACTTGGATTCGCTTAAATGAAAAAGCTTAGATGGGACCCTATCGCCAAAGAACAAATCACAGAAATATTCAACTTTTATAAGACGCGATACGGAGTACGTACTGCCAAAAAAATTTCTGATGCAATCAGACTAAGCAGTAAAAGACTGAAAGAACAACCCCTGTTAGGATTTAAGGAACCTTTATTACTTAGTAATCCTCATGGATATCGTTCGCTTATTGAAGGTAATTATAAAATCGTATATTGCCTGGAAAAGGATAATTATATCAGAATTGCTGCCATATTCGATTGCAGACAAAATCCGGATAAACTGTCCCAAGCCTTATAGATAGAAGCACAGTAAACATCCTTTATACAGATTATTTACTGTGCTTTTCCTATTACATCTCCACATCCCAAACCCCGGCACTCTTCTCCAACTCTACAAGCGCTGTACAATAATTGAACAAAGTCTCTATATATTGTGCCTGCACATCATCATACGTCCGTTGGGCATCCAGGACCTCCAGCAGGGAGACTTCTCCCCGGTTATAGCTATAGATCTTCCCGTCGATCACTTCCTGGGCCGCATGAAGCATGCCATTCTCATAATGACTGACCTGCACCGTCAATGACTGATAACTGCGGTAAGCCTGCATCACTTCCGTCTGTACCTGTAATAAAGCCTGCTGATACTGCGTTTCCGCCTGCTGTTCACGGAAACGGGCTGCACGCACCGCCCCTTTATTAAAGTTGGAAAACTTCAGAGGAATGGCGATCCCCGCCGTCACCCCCGTAAAGGGAGGAGCCGGAGCTTCTTCATTATATACCCGGGCATTCTTGCTTACAGCGATGGAAAGGTCTACATCCGTATTCCGTTCCCGCCGTGTCACTTTCAGAGCACGGGCAGCTACTTCCTTATTCTTCAGGGCAGCCACCAGATCGGCACGGTTGATGGAAGCAGTAGAGATCAGGTCGGCAAGCACAAAATCGCGGGATGACAGATGCAGCGAAGCCTCCGGAATATATAAGGTATCCCGGGCAACCGAACCGGTCAGCAGGTTCAGATTAGAGAAAGCGTTATGCAAATCTGTTTCCGCCTGCAATAATTCATTCTTCAGGATACCAGCCTCCAGACGGCTTTGCGTAGCATCGATCTCCATAATCTTCCCTAAAGTGAAACGAACACTGTCACTTTCCGCCAACTGGCGGATATTCTCATAAGCATTCTGCTTCACCTTATACAATTCATATTGTTTCAATGCCTCCAGGTAAGAGACCGTAGCATCGGCACGCAAGTTGCGGAAGTAATCGGCAAGGAGCGCCTTCGTCAATTCACTTTCACTCCGGGCAAGGGCTATATTCGCTCCCCGTTTCCCGAAAGAAAACGTTTTGCTCAGTTCTACCTCTACTCCTTCTCCCATCTGCAAGCTTCCGTTTTCGTTATTGAAATACGATACGGAAAGGTTCGGGTCGTTGAAGACTTTCGAAGCAACGACCTCCGCTTCGGAAACATCCATATTCAGACGTTCGGCTGCATACTCCAGGTTCCCTTCCGTCACCTTCTCCATATAATTGCGGTAAGAGAGGGGAACCATCTGCTGGGCACTCCCTGCCAAACTTCCGGCAAGCAGGCACATAGTAATATATTGTCGCATATCTTTTATTCTTTTTATCTGCAATTTCTAATTTATTTAAGCTGTCGGCTCTTCCGGATTAACAGCTCCCGCATCTTCATCTAAATAGTGCTTTTCCACCAGATAATACAAAGCAGGAAGTACATAAAGCGTAATAACGGTCGCAAACAGCAGCCCATAGACAATCACCGTTGCCAACGGACGCTGCACATCGGAACCGATCCCCGTACTCAAGGAAGCTGGCAACAATCCCAATACAGCTACTGTTGCCGTCATCAGGATCGGACGGAAACGGTGTTTCGCCCCGGTAATAATGGACTGCTTGAAACCCCGGTCGCGGCTACGCAGGTTATTGATATGAGAGATCATAATCACACCATTCTGAATCGCCACACCGATCAACGCAATAAAACCGACGGCAGAAGACACATTCAGCGTCATCCTCCGCACATTCAACGCCAACATGCCGCCGAAAAGAGCCAAAGGAACCACGCACATCATCAAAGCTGCCTGACGGAACTTTCCACAGGCGGCAAACAACAGCAACAGCATGATACCTAAAGCCAGAGGCACGACTGCCGCCAGACGTTTATAGGCACGGTTCTGATTCTCGAACTGTCCTGCCCATTGCAGATGAACGGTATCATGGTTATAGGCAACCTCCTTATCGATCAGCCGGTTCGCCTTATTCAGAAACTCGGTCAGGTCAACGCCACGCAGGTTGATATGGATAGTCAGATGGCGTTTGTTCATTTCACGGGAAATGGTACTGGCACCGGTTGTCATTTTCACTTCTGCCACCTGCGAAAGCGGTATCTTCGCTCCTGCCCCGTTAGTAAGCAACAGATTACCGATACTTTCGGGCGTATCACGGCTGGCATCGTCGAAACGGCAGATCACGTCGTAACTTTTGCTTCCGACAAATATCTGCGAGATAGCCTTTCCTCCGATCGCCAGCTCGATCATATCGGCTACATCGGAAAAGTTCAGTCCGTATTGCGCGATACGGTCACGGTCGGCGACTATTTGCAACTGAGGTAACGGCGGTTCCTGGTCAATAGCTACGTCGGCAGCTCCGGGAATCGCACGCAGTACATTTACCACTTTGTCGGCTATATGGCGGGTATCGGTAATATCATCGCCATAGACTTTGATTGCCAGGTCACTATGGGCACCGGCTATCTGGTCCATTACCATGTCGATGATCGGTTGCGAGAAGCTGACAGTATAGCCGGGCATGGTCGACAACGTTTCCGACATTTCCTCGATCAGGTCTGCCTTTGTCTTGCCGAACTTCCAGGTGTCGTAGGGTTTCAGACCTACTCCGCATTCGATATGGGAAAGAGAGAAAGCCTCTGCTCCCTCATCATCACGACCTACCTGGGTCATTACATAAGAGACTTCATCAAACTGTTTCACCGCTTTACGCAACTCCGCTCCCATCTCTTTCGACTTCTCGATCGAAATACCTGGAGGTAACTGCACCTGAATCCAGATAGCTCCTTCATCAAGCGGCGGCAGGAAGTCTTTTCCAACCGTATAACTCAAGACACCGGCAGCAACCAGTATAACCAATAACGGCAGTAATACCCGCTTAGGTTTATCCAGCAAAGCGACGATCTGTCTGTGATAGATCTCTCCCAACTTCTCCAGCCAGCGGTTATGATATATCTTACGCGGTTTGCGATAAGCATAAAAAGCCAGTCCCGGTATCAGGAACAAAGCGACAGCCAGAGCACCCAACAAAGCATATCCTACGGTGTAAGCCATCGGCGTAAACAGTTTCTTTTCGATATGTTCGAAAGCAAACAGGGGAAGATAAGCCGTTATGATAATTAATGTAGAGAAAAAGATCGGACGGGCAACTTCTGTCGTACGGCGCAGGATGGAATCTTCAGTCAGTATCTCGTCCGGATGCCGTTCGCGCTTCTTCAGGATAGTTTCCATCATTACAATCGCTCCGTCCACCAAAATACCGAAGTCGATAGCACCCAACGAAAGCAGGTTGGCAGGAATATCCGTCAGGTGCATCAGGATAAAGGCGATCAACAAGGATAACGGAATGGTAAGTGCTACCAATAAAGCGCCACGCCAGTTCCCTAAAAACAGGATCAGAACCAACACCACCAGCACCATTCCCTCAAACAGTGTGTGGGATACGGTATGCAAGGTCATATCAACCAGATTCGTACGATCCATAAAGACATGCAGGCGGGTTCCTTCAGGTAGGGTCTCATTATTCAGTTCGTCCACAGCCAGATGCACACCTTCCAGCACCTTAGACGGATTCTCGCCGCGAAGCATCTGGACAATACCTTCCACCCCATCCGAATGGTCACGCACGCCGTCGAAGAAACCCAGTACGCCCTTGCGTTCCAGATTCCCGTACTTCAATGTTCCCAGATCGTCGAGATAGACAGGTATACCATTCTCGGTTTTGATAACAATACGCCCCAGGTCTGTCAGGTCTTTTACCAGACCGATACCACGGATCACGTAACTCAGGTCGCCCCGGCTCAACATGCTGCCGCCGGCATTTACGTTATTCTTTTCGATCTTCTCGGTGATATCGCCCAATGTCACATTATATTGTTCCATCTTATGCGGATTCACTTCTATCTGATACTGTGTAGTAATACCGCCATAGTTACTGACATCGGCAACCCCTGTCACTTGTTTCAAACGGGGAATGATCACCCACTTATGCAGGTCGGTCAACTCACGCAGATCCAGCCGGTCACTTTCCAGTACATACCGGAAAATCTCGCCGGTAGGTGAAGTCAGCGGGTTCAATCCCGGAACCGCATCGTAAGGTAGTTCCACATCGACCAGACGTTCCTGCACACGCTGGCGTGCCCAGTAATCGTCGATACCGTCGTCGAACACCAGCACGACAGTAGACAGTCCGAAGGTATTCTTACTTCGCATCACATTCAGCCCCGGCATGCCGTTCATCGCCCTCTCGATAGGGATACTAATCTGTTGCTCGATCTCTTCGGCAGCCAGTCCGGGAACCTGCGTTACAACCTGTACGGTGGTATCGGCAATATCCGGATAGGCGTCAATCGCCAGGTTCGTCCACGAATAATATCCTACTACGGCAAGAAACAGGAATAGCACGAACATCAAGCCCCGCCGATGTATCGCCATATAAATTATCTTCTTCATAGGATCTACCGGGCATCAAGTAAATAAAAAGCTCCCGTACTTACAATCGTATCTCCGGGTGTCAGTCCGGAAAGAATCACCGTCTTGCCGTCTTCCGTAACAGAAGTAGAAACTTTCTGCTTCCGGTAACAATTATTGCCTAGCGCAAGCAAAACATAAGCACTCTCCTCTTCCTGCAGAATAGCCGAAGTCGGGATACGGATTACCTCCGTACTGCGGTCGCACAATTTGACCGTCCCATACATAGCCGGTTTCATCAGACGCGAACTGTTATCACATTCGATCAAAACCTCTACCGAACGGGTATCTTCATCCAGCATTTCACTGACATGATAGATCTTTCCAGAAAACGGCTGGTCAGGCATAGCCAGCAAACGGACTTCAACACTGTCGAGTGTCTGTATCATCCCCATATCCTTTTCTTTCACATGGGCAGCGACCCATACTTTACTCAGGTTAGCGATCACCGCCACCGGTTCGGCATCTTCCTTGATATACTGGCCGATCACGATACGGTCGGTCACGATCTCGCCTGCTATCGGTGAACGAACGATCAGAGGTTGTCCCAGCACAAGTTCGTCCGGCTCTATCTGGAATACCTTCAGGGCGGCTACCGCATTCTCATAATCTTTTTTCTTCAGTTCGTAATTGACTTCCGCCTCTTCCAGTTCTTTCTGTACGCCGACTTTGTTCTGCAACAGGTCCTTTTCACGTTTTAGGCTTTTCAGAGCCAGTTCCATCTCTTGCTTGGCCTGGTAATATGCCTTCCCTGTTTCAAAGAAATCCGGCGAACTTATCTCAAAAACCGGACTTCCAGGTATTACCTTCTGTCCCAGGCGTACGAATGATTTGGATATACGTCCGGCAAAAGGAGAAGCGATCTCCGCATAATTGGACGGAATAGCCTTCACGACACCGGAAGTGGTAAACTCCAGGCGGTAAGATTCTTTCTTTACAACATCGGTTTTCAACCGGGACAAGATAGGTGATTTATCCCCTATTTGTATCGTGTCGCCATGCAAAGTTACAGCAATAGCAACCTCATCGTCCTGTTTATTATGGTTACAGGAACATAATACCATTGCCGGAAGCAATAGTAATAGTAATTGTTTCATATTGATTTTCTTGTATTAAATAATTCTGTTTTTCGTTACTGGTAGATTATTTAATACTGAAAGGAGGGGCACGAAGATTGATGTTACGTACAAGACGTACAGGGGTTATATACTTGTGTTGTTGAATAAACACGGCAAGAAGTACCCAAGCTGTTGCCAATGCAAAACACAAGGCAGCGGCTTCCAACATAATATCATCCAATTCCTGGATCGTATTGAAAGCAGTCGAGCTATGTGTATGATGGGGCAAACCGTCCGCTCCCGGCAGGAAGGGATGGGAATGGGTAATAGAATAGGTCGGGAAATAATGGGTATGGGTAAACGCAGTACCACCTACATAGTAACTCATAAAGAGTACTACCAGCAGATATTTCGCTATAGCCATACAGATTGATTTCACACGCTCCCGATTTGGTTACAAAGGTATCTATTTATTTTGGTAATACTTTTACAAATGTGTAACGATTCTGTTATTATTTCCCGTATTTCATTTGGTACACGTTGATTTTATCCATTAATTTGTAATACTTAAAACAAACACAGATATGAAAAGGACTATACTTCTCTTTGCGACCATGGCCTGTATGACCATTTCATCCCTCCCGGCGCAGGAGGCTGCAGTAAACAAAATCATAGAAACCGCACGAACGGACAACCGGGTCATGAACCATCTGGATATTCTGACCAACCGTTTCGGCGGACGCCCGATCGGCTCCGATGCCTATGATAATGCCACCGAATGGGTCGCCTCCAAATTTAAAGAATGGGGACTGGAAGTCGAACTACAGGAAGCTGGCACATTACCGGTCGGATTCAACCGGGGACCGTGGTTCGGCAAACTGCTCGGTGAAAACGGTATGGACCTCCATTTCGTTACCCCTTCTTATACCTCCGGCACAAAAGGTCTTCAACGGGGACACGTGCTGCTCGAACCGCTTACACAGGATGAGTTCGACCGGATGAGAGGTCAACTGAAAGGAGCGTGGATATTAGTCAGCGGGACGAATGTCGGATGGCCGATTGCCCACTCAGCTTCGGCCGATTCCAGCCGTGCCGCGATTATCGCCGAGAATAATGAAATAGCCAAAAAGAACCGTGAAATAATGACTGACAACTGGGTAAATAAGAAGAATACCCCATTGCTGCCTCTTAAAGAAGATGTACCGGCATTGTTCTACAAAGAGATGTGCGAAGCTGGTGTCTTAGGCTTTATCCAATCGGCCCCTGTTCCACTCCGTGCACTTTATGATAAGAACGTCGTATTCGATCAGGAAATGACAATAGAAAAACTCCCGACAGTTCCCGATATTAAGCTGGATGAACATCAATATGCCACCATTAAACAGATGGTAAAAGAACGCCGTTCTTTCATGCTCGAATTCGATATACGTAACCATTTCCGTCTGGGACCGGTAAAATATTACAATGTAATAGGTTCCATCAAAGGGAGCAAATATCCCGGAGAATATGTTATGTTAAGCGGCCACCTCGACTCTTTTGATGTGGGAACAGGTGGTGTGGATGACGGTTCGGGCGTTACCCCTGTTATGGAAGCAGCCCGCTTGATCGCAACATCCGGAGCCAAACCCAAACGTACCATGCTATTCTGTGCCTTTGCCGGTGAAGAATTTGGTCTGCTGGGTGCTACAGCCTGGGTGGAAGGGAATCCGAAGAAACTGGAAAAGATATCCAACCTCTTCAACCGTGATGGAGGCCCTACTCCTCCGGTCGGGATCAGTGTACCTAAAGCAATGTATGATGATTTTGTAAAGATATGCGAACCTATCCAAAAGATCGATCCGGAATATCCGTTCGAAGTCAAAGAAGCAGCTCCCCGCAAACAACCGAAAACACCGGGTGGTACGGATGCTTCAGTCTTCGCTATCGAAGGTGTTCCGACCATAGGCTTTATGGAAAAGGATATCAAAGGGTACAACTTCAGCTACGATGAAATATGGCATACGGAACGTGACTTATACACTAAGAGCATTCCTGAATACCAGGAACATGCAGCGACTGTTATGGCTATCGTCGGACTGGGAGTAGCTAACCTCGACCATCAATTGTCACGCGAAGGATTATATATTAAAGAAGAATAAAAGAAAATCAAGCAACCCTGTTAAACAAGTAAGGCAGACGCCCCTGGGCATCTGCCTTATCTCTTTTGCGGTTATAAACCTTTTTCGATACATGCACCCGGTTATGACTGACCGGACGTCCGTGATTCTCCAGTTCCGCTTCGCGGCTTCCTTTACGGTTCGCCTTGATGTACTCGTCCAGCGGAGAGACTTTCTTTTTCTTCTTCATAGCTGTATTCTTTTACGGCTACAAAGATACAATTATTTTTCCGGATATTGTCTCTTCGGATTTTTAGGAAACCATCCTTTCAATACACGCTCCTCTTGTTCGAACACTTCCTTGATCGTCCAGAACGAAGAGAAAGCAAATACTCCGCAGATAGCAGATACAAAAACACTTTCGATCAATAAGGAAGCAACCGTTCCGGCAATTCCTAAAAGAAGGAATATCCACCAGCATTTGGTTCCCCAATAGTATTCCGCTTTAACAACTATCGGATGAAATAATCCGATTATCAGAAAAGTAACGATCCCAATCAGTAGCCCGTCAAAATTTATCATCTCCATATTTGTATTGTTTAATATAAAACAGACAGGTCGGTTTGTCTGTTTAGACAAAGATACAAAAATTAAATACTCGTCCTGATAAATTGTATTTATCGGACAATAATTAAAACAAAAAAGACACTCCCGGAAAGGAATGCCTTTTTGCATATATTGCTATACTAAAATCTTATTGAGCCTGAGCAGGAGCTTCTGCCGGAGTTTCTTCTTCAGCCGGAGCATTAGCCGATGGCTGTGCTGTTCCGAAATTAGGAGCTACCGTATTCGGGTCGATTGTAACAGCTTCATTTACCTGTTTTTTGATTTCAGATTGCGTAGTAGTTGTTGCTCTGGGAATAAATGCTGTAATAACGATACTACATACAATAACAAAACCTGCCAGGCCCCATGTTGCTTTTTCCAAAAAGTCTGTGGTTTTACGTACACCCATAATTTGGTTAGATGAAGAGAATCCCGAAGCCAGACCTCCCCCCTTTGAGTTCTGGATCAATACTATCAGGATCAGAAGTATTGAAGCGATCAGGATTAGAATAGAAATAAATACGTACATTTTAGTTTTATTTTTTAGTGTTAATAATCAATTTTTCCAAAAATCTAATTTGGTCTGCAAAGTAAGCATTTTTTTCTGGATAATTCAAATATAAGTTTTTAATAATTTGCAATGCCTTCTCATACCGTTTCTGTTTAACATAAATATGGGCTAAAGTCTCGGTAAAATAAGAATCATCGTCCAACGAACGAGGTTGCTCACTCTCCTCTTCTTTCAACGGAGTCAGGGAAGAGAGATCATCCGACTGCAGAGTCAGTGACAAACCGCTACCCGGTGCTCGTTGTTCGTCATTTTTAATAAAAGAATCGATCAGATCATGATGTTGAAGTCTGGCAGCCGGCTCCTCTTCCACCGGTGTCTCATCTTTGGATAACGACCAATAAATATAATCCGACGATACGGATGGTTGAAACAATAAACTCTCATCTGCCGGTTGTTGTTCCCCCTCGCTCTCACGATCAGCCAGAAAGGCTTCTATTAAAGAGAAAGAATCCGCAGCGGAAGTCTCTTCCTTATCCGATGCTGTTCTAAACGCCATACCATAACGTTCTCCTTCGATCAATGTAAATAATTTTCTTCTATCCGGTATATAAACTGCCATCCTTTTCAATTCTGCGGCAAAACGTATATCGTTCAATACAGCCAGATTCTTCAGGTAAAGCATCCGGGCTATATGAAAATAGGGATATTCATCCACTATCTGACGCAACGGGGAAAGTGTCTCCTTCGTCAACAGAGAGGGATCTTCTATCAATAGATATAAGTCTGCAGCTTTCATAATTTTACCAATTGGCTACGGTTGCATTATAAATCTGGTCCGTCAACTCATCGACAATCTCCGTACATAACTCAGCCTGTACATCCTGCAACATCCGGGTCGCATCGAACTCGCGATAAGCCGAAAAGCTCTGTTCGAAATCTTCCTCCGGATTTGTCCGGTTAGAATATCGGACACGCACAGTGATCGTCAACTTCGTCTGGGATGACCAGGCATCTTCCTTGACAGCCATCGGAGTCAGTTCATAACCGGTAATCTCACCTTCCAGATCCAGATCACCATTGTTATTGACCATCTGAAGGCGTGTCTGACGGATATAAATATCCTTCAATGCTTCGGTAAACTCCTGCGATAACGGAGGATACACCAAAGGAGCCTGGTTCGGGAAATCCTTGACAGTAATTGTTTTTACTTTCGTATAGTCAATCGAAGCTCCGTTGAACTTATAGGAAATAGAACAAGCCGTTACTATTACCCCTATCATCAGACAGAGCCAGATCACATTCTTTTTCAACATATTATTCCAAATTATATTCTTTAATCTTTCTGTAAAGAGTACGTTCTGATATTTTCAGGTCGGCCGCCGCATTCTTCCGGCGTCCGTTATGTTTTTCCAACGCCTTACGGATCATATCTTTCTCAACATCTTCCAACGAAAGTGTCTCTTCTTCCTCTACCGCTTCCGCTTCCTGGATCGGTGCCGAATGTACCGGATGGATCGGATGTGCATAAGTAGTCTCGTCGGCTACCGGCATAGGCATTTTTCCTCCCATGATATCGTGAACCAGCTTTTTCAGTTCATTGACATCGTTCTTCATATCGAAAAGTACCTGGTAAAGTATCTCGCGTTCACTGTTGAAAAACTTCTGGTCGCTCTCCTGTTTCTTAACCAGCACCGGATATTTTTCCACATTCAGATCCGGAAGATACAAACGCAGCACGCTGGCTGTAATATCACGGTTTTCCTCGATCACAGAAATACGTTCCGTTATATTCTTCAACTCACGAACGTTTCCCGGCCAGCGGTAAGAGGTCAGCAACTGGCGTGCCTCTTCATCCAACCGGATCGGGGGCATTCGATATTTCTCGGCACAGTCTCCTGCGAATTTACGGAACAGCAGGATGATATCCTCCGGACGTTCGCGCAACGGCGGTATCTGGATAGGTACCGTATTCAAACGATAATACAGATCTTCACGGAATTTCCCGTCTGCCACAGCCTGCACCAGGTTCACATTAGTTGCAGCGACAATCCTCACATTGGTTTTCAGCACTTTCGAAGAACCGACCTTAATAAATTCGCCGGTCTCGAGAACACGCAACAAACGGGCTTGCGTCGGAGTGGGCAGCTCCCCTACTTCATCCAGAAAAATAGTTCCTCCGTCGGCTACTTCAAAATAACCCTTCCGGTCTGCCAACGCTCCGGTAAAAGATCCTTTTTCATGTCCGAACAATTCGGAGTCTATGGTACCTTCCGGAATAGCCCCACAGTTCACGGCTATATACTGACCATGTTTACGCGGACTATTCTGATGTATGATCTGAGGAAAAGTTTCTTTACCGACACCACTTTCTCCCGTAATAAGCACAGACAAATCAGTCGGAGCCACCTGGAGAGCGACATCGATTGCCCTATTCAGGCCAGGGCTATTTCCTATAATTCCAAAACGCTGTTTTATTTGCTGGACGTCAACCTTAATCATCATATCTATTGAATATCTGTAATTATTTCAGTTTGTCTGCCAAAATTACAAATCTTAATTCAAATTCCAGCTATCAAGAGTGGATTCTATCAGCGGATTCTTATTTTTTAGCACCATAAGTACGGTTGAATAGAAATTCAGCCAGTGCCGTATCATCCGTAAAATTCTTTATTTCGTCAGGCGAAATAGGTTCACCTACATACACATCAACTGTTTTCCCCCGTTTGTTAAAAGCCTCGGCAGGAATACGCAAAGTACGTATCTTCCAACTGATACTACCCAGCCAGTAAAAGAAGCGGGAATTTAAAAAATCAAAATAAACGGGATATATCGGAACATTAGCTTTGCGGATCAGACGGATCACGCTGTGTGTCCAGGGAAGATCATGGATTCCCTTGTCTTCCTTATTATAAAAAGAAATCGCCCCAGCCGGAAAAAACCCCATCGGATGCCCTTCTTTCAGGCGTTGTAAAGAATAGCGTACGCCATTTATATTAGCCGGGTTCGGACCATTGCCGGTAGAATCGGGTAGGACTGAAACAAAATTATCCTTCATGGCACCGATCTTTACCAGGATCTCGTTCACCATAACTTTAAAGTCCGGACGACGGGCTGCCATGATATCGATCAGTATAATACCATCGACCGAACCTATCGGATGATTCGATATTGTTATAAATGCCCCTTCTGGCAAATGATCCAATATTTCCGCATTATGCAATTTATACTTGATATCGATCAGGGGATCATTCAGTAATGCAGTAGTAAACGCTGATCCACGCAAATGGCAGTTATTGGCATGTACCTTGTTTACTTTGTCAACACTTAACCATTTAATCAGTAATTTGCCAAGGAAGGTGCCTATACGGCTTCTGAAGAACGGGGCAGCTTCCTGCAAATCATTAATGTCTACTACGCTCTTTTTCATATTCTATTTATTCAATAAACGATGCGCACATTTTTTCGTGCTTGCGCATCGACATGAGCAATACAAAATTCAATACGATTATTTCATACAGGAAATAAACCCAGACCTCACCTACCAACACAACGATAAACATAACGATCGTACGTCCGTTAAATGTCAGCAGATCTATATAACGCATTAAGTCACGACTTTGTTTACGAAAAGCAACCCGTACATTTTCCGGAATATCATCCCCGTATTTGGCATGAAGGCTCTGTAACATACGTTGCAAAGAAGGAGTGGCTTTCACCTGAAGTAAAGTATATCCCCTGTAAAGAAAATAAAATGTTTTATTGATACCCAGTTTCATCTCTTTATGACGGGCTATCACCTGCTCCAGAGACTGGAATTCTGCCCCCTTATCCTTACTGATGAAATAAAGATGTAATGTTTTATAATAATCGGTTATATTCGCCTGTACCAGATGGGATAAGCCGGAGATAACGGCTAAAGCGAAAAACCAATAAGTACCATATTCGTGAGATAAGCGGAGAGCAAAACCGACATAGATAGAAGCAAACCAGATATCACCGGCAAATCCGTCAAGTATTCGCCCGATAGCAGACTTGATGCCGGTCAGACGTGCCAGTTGACCGTCTACGCAGTCGAGTATATTAGCAAAAATCAATAATAAAATACCACAGATATTATAAACCAGATTATCATGATAAAACATGAAACCGACGGCCGCTCCTACAAATATGGAAATGACCGTCACCATATTCGGGGTAATACCCGTGCCACGCAACATACGAGCGATACGGAAACCGATCGGACGATAAAACGCCCGGTCAACCACATTTTCAGTTTCTATCGATTTCAATGATGCTTCGTATTCTTTATCCAAATTACTCATCGATCTATTATTTATACGAATATCCGCCGTCTACAACGACCACTTCGCCATTAAAATAACTATTTTCTATTAACATCTTATACACTTCAGCCAACTCTTCCGGATCACAAAAACGTCCTAAAGCAACCTTGTTCTCTATATTCCTCCGTATCTCGGCCGGTTTAGTCTTCTGCCATTCGGTATCGACAAACCCGGGAGCAACTGCGTTCACACGCAACTCATAAGGTGTCAGGAATTTGACCATATTCTTTACCAAAGCATGCACAGCACTTTTGGTTACCCCGTAAGCCAGAGAAACCGAATGCGGCTGAATACCCATCAAAGAACCGGTAAAAACCACACTGCCCCCTTTATTGATCAATTGAACAATACGTTGTAATAAGAATACAGGGAAATGTACATTCGCAAAAAAGACCCGTTCCCAATCTGCAAGCGATAAGTCCTCAAATGAATCGCGACAAGTCAGTCCTGCATTAAAGACAACAGCATCCAACAGCAAATTATTCTCCCGCAAATAAGCATCTATTTTATCAATGGATTCTTTCTTTGTTATATCAGCCTGTAGTACAGACACGTTGATCCCGAATTGCTGCCGCAAACAATCTTGTGTTTGTTCAGCCTTTCCCGGATCAGAGGCATAAGTAAGCACAAGGTCATACCCGGCTTTTCCCAGACAGAAAGCCACCGCTTTACCTATACCCTTCGTACCACCGGTAATTAAAGCACACTTTTCCATGAGTTCTTTTTATTCTTCCCCTTTTCCCTTTACAGTAGCAGGTTTAGCATGTCGTTGATATTTCAGGTTCTCTTCGTAGGAATCATGAATCGTTTTCTTCAAATTAGATGAAGATACGCCGGTTCCATATGGGAAATAGAAAACCTGTACACCTAAATCTTTCAGATAATCGTATTTGCCGAACCAGTCGTCACCAACCACGAAAGCATCGATATTCAATTTCTTTACAATCTCTGTATGATCCAACGTATGCTGCGGTATGACAATATCCGGAGTTTTCAACGCTTCAATGATTTGAAGACGTTCATTGAACGGGATAATGGGATTCGCTTTATAGGAAGAAACCAGTTCGTCCGTGCTTACTCCTACGATAAGGATATCAGCCAGACTACGAGCATAATTGATCATCCGGAGATGATTATAATGAAACATATCGAATGTTCCGGAAGTATATACGATCGTTTTATCTTTAAACATAATTCATGTTGCAATTTTGAACCACAAACTTACGCAAACTTTTCCTATCAAAAAAAGATTGAAGTCAAAAAGCGCAATATAGACCAGATTATTATAAAATACAACAGGTATAAAGAGCCAGCTTTTATACCAAATATCCCCCGGAAAACAGTTTTCCGGGGGATATTTATTCATTACTTATTGAGGAGAAACCTCTGTATCGTCATCTTTGGTAAGATCCAGCTTTTCATTATCGCCGCCCTTATCAAAATACTGTTTACGGAGCGGATTAGCCGTCGCTTCACGATAGATAGACCGGTTACGGTAAATATCCAGAGCTGTATATAAAGCCTGACGGAACGATTCTTCGGAAGCGAGATTCTGTCCGGCAATATCATAGGCGGTACCATGTGCCGGAGAAGTCCGCACGATCGACAAACCTGCCGTATAATTAACACCGTCATCCATCGCCAGCGTTTTGAACGGCGCCAGTCCCTGATCATGGTACATTGCCAGTACACCATCAAATTTATCATACATCTGGGAACCGAAAAATCCGTCTGCCGCATACGGTCCGAAAGACATCACACCTCTTTTTTCTGCTTCTTCCATAGCGGGTATGATGATCGTTTCTTCTTCTTTACCCAACAAGCCGTCATCCCCGGCATGCGGATTCAAAGAAAGTACGGCAATACGAGGCTTCACAATACCGAAATCCTGTTTGAGCGATTGATTGAATATACGCAACTTCGATACAATATCCTCCACAGTTATTTTGGAAGGAACCTCGGAAAGAGGTATATGTCCCGTTACCAAAGCGACACGCAGACCGTCCTTCATCAGGATCATCAAAGCTTTCCGCCCTACTCCGCCAAAACGTTCTTCCAGATATTCGGTATGTCCCGGAAAATGGAACTGTTCGTTCTGGATATTATGTTTATTGATAGGGGCCGTCAGCAATACATCCACCACCCCTCTTTTCAGATCGGTAACGGCAGCCTCTAAAGCCAGGAATGCAGCTTCTCCGGCGATCGATGTCGATTGCGATAATTCCACTTTTGTTTCATCATCCACACAGTTAATGATATTCACCCGGTTAATACCGGCATCTTCGGCCTGAGAGATGATATTCATATTCACAGGAGGCAACTCCAACGCTTTCCGGTGATAAGCCGCGATCTTCGACGATCCGTATATAACCGGAGTACAAAGTTCTGCAACCCTGGCATCTGAGAATGTTTTAAGTATCACCTCATATCCGATGCCATTTATATCTCCGTGGGTAATGCCCACCTTAATCAATCGTTCTTCCATGTATTATGTTTGTTTATTTCTTACTTTCCGGAATGTCCAGCTTCTCTTCTACCGATTTATCAAACTCACCCGGCAGACGAAGTGTATATAAAGCAGCTTCGATACGGCGGATAAAGTTACGTTTATCTGTTTCAGGAGCAAAGACAAAACCTTCGGCAACAACTACGCGGTTATTTTTTTCATCCAGACGAACATGACTGACAAACGGTCCTCCCATCATATCGCCAACCATCTTCCATAAACCACGTAATACGCCGCAATACTTTCCATTCACGGTGATCGGGGTGTATTCAACTCCGAACCGCGATTCCGTCGTCATGTAAGAATCCGGGAAAGCACCGGGTAAATTCGCTTTCAATACGGAGTCACGCTTCGCAACCAGATATTCGGCAGTGAAGGTATTCGGATCCGTATAAGGGAAAGTATACACTATCAAATCCGTACGTCCGGTATTGGCATTATTGGACGCCCAGAAGAAGTCTGTAGTATCCCGGTAATAAGTCATGTTAGCCGGTGCATTCAGCATCAGATCATAATGATCCTTCAGGTTATCCATAACTACCGTACTATAATCTTTCTCCAGCTGAGCTATAGCTCTGTTCATTTCAACCTTCACGAAGAAATCGACAAGGGCTCTCGGATGCGCCTGTGCATACTCGACTATCGCTTCCGGAGAAGGGGCATTCAGAGTGACGACTACCTGTCCTTTTGCCCAACGATCGTTCTCATAGTTCAACGAGGTCTTCGTATAAATAGAAGGATCAATATTAACAATCAGAATATTGCGCACATAAGTCAATAACCCGTCAAATTGCGAAGGATCTACATAAGTTATTTTCAATGCTGGTTCAGACTGAGGAAGACCTGGGACATCAGATGTCAGCTCTTGTTTAATAGCCTTTCCCGAAGGGCCATCCCAGTTTGCTTTTTTCATTACTACAACAACCTCATAAGCGAGACCAGTAGCCCGTTTTCCAACCGGACCAGAGTTACATGATGCCAGCAATAACAGGAACATGCATAAGCTAATCAGTAAAGAAATCTTTTTCATACCCATTCGTTTTTATTACACAAATATAGTTCTTTTCCATTAAATGACTTGTTTTCTATTCATTTTGTTGCTTTTTTGCTGTCGACAGCATCCCGCAAGCAGCAAATATATCTTCTCCTCTTGAAGCCCGGATCGTACAAACGAGCCCTGCTTTATTCAAAGTATCACGAAAGATTTCCATTTTCACTAAATCCGAACTTTCCAACGGAACATCGGGTATAGCATGGAAACGAATCAGATTAATCCTGCATTCCATTCCATTCAGTAAACAAATCAGGGCTTTAGCATGTTTCGCACTATCATTTAAATTTTTAAAAACTATATATTCAAAAGAAACACGGCGCTGGTGAGTGAAGTCATATTGTTTGATCAGATCGATAACTTCCTGTGCCGGATATGCTTTTTCTACCGGCATCAATGATAAACGTTCTTCATGGAAAGGGGAATGCAGACTGACAGCCAGATGGCAATCGCTCTCTTCCAGAAAACGTTTCAGCCCCTTCGCAACTCCGATAGTAGAAACGGTTATCCTCTTGGGACTCCAGCCATACCCATAAGGGGATGTGAGGATTTCAAGTACTTTAAACAGCTCGTCCACGTTATCCAAAGGTTCTCCCATCCCCATAAAGACCAGATTAGTCAGTAAATCCGACTCGGGAAGGGACTGGATCTGATTCAATATCTGATTCGAGGTGAGATTGGCAGTAAAGCCCTGTTTACCCGTCATACAGAACAAGCAGTTCATCTTACAACCCACCTGTGAAGAAACACATAACGTAGCCCGGTCATCGGTCGGTATATAGACCGATTCGACAAAATTACCGGGACCTGCAGCAAATAAATATTTGATCGTACCATCCACCGATTTCATACAATCGACCGGAGGTACCGCTCCTATCTCGAAAGACTCTTCCAAAAGGCTTCGTTTGGCAACTGCAATATTACTCATTTCCGCAATAGATGCAATTTTCTTCTTATACAGCCAATCAGCCATTTGCTTTGCTGCATAACCGGGTAATCCGACCTGCGCAGCTACCTCTTTCAGTTCGTTCAGCGTCATGCCTAACAATCGTCTTTTCTCTTGCATTGTATTTTGTTCTATAACGATTAATTCAGTTACAAAGATAAAAAAAGCTGCCGGACTTTTTTGAATAAGTCCGGCAGCTTTCCTTGAAAAGGATATACTAACTCCTTTTATAGCTTATTTGTTTAGAAGAAACGGATACGGTTGTCTTCTACATCTGCCTTGTTAACCAATGACTGGATAGCCTGGAATCCGAAACGATAAGCATTTGAAGCATCCAAAGTCTTGATTTCTTCTGCTTCGTTGTATTCTTTAGCTTCCTTATTTCTGTCATATACTTTAAATACATATACTCCATTGTTTCCGGCAACCGGTTCGCTAACCTGACCCACTTCTGCAACAGAAACCATAGCATTCAGTTTCGGTTCTACACCGATTCCTGCAATACGACGAGTTCCGAAGTTGATAAACTTAACAGAATCGACTTTCGAACCCATCACATCGGCATAAGCTTCTACTGATGTCAGATTCTTTGCTTTCAGATCTGCTGCGATCTTTTCACCCTTCTTCTGAGCAGCGATTTCAGCTTTCAGCGCTGGAGTCAAAGAAGCAACAGAACGGTAACCTTCTTTCAATGTACCTTCTACTCCGGCAATCACGAACTTATCATCACATTCAAAAATCTCAGAGATTTTACCTTTATCGTTCTGGAATGCCCAACGGATAACCGGACGAGAATTCTTGATACTACCCAAAGTCTGGTTATCTCCTGTAACTGTTACGCCAGAGATCAGGTTGTAGCCAGCTTCTTTAGCAGCTTCATCCAATTTAGCCAAATCGGTATTCTTAGAAATGAACTGGTTCAATTCATTATAGATATTGCTATATGTTTTTGAACTCGGAGATACAGTCATGTCGATGTCAGCCACTTTATATTTGTTCACATTGGCTGTTTTTTCCGTAACCTTCACCAGGTGAGTTCCATATAATGACTTCACTTTTACAACTTCATTAACCGGAGCTGAGAAGACAGCGTTTTTGAAATCTTCGTTTACACCTCTCAGCGCAGTAATTTCAGTAAACCATCCCAGTTCGCCGCCGTTTTCAGCAGCCTGATCAGCAGAGAACTGTTTTGCCAGTTCTTCAAAGTTTCCGCCATTCTTCAACACGTTCATCAGACTGTCAGCCAGGACAGTCGTACGTGCTTCGTCACCTGAGTTAGCCAACATGATATGACTTACCTTTACAGAGTCAGGAGCCATCTTTTTATCAACCAACTTGAACATTCTGTATTTGTCATTGTCAAATACCGGGCCATATACAGCACCAACTTCAGAAGTCGTTGCAAATTGTTTCATTTCAGGATCGAAAGCATTTTCTGTAAAGAAAGCATCCATATAAGGAACTTCAGAGTTTTCATTTACAATATCAGCAACCTTTTCAGAAGTCTTGAATTCTTCTTTCAGAGATTCGATATCTGCACTGGCTTTGTCATAATCCTCCTGGCTTGGACGGATATCAACAGCGATATATTTGATCACCTTACCTTCTTTTTGTTTGTAAAGTTCTTTACGCTGATTATACAGCTTTTCAATTTCGCTCTTGCTCACTTCAATCGTTGAATCAGGAATACTTGCGTATGACTGCATTGCATAAACGATATCAGAGTTTTCTGCTGCATTGTCGAATGCTTCTTTAGCATCCAAAACATTTGCAGAAACAGCTTTGCTCAGCAACGTAGTATATTTTTGTTCCAGACGCTGGCGTTTGATGTTCTTTTCCCAGAACAACCAGAAATTACGAGCCTGGAGCAATTGAGCCTGCTGATCTGCCGGATAACTGGCAATATTGTCATCATCGATAGTTTTCAGGAAGTTCAATAAAGCAGTCTTGTCAAATGCACCGGTTTGCGGATTTACAAACATCTGCATCTGCTGGATCATCGGTGAAATGTTTTCACCCTGAACCATGTCGAACAACTCTTCCGGGCTTACCCCCATACCTAATTTATCTGCTGCTTCGTCAAGTACGACTTCCTGTACCATAGCGTCGAATACCGACTGACGGATCTGATTCATGTATTCTTCAGGAAGACTGCTCTGACCTGACTGCATTTTATACATCTCAGTCATTTCATCAATACGTCCCTGATAATCTTGAATTTTAATTACTTCCCCGTCAACCTTAGCAACTCTCTCCTGAGTTTGTCTGAAATAAGTAGAACCGGAGTTCAAAAAGTCTCCAATGATAAAAGCGAACAATGCCAAACCCACAACGAGTACAAGCAGTCCTGCTTTGCTTCTGATTTTTTCCAGCGTAGCCATTTATCGTTATTTATTTTTAAAGTTTATATTTTACAGTTTAAGGGCACGAAGATACGAAAAAAAGGATTTGTTACATCTTTTATTCCACTTTTTTTCATCAATTGCCTACTTTCATTCGTACAAGTTCTATTTTCGTCGCCGTTACTTTTATTATTTTGAAAGTATATTTATCAATTACGATTGATTCATTCAATTTAGGAAATTTTTGATAGAAATGCAGTATGTAACCGGCGATCGTTACATAATCGTCTGATTCCGGTAATTCCAGATTAAACTTTTCATTTAAGGTATCGATCTCCATACGCCCCGATATCAGGTATTCATCATCCGAAACCTTACGGGCGACATATGATTTCATATCATGCTCATCCTCTATCTCACCGAAAATTTCTTCAACCAGATCTTCCAGCGTCACAATCCCGGCTGTCCCACCAAATTCATCCACTACAACAGCCATACTCTTTTTCTCCTGCATCAGGACTTTCATAAGCTTATTGGCCGCCATTGTTTCGGGAACGATTGACACAACCTTTATATTTTGTGTCCAGTCTTCCGGGTTCTTAAAGAGTTCCGACGAATGGATATATCCTATAATATCGTCGATATTTTCATTATATATCAAAATCTTAGACAATCCTGTCTCGATAAATTTAGAACGTAGTTCATCGATGCTGGCTGTCGTATCACATGCAACGATCTCTGTCCGCGGGACAATACAGTCACGTAAACGAACATTAGAGAAATCGAGTGCATTCTGGAATATTTTCACTTCGGTATCCATATCCGAATTCAAGGGTGCATCTTCAATACTCTGTTGAATAAAAAAGTCCAAATCGACTTTACCCAGAGTGCGCCTGCTGGACTGAGTGATATTCTTCACTCCCACCAACTTCAGTATCAAATAAGAAATCAGAGCCGAAAACTTTGAAATCGGATATAATATAATGTATATAATCAGTAAAGGAACCGAAAACAAATTCAGGGAGAAATTCGGATTCAGCTTGAAAATCGTTTTTGGAATAAACTCTCCTGTAAACAGGATCAACAATGTAGAGATAATCGACTGGATCAGGACGATCAAAGCCTCATTAGTAACGAACCGGGCAATAAACGGTTCCAGTATAATTGCCATTTGCAAGCCATAAACGACCAATGCAATATTATTACCCACCAGCATCGTTGATATAAACTGGTTGGGATTCCGATAAAATATATCCAGTATTTTACCGGCAATATTTTTATTCTTTTTATCCAGTTCATGCCGCAATTTATTGGAAGAAATAAACGCGATCTCCATGCCTGAAAAAAAAGCTGAAAAAGTCAACGAAATCAATATGTACGTTAAAGCATTCACATCAACTTTATTTTATTGAATCTACCTTTGCCACCTCCACAGCTGTTGAGTCAACTGTTGTTGTATTTACATTCAATGTATCGCGAGGTGTTTCGCTTACCGGGAAAGTACCCTGAGAATCAAAGATCGTGTACTTCGTCATATTTTGATTAGACTCAAAACCAATACCTGTGATGATCTTATCTCCTTCCTGCAATTCAAAATACTCATCTGTATGGATCTTATCTTCCTTCTGGTCGATAAACAAAATGGAAGTATCCAATCTTTTACCTTCCAGGCTCAGGACACTCACATGTCCTATCAGTTTATACAACGTCTTTTTATCCCAATAATAAGCTGTATCCGCTTTTACACTCGCCTCCACATTAAACAGAGAGTCAAATTTTTCTACATAAACCCCCTGGGGTAAATAATGATAAGGTTCTTTGGCCTTACCAAATACCAGCCATTCTTTCGCATTCATCCGGTAACGCGTGATACCGGAGTCCGAAACTAAACTGACAACGTCGGTCGTTCTCATAGTATAGGTATTTTCCGGGTCGAATTCAACCTCGACCACCTCTTTATTCTCCTTGCCACAAGAAGCCATAAATAAAAGAAGCATAACAACTACCACGAAGATAGTTGTTATGCCATATTTGTTCGTTTTACCAAGAAAACGCGTTTCCGTCATAATTATCTGATTCTTGTTGTCTCGCCGATCCAACCACCTACAGTAAATGCTTTACCTTTTTCCAGATCCGGATGCATAAAGATTTCCTCTGTAGAAGGTAAATGAGCACGATAAGTTCCGATCAACTTATTAGCTTCGTCTATAGAGCTTTCATCAACCTGTTTCGCTTTTTCCCACTGGTCGATTGCTACATTATAAGCGGCTCTCGCTAAAACACCATCATTCGGGAATACACTCTTAACAGTTGCAGCATACATCTGTCCGATCAGAATATAAGGAGCACCATAACTCTGATTTATAGATATAGCCTTCTTTGCATATTCTCTGGCTTTTGAATAACTTTTCTGATCGAAGTTAAGCAATGCGATCATATAATAATCTTCAGCTTTTGAAGAAGGATCAGTTTCCATATTGGCTGCTTCTTCAAAATATTTGATAGCAGTGTCATATTCCTTATTCTTTACAGCACGTTTTGCAATACCAATGGCAGCATCAGCACTCGGTTCCAGCTCATAAGCGTAAGCAGCAGCAGCAAAGAATGCATCGATTTCCTGACAACGTACACGTCTCAGCAGAGTTACAATCTCTTTCAAAGCAGCTAAATCGCCTTTGCTTTCTTCTACTTTAGGAGCATACAGGTTCTGCAATGTTTCGCAATCGGCAGCACCACTATTTGCAAACGCACCGTTCACACTTGTTTTAAAGGTAGTCAGGTTGTTTACTTCTTTTTCATTGTTAGCAGCCTGTGCAGCCTGTAACTGAGTATCCAGGATTTTTGAAGCCTTCAGATAATCTTCTACATACTGTCCTTTATGATTAGGATCATTAGCCATCTTCTGATAAGAAGCAAACATATACAAAGAAACACCTAATGCTTCCGTATTGTCGCCATATTCGTTGATGATCTCACCCAACCAATTATACAGTTTATTATAATCGGCCTTTTCGCCCATCTGCTGGATATAATCCTGTGCTTTACGGGAAACGATCCAGTCTTTACCGTAACGTTTGTCATCACCGAAGTATTTCACACGTTTGTCATATACAGCCATCAAATCATCGATCAAAGCAGCTTTCTTAGCCGGATCTTTCTCATTGGCAATCTTCCATGCCATGATTTTTACACCATGCAGATAAATATCCTTTGTTGCCGCAGGGCATTCATCATAAACAATTTTCCAAAAATCATATGCATCCTTGTAATTTCCGGCCTTAGCATAAGGAACGAACAAGCTGATATTGGTTACACAACGAATACTGTCTTCACCAGATCCGAACTGCGTGCCATTATCTACTCCTTTCTGTGCATACGCGCCAAATGCTCCCATGGAACATGCAGCGGCAATTAATAATACCTTTATTTTCATATCTGTTTAATTTAAGTTAGCAATTTAAATTTTCTTCTTCCAGAACCACATTTCATTAAATGTATAATTAATAGTAAAACGGAAATACTGTTCATCGATCATGTTTTTCCCACCAGGTTTAATCTTATTGTATTCAAAAGATATATTTAATAACGAACGGTTATCAATCAACGGCAATCCAAAACCAACACTCACACCATATTCATTATATCCGTTACCCTTATAGGCAGCATCTTCTGTATTATTTATCATCAAATAAGAATTGCTGTAATGAGCACCGGCACGGTATCTTACACGGCTGAAAAAATTACGATTCTGATAGTTTGGAATGATCTCACCACCGGCAGCTACCCGGACACGGTCTTTAAAGCTCTCTTTTGAACCTGAATAAGAAGCCTTATCCCATGTTTCGTACAGTACGTCCGCAGCTAATGTCAGTTTATCCTTTTTCACATACGATGCACCAAAACCAATCGAATTCGGTATATCGAAAGCCAGACTCTTCGTCGTATCGGAAGCTACAACTTCGGCTGAACCGGAACTATTCACATTATACGTTGTATTGATATACGTCGAGTTCAGGTGATTTTTCGGAGAAAAAACTAAACCCAATGTAATCTCTTCCCTTTTACTGATAGGGTGAGTATACTGAATACCAAAATCCAGTTTTATATCCCGCACTTCCAGATTCTGATTCCGGACAGTATTATATCCTGAACTGTTTACAAATGCATTTGCCTGTTCATGCTTGATATTACCAAAGAGGTATCCGACATTTGCTCCGACTGAAAGACGCTTCTTCCATATATCTATAGACAAACCAGCATACAAATCGTTTAATCCGCCGGAACCATTAAATGATTCCACATAATTGGAACCGTCGCTATTCGTTCTTACAGCACCAAAACTATATCCGACATAAGAATAGGGTAAAATACCGACACTCATGGCAATACGTTCATGCAGAGGAAACTGCAATGCGATATATTCAACGTTTCCATTAATATTGTGTTGCTTATTGATTCCATCGTCAAACCAGGACAATTGTCCGGATGCTCCGAAATCAAAAAGAAATGTCAATGAGTCCATACAACTGTAAGAAGCAGGGTTCATCGGGTTTATCTGTTTCGATGATCTCAATCCGAAACCTACACCACCCATTGCCCGTCCTGCTCCAAACGAGCGATCAGCCAATTCACCGTAACCGAAGCGGGTATATGGCGAGTTAGTGTTATTTTGTGCCGCGAGCGACAACTGTGTCAATATAAGAATGCTTGCTATTAGTAGCTTATTAATCTTCAACATTATACTCTAAGATTCTATTTAATCCTGTCAACACTAAATTAATGTCTGCAAAGATGGAGTTTTTTAGCCGTCTTTCAAAATAAAACGAATGACCGCCTGTTAAAAAAACCAAAAGATTAGGATATTTTATCCGTAACATCTCGATGTATCCATCCATCTCGTAGACTATTCCATTTACTACTCCTGCTTGAATAGCACTCTCAGTATTTGTTCCCAATAAAGGGATCTCCTCCTGTTCCGTCACCAAAGGTAGTTTTTTTGTATAAGAATTCAAAGCTTTGAAACGCGTAGTCATACCCGGAGAGATATTCCCCCCCAGATAAGTGCCTGAAGCTTCGATCAGTTCGTAAGTGATTGCTGTGCCAGCGTCGATGACCAGCAGGTCTTTTCCCGGTTCCAGGTAATTAGCCCCGACTGCCGCAGCCAGCCGGTCTTTTCCCAAAGTTTCAGGCGTTTCATATTGAACCGAAATAGGCAATCGGATAGTCTCATCCAAAAAGATGAAACGCTGAAGTTTCCCTCGAAGGTAATCATTCAGCTCTTCGTTCCTGCCTATCACAGTCGACAATATTCCATGTTTAAAATCGTATTTCCCAAAGAGAGACTCCAATTCATCAACATCGAATTTCTTGTATACAAAAGAGGCTTCCATATGCCGTCCGTTGTATACCGCAACTTTTGAAGAGGTGTTTCCTTGTTCTATAATTAAATTCACGTGACTGAAATTTTCCGCAAAGAAAAGCAAAATTGGTGAAATAACAGGCATAACTAAGGTACAACCTGTAAAATAATCAGCAAAAAAACTTTCAGATGCTCCTATTTCTTTTGCTTTACCAACATAATCACCGGATTGTCTTCTTCATCCAACTTCGAAGCTATTTCTTTCAATTTGCCATCTTTCAGTTGGCCTTTCTTGTAAATCTCAACAAGTCGGGATGCATTTAAACTGGTGGCATTTTCGATTTCACGGTTAATTGATTTCGCTGTCATAGCTACAGTTCTTTTTTCTGCATAGTCACCATTGTATACGGCAACTTGGAATATGGCTTTTTCTTCTTTGTCGTACACCAGTTCATCCGTATAGAATCCGTTCCCCTTTTCAAAGTTAAATACATTTTTAAGGGTTTGCATAAAATGATAACGGTCGGTAGAAATACCCATATAAAGAAAAACTTCTGGCTGCATGGTCTGTGCAGAAGGGGTTCTTGCAATAAAGGGAGCTAATGTTCCATCCGGTGCATAGTGATATAATGTATCAGCTGATGTCTCCACAAGTGTCCAAGCGTCGTGGCTCAGGCGTATTGGGTAAGAATAGCTTGCTACAAATCTATCGCCATCTGCCACAATCGGTGTGTTAATCGTTTTAAAAGGAATAAAAATTTCCCGCGTCACACTTCCATCCAGTTTGGATATAATAATATGGTATGATTTGCTTCTATCCTCTCCTTTACTATGATAATCCGACATATCATAGCAAATCAAATTATATTTGTCATAATCAAAAATAGATGAAATCTCCCGATCAAGATTCAAACACCGCTTGAATCCTCCGTAAGGATCGTACACTAAGATTTTATTACCCTGCGACTTTACGAATATTTCACCATTGCCTTCATCTAGTATAACCTCATTCATCCTTGTATATTCTTCCGCCCCTTGCCCTTGCCGATTTATCTTCCTTATCCCTTTACCGGTTTTTCGGTCAAAAAGAAAAATATCCCCATCATTATTTCTATTTGTCACCAATAAATATTCTTTTCCAACATCCCGTACCAAACCTTGCGTGAGAAACTCGTCAGTGGTTTCCAACGCAATATATTCCACATCCATAAAATCCTGAAGAACCAGTTCTTTTTTAGGATAGTTTGTTGTGACATCAACAGTAATGAGATCATCTGCCTGTTGTTTATTTTTTCCACATCCTGCTACTACAAACAGGATAAAAACTAAAATTAAATTTTGATTCTTCATATAAGTACTAACGTTTTCTTTTTAATCTCCGAAAGCTACATAATATTACGAATAAATCGTAAGCAAAAGAGTGAATAATATTTAATCATCTCACATTTCGTACCTATTTTAATTTAATGGTTTGAAATAAACAGAGTGTTTTTCTTAATTTTCTTTATAACAATGACTATCAATGAATTTGCATCATATGCAGCAAATGAATCAAACCCGCCACCTATAGTCAGATCCATAGGCCCCGGTCCAATAGAAGAGTTTACCAAAAATCAGATTCTGATATATTCTTTCATACAAATTAGCAAAAAGATATTTGTAACCATATTTTAATATCAAACAGATTCACTGTATACAAATATACTTACATACACATTATCCGGAATAACTGTTTTAGCGAATAGATATACACATTAATTAACATTCATCTCTCTTATTCCCGCTTTTTTACCTAACTAAATTTGGATTAAACAAAAAACCCATCTCGTTTTAAACGAGTTTTTTTTCATTTTAAATGAGAAGGGGGTTCGTTTTAATAGAAAAACGTGTTAAAGAACCTTTAATATCGAGAAGTTGGTATGTTTTTTTGTTCCGGATTTTATGCTTTCAGGCATATTTTTACCACAGACCACTCTTAGACATGGCACAAAATCATCTTTCACAAATCATCCGGAAACCGATATACCAGAACATAAAGTCACAACAATATACACATCACCGCTATATTCATCGACCAGATCCTTTTTTATCAACAAAAAGACATAATAAAACCGCTGGAGAATCGTCTAAAAAAGCCTTCACTCGCCCCCGGATTCATATATTCAAGTAATGAAACAGATGAAATATCATTTTGACAAAAAGAAGAACAGATTTACTCTCAACCGATTCATTTGTTTAAACATAAGCCCCCGATCCCTTGTTTATTAATAACAACACTAAATTAGGTTATTATGGGAATTATAGGTTCGATTATTATTGGTATCCTTGCCGGTTTTCTGGCTGGGAAGATATTGAAGGGAAGTGGATTCGGGTTGATTGTAAACCTGATAGTAGGTATCATCGGCGGTGTATTGGGCGGATGGATATTCGGGCTGCTGGGATTGAGCGTGAACGGAGTCATCGGAAGCCTGGTCATGTCGACTATCGGTGCCATCGTTTTATTATGGATCGTTTCTCTATTTAAAAAATAGCTTTACCTTTGTGCGATAAAAATTTATCGTATGAAAAAGAACTTGCTTCTGCTTTTTCTGCTCCTTTGCCTGATCCCGGCAAAGGCGCAAAACAGATTAAGCGACGAAGCGCAGATCAGCATATTGACGGCAGCTCCATCCGATGATGAAGTGTACACCTTGTACGGACATACGGCCATACGGGTGAAAGATTCTTTATATAAGCTCGATACTGTATTCAACTATGGTATTTTCGACTTTTCAAAACCGAACTTCATTTATCGTTTTACGAAAGGGGAAACGGATTATAAACTGGCTGCGTACAATTTCTCACATTATATAATAGAATATCAGATGCGGGGAAGCGAAGTGACCGAGCAGGTACTGAACCTCACCCCTGAAGAAATCAATAAGATATGGAATGCACTGATCGTCAATGCACAGCCGGAGAACGCCGTTTACCGGTATAATTTCTTTTTCGACAATTGTGCCACCCGACCGGTCGCTATCGTTGAAAAACTGGTAAACGGGAAAGTTAAATATAACGATCCGCCCGAACCGCAGACATTCCGCGATCTTATTAATTATTGTACGCGAAATAACTCATGGCTGACATTCGGATGCGATCTGGCATTGGGAAGTCCGACCGACCGGATCGCCACCCCACATGAAATGATGTTCCTGCCGGTTTACCTGAAAGATGAATTCGAAAAAGCAACCATTGTCAATCCGGACGGAAGCGAACGGAAGCTGATAAAACAGACAAACAGACTTTCAGAAGAGCTGATCAACGATACTAACACGACGAAAGAGTGGTTCACCCCTATGTTATGCAGCATGATTATTTTCCTGCTGGTACTGTCGATCACATTTGCCGAATGGAAGAGAAAAACCTATTTCCGCCTGATGGACTGCATCCTCTTTTTCCTTGCAGGAGTGGCCGGTACAGTATTATTTTTCCTCTGTTTCATATCGACGCATCCATGCATCTGGCCAAACTGGTCGATCGTGTGGTTACAACCTTTCGACCTGGTAGCTGTTATTTTGTTTGCAGTAAAAAAGTTCAGAAAGGCTGCATATTATTATCATTTTATTAACTTTGCGGCGCTTACGCTGCTGTTGGCGGGTTGGTACTTCATCCCACAACACTTAAATATAGCATTTATCCCGCTTGTAGCCACGCTTTGGCTACGTTCCGGATACGGTATATACAGATGGCGGGCACATATTTGAACAGATGGAGAATCGAATGAGAAAAATAATAACGTCGCTTATCGCAATCCTGGTAGTTACCAACCTGGAGGCACAACAACGTACCCCCAAACTTGTGGTTTGTATTACCGTAGACCAATTAAGAGGCGATTATATCGAATATTTCTACAATACATTCGGTGAACGCGGTTTCAAACGGTTGATGAATGAGGGTTTGGTATATAACAATATCAAATTTGAATTCACGGATGTCGACCAGGCAAGCGCTTTCGCCACCTTATTTACCGGAAGTAACCCTTGTTTTCACGGAGTTACCGGAAATAAAATCTACGATTTCGACAACGATAAAGAAACTTCGGTCCTTTACGATAAAGACTATCTGGGGAATTATACACGTGAGAACTATTCTCCCAAAAAGATGTTCAGCTCTACGATCGGAGATGAGCTGAAAATCGCATCCAAAGGAAGAAGCGACGTTTTTGCGATCGCTCCCGATCCTGAAAGCGCCATCCTTTCCGCAGGACATGCTGCCAACGGGGCATTCTGGATGGATGACATAAACGGGAAATGGGCTACGACTACCTATTACAAAGGAATCCCCTGGTACGTAGATCGTTATAACAATGGGGTAGAATCTTTGTCTGCCCGCCTGGACCAGATGGTATGGACACCTTCCCTCCCACTGGACAAGTATAATGCTTTTCCGTATGTGCTGGATGAAATCCCATTCAAATATACCTTTAATGAGAAGACGAACGATTGTTTTCCAAAGTTGAAAACAACACCTTTCATTAATAAGGAGATCAACCGCCTGGCATTACAGTTCCTGGAATATGGGGCTTTCGGCACACGAAGCTGCCCGGATATGCTGGCTGTTACGTACTATGCAGGTAATTACAAAGGGATACTAAGCAAGGATTATACCCGTGAAATCCAGGATACCTACTATCAACTGGATAAAGACCTGGAACAGTTGCTGGATGCTATCGACAAGAAAGTCGGTCTAGCCAATACATTGGTCGTATTTACCGGTTCCGGTTATTACACCAGTGAAGAGGAATATGCGGACGGGCTACAGATAAACGGCGGCGAATTTCATCCGAAACGTTGCGTAGCGCTGCTCAACATGTATCTGATGGCTATCTACGGCCAACAGAGCAATTGGGTAAAAGGTTTCTATAATAACCAGATCTATCTGAACCGTAAGGCTATTGAAGATGCCAAACTCAGCCTGACAGAGATTCAGGATAAGTGCGCCGAGTTCCTGATGGAATTCAGCGGAGTTCAGCATGTAACAACCGAGCATGCCCTTCGAACCGGTGAATGGAACGAAGGAACGGTTAAATTCCGTCAGGGTACTCATCACCTGAAACGTGGTGACCTGATCATCGAATTACAACCGAGCTGGATCATCAACAACGACAATCCGAAAGAAAAAGTTAAAATAATTCGTAACAACGCAGTCATTACTCCGCTTGTATTTATCGGTAACGGCATCAAGCCGGAACACATCTACCGCGAAGTAAAAGCCACAGAGGTAGCCCCCACGGTAACCCATGTGCTGAGGATACGGCCACCTAACGCTTCTCAAAGCTTACCCCTTTGGGAGTTGACGATCAAAAGATAAGACCTGACCGGTCATTCAATATTGTTGTTAACCTCCCACTACTCGATAAACAAAATTTGACAGGTATTAATTTTGGCATGGAATTTGATAGAAATATATCATTCCGGTGATCAATTTAATCCGATCGTCAACAAATAAACACTTTACGAAATAAATAAATTAATATATATCATGGGATTTAATGAATTTATGACGAAGCTGTTCGGCAATAAGTCGCAGCGAGACCTGAAAGAGATCACTCCGTACGTGGATAAGATCAAGGCCGTATATCCGTCAATCCAAAAGCTCTCGAACGATGAACTGAGAGCAAAAACAGATGAAATCAAACAACGTATTCAGGATTATGTAGCTGCTGAACGGGCTCAGGTAGAAGAGCTTCGCAAAGGCATCGATGATAAAGAACTGGAAGAACGTGAAGCTATCTGGGCTGAAGTAGATAAAATCGAAAAGGCAATCACCGACAAGATGGAGATCGTTCTGGAAGAATCTCTTCCGGAAGTTTTCTCTATCATGAAAGAAACAGCCCGCCGCTTCACTGAAAATGAAGAAGTAGTAGTTACTGCAAGCGATTTCGACCGCGATCTGGCAACCAAACACGATTTCGTTCGTATCGAAGGTGACAAGGCAATCTTCCTGAATCACTGGAAAGCCGGTGGTAATGAGATCGTATGGGATATGGTACATTACGATGTTCAGCTGTTCGGTGGTGTCGTTCTGCATAAAGGTAAGATCGCTGAAATGGCAACTGGTGAAGGTAAAACATTGGTAGCAACCCTGCCGGTATTCCTGAACGCCCTGACACGTAACGGTGTACACGTTGTAACCGTGAACGATTACCTGTCAAAACGTGACTCGGAATGGATGGGACCGCTTTATATGTTCCACGGACTTTCCGTAGACTGTATCGATAAACACCAGCCGAACTCGGATGCCCGCCGCGCTGCTTATAACGCCGACATCACATTCGGTACAAACAACGAATTCGGTTTCGACTACCTGCGTGACAATATGGCGATCAGCCCGAGCGACCTGGTACAACGCAAACATAATTATGCCATCGTCGATGAGGTCGACTCCGTATTGATCGATGATGCCCGTACACCGTTGATCATCTCCGGTCCGATCCCCCGTGGTGAAGAACAACTGTTCGAACAGTTCCGTCCGAACGTGGAAGTCGTGGTAAACGCACAGAAAGAGTTGTGTTCCAAAATGCTGATCGAGGCCAAGAAAAAGATGGCCAGCAGCGATCCGAAAGAAGTAGAAGAAGGTTCTATCCAATTATACCGTTCATTCAAAGGATACCCGCGTAACAAAGCGTTGATCAAATTCCTGAGTGAACAGGGTGTGAAAGCCCAGATGTTGAAGACTGAAGAATATTTCATGTCGGAAAACATGCGTCATATGCACGAAGCTACCGATGAACTGTACTTCGTGATCGATGAGAAAAATAACAGCATCGAACTGTCGGATAAAGGTATCGACCTGCTGACAGGCCGTTCCGATGATCCAACTTTCTTCGTTTTACCGGATATCACTTCCGAACTGTCACAGTTGGAAAACTTCAAAGGCTCGGAAGAAGAAAAACAGGCTAAGAAAGATGAGATCCTTGCCAACTACTCTGTAAAAAGCGAACGCGTACATACTATCAACCAGTTGTTGAAAGCCTACACATTGTTTGAGAAAGACGATGAATATGTGGTGATGGATAACAAGGTGATGATCGTAGACGAACAGACCGGACGTATCATGGACGGCCGCCGTTACTCTGACGGTCTGCACCAGGCTATCGAAGCCAAGGAAGGTGTAAAGGTTGAAGCTGCTACACAGACATTCGCTACCATTACTCTGCAGAACTATTTCCGTATGTATCACAAGCTGTCGGGTATGACCGGTACAGCCGAAACGGAAGCAGGCGAGTTCTGGGACATCTATAAACTGGATGTAGTGGTGATCCCGACAAACCGTCCGATCGCCCGTAACGATATGAACGACCGTATCTACAAGACCAAACGCGAAAAATATGCTGCCGTGATCGAAGAGATCAGTGCATTGGTAGAAGCGGGACGTCCGGTACTGGTCGGTACGACTTCAGTCGAAATCTCCGAGTTATTGAGCCGTATGCTTACCCTGCGTAAGATCAAACATAATGTATTGAATGCGAAGTTACACCAGAAAGAAGCTGAGATCGTTGCTTTGGCGGGTCAGAGCGGAACGGTGACTATCGCAACCAACATGGCCGGTCGTGGTACCGACATCAAGCTGTCGCCGGAAGTAAAAGCCGCAGGCGGTTTGGCCATCATCGGTACGGAACGTCACGAAAGCCGCCGTGTAGACCGCCAGTTGCGTGGTCGTGCAGGACGTCAGGGTGACCCGGGTTCTTCTGTATTCTACGTATCACTGGAAGATAACCTGATGCGTCTGTTCGCTTCCGACAAGATTGCCGGACTGATGGACAAACTGGGCTTCAAGGAAGGTGAAGTACTGGAACACAATATGCTGAGCAAATCGGTAGAACGTGCACAGAAGAAGGTAGAAGAAAACAACTTCGGTATCCGTAAACGTTTGCTGGAATATGACGATGTGATGAACTCACAACGTAACGTGATCTATACCCGCCGCCGTCACGCCTTGATGGGAGAACGTATCGGTCTGGACGTACTGAATACGATCTACGATACTTCTATTGCCATTGCCGACCAACATTCGGACGGAATCGACTACGAAGGATTCAAGTTGGAACTGTTCAAGACTTTCGCTATGGAAAGTCCGTTCACAGAGGAAGAATTCAAGAACATGAAAGGCGGACAGTTGGGTGACAAGTTGTTCGAACAGGCTTTGCAGACATTCAAACGCCGTATGGAACGTATGACACAGGTAGCCCACCCGGTTATCAAACAGGTTTACGAACACCAGGGCGCTATGTACGAAAATATCATGATCCCTATCACCGACGGTAAACGTATGTACAATGTTTCATGTAATCTGAAAGAAGCATACGAAACTGAAAGCAAAGCGATCACGAAAGCATTCCAGAAATCGATCGTACTGCATACCATCGACGAAGCATGGAAAGAACATTTGCGCGAAATGGACGAACTGCGCCACTCGGTACAGAATGCAAGCTACGAAAACAAAGATCCGTTGTTGATCTACAAGCTGGAATCTTACAACCTGTTCAAATCGATGGTCGACACCATGAACCGTAAGACAGCCGCCGTATTGATGCGCGGACAGATCCCGGTGCGTGAAGAGCCGACAGAAGAAGAAAGACAGGCAATGGCTGAACGCCAGGCGGCTGCACAGCAAGCTCAGCAGCAGGCTGCCGCAGCAGAGCGTCGCCGTATCGAAGTAAGACAGGCTGGTCCGGAACAACGCCAGGACATGAGCCGTTACCGTACGGAAAAAACCGACATCAGCGGAAACAATGATCCGGAAGAACGTGCTCCGCAGCAACCTCGCCAGGAACCGGTTCGTGCCGAAAAGCGAGTAGGACGTAACGATCTCTGCCCTTGCGGAAGCGGCAAGAAATACAAAAACTGTCACGGACAAGGTTTATAAAACCTGACAAGATAACAGATAGAAAGGGTAGCTTACTGGTTAAGCTGCCCTTTTTTGTATCTTTACCCCATCCAAACAGATAAAAAATGAAAATAGTTATCGCTGTCGATTCTTTTAAAGGATGCCTTTCCTCCTCCTCCATCGCCAACGCCGTAGAAGAAGGGATACAGAATACTTTGCCCGGATGTGAAATGATCAAAGTACCTATAGCCGACGGTGGCGAAGGGACTGTCGATGCGCTGGTAGATGCAACCCAAGGGAAAATCATAACTATACCGGTGCATAACCCCTTGATGCAACCGATTCAGGCCAGCTACGGTATGACGGGAGACGGACAGACGGCAATCATTGAAATGTCGGCTGCCAGCGGTCTGGATCTGATTCCTTTGAGACCGGGGAATGTTATGGATACGACCACCTACGGCACGGGTGAAATGATAGCCGACGCCATCGAACGCGGCTGCCGCAATTTTATTATCGGTGTGGGCGGGAGTGCGACGAACGATGCCGGAACGGGGATGATGCAGGCTTTGGGTGTCCGCTTTACTGATGAAGAGGGCAATGAGGTAGAAAAAGGAGGGAAAAGTCTTTCCTCCATCCGGCATATCGACACACAAAACCAATTATCGGAATTACAGGATTGCACTTTTCATATAGCAACCGATGTTACCAATCCCTTTTATGGTCCGCAAGGAGCAGCCTGTATATTCGGTCCGCAAAAAGGCGGGAATGAAGAACAAATCAAAGCACTCGACAAAGGGATGAAACACCTGGCTGAACTTATTTTTGAAACGACCGGAAAAGAGATCGGCCATCTGCCCGGAGCAGGAGCCGGCGGCGGTATGGGAGGAGGTTGTGTCGCTTTTCTGCAAGCTAATATATCTCCGGGTATCGAACTGATTATGGATTATCTGCATTTTGACGAGATCATTCGCGGGGCCGGTCTGGTGATCACCGGAGAAGGAAAGATGGACCGGCAGACATTGTTCGGCAAAGTACCTGTCGGCATTGCCCGTGCAGCAGCCTCACAGCAGATTCCTGTCATTGCCATCACCGGACAATTAGATATTACGGCAGACAAAGAATTACGGGAAGCAGGTCTGTCCGCTATATTCCCTATACACCCTGCCCCCATCTCCCTGGAAAAAGCGATGCAACCAGACTATGCCTATCGTAATATCCGACGGACCATAGAACAGATTTGCTATATTCTTAACTTATTATTTTAAAGAGGAACATTAGTGTTTATCAATAACGAGTCAATATGTCCTGATAATGGAGATAGCAAAAGGTTCAATATTTATCAGATTTGAACTATCCTATAATCAAAGTGACATGACTATTACAGGTTCATTTGCCGTTGGTTTTAACCAACGGTCTACAGATTGTATCCCTTTTTTGGCTTTAGCCGCATTTCTCTTAAATAGCAAGACTGTTAAAATGGGACTAAAGTCCAATGAGATAGATCATTTACCTATCCGTCAGCTGAAGCAGACGGCAAATGAACCTGTAACTAAGTTTGTCTTATTGATGACTGAGACTTATGCTCAGATAGGTTCAATTATTTCTATATTCAATCGCGAAGTCCAGCCATCAACCATCATTGTCAAAAAGTAATAAAAATCATTCTTTTACAGCATAATGTCATATTTTTATGTATATTGCAGCATAACAACATTTAAACATTAACATTATGATCATCGGAATTCCCAAAGAAATCAAAAACAATGAGAACCGTGTAGCGCTTACGCCTGCCGGAGCTAAAGAATTGGTGAAGAGAGGACACACCGTCTATATACAACATACAGCCGGTGAAAACAGCGGTTTTCCTGATTCAGCCTATGTAGAAGCCGGAGCACAGATTCTCCCGTCGATAAGCGACGTTTACCAGACTGCTGAAATGATCGTTAAAGTAAAAGAGCCGATTGCCTCCGAATACTCATTGGTACGCAAAGGACAACTCGTCTTTACTTATTTCCATTTTGCTTCAGACGAAAAACTGACACTTGCCATGATGGACAGCGGTTCCATCTGCCTGGCGTATGAGACCGTTGAAAATCCGGACGGTACACTGCCTCTTCTGATCCCTATGAGTGAAGTTGCCGGACGTATGTCTATACAGGAAGGTGCCCGCTTCCTGGAAAAACCGCAGGGTGGAAAAGGCATCCTTTTAGGAGGCGTACCGGGAGTAAAACCGGCTCGCGTATTGGTTTTAGGAGGTGGTATAGTCGGACATAGCGCCGCATTGATGGCCGCCGGACTCGGTGCCGACGTGACAATAGCCGACATTTCACTACCCCGCTTACGTTACCTCGAGCAAATCATGCCCGCTAATGTAAAAACACTTTATTCCTCCACCCACAATATCGAAACAGAACTTCCATACACGGACCTGGTGATCGGTGCCGTTCTGATCCCCGGAGCCAAAGCTCCCCACCTGATAACAAAAGAGATGTTGCAATTAATGAAGGCGGGAAGCGTCCTGGTAGACGTTGCCATCGACCAGGGAGGTTGTTTCGAGACTTCACATCCCACAACACATGCCGATCCGGTCTATACGGTCGATACGATCGTCCACTATTGCGTAGCCAATATCCCGGGCGCCGTCCCCCAGACCTCTACACTGGCATTGACGAATGCGACATTGCCTTATATACTGGAACTGGCGGATAAAGGATGGAAAGAGGCATGCAAAGAAGACAAAAGCCTTTATCCCGGACTGAATATCATAGAAGGGAAAATCGTCTATCCGGCAGTAGCCGAAGCCTTCGGACTCCCCTGCTATCCTACCGTATTATAACCCCAAAACAAATGTCGGTTATGCCCCTGGTCTTTGTCCGGAACATAACCGACATTTACAATCCTTTATATTCATGCCTTCTTTTATCTGTAATCTGTCTGCTTGCCTTCGTTTCTAAATTAAGGTCTCATTCCTTTATAATATCAAAAAAAATGTAAAATCGTTTTGATACTTTTACAGAGCTTACTACCTTAGCGCATCTAATAATAAAAATTAAATCGTTTAACAACCATGAAGAAAATTGTTTTGTTATTGGCTTTCTGCCTAAGTATTGGAAATGTATTTGCACAAGACGCTGATAAACTGCGTGATGAAGGTGATGCAGCCTTAAAAGCTAAAAACTATGCGGAAGCATTTACAAAGTATGACGGGTTCCTGAAGCAAACTAACAATGAAGATGCCGACCGTGTTTTTAATTGTGCATTCGCTGCTTTTCAAGCTAAGAAATATGAAGATGCAGTAAAATATTATGATTTAGCAATTCAAAAGAACAAAAACATCGACGATGCCTATACAGGAAAAGCAATGGCGTTGCGTAACCTGAATAAAGCTGCTGAATTTACAGCAACTGTAGAGGCAGGTTTGAAAGCAAAGCCGGGTGATGCCGATCTGGAAAAACTGCTTTATGTATATTGTATGAAGCAAGGACAGGCAGCCCAGAAAGGTGGCAAAGTAGCCGATGCTGAAGAATTATATAAAGATGTCCTGATCGTAAGTAATCCTAAATATAAAGGTAATGCGCTTTATAGCTTAGGAGCTATGTATTACAATGAAGGTGCCAAGATCCTGGCTGCCGCTACCGATCCTGCAAAATATGAAGCAGAAAAGGATAAAGCAGACGTTCAGATGAAGAAAGCAAAAGAATATCTGGAACAAGCTTTGGCAATCAATGCTGCAGATGCTAACTCCAAGAAAATCCTGGATTCTATCAACGAAACGTTGGCTAAATAAACGTATAATCAGCGTTTAAATATCCATCCCTCAAGGGAGTTTTTATTTCACGTTTCAGCCTTCAGGCTGTTTCAGAATGTAAAAATCAATAGCTCCGGCTGAAAGGTTCTTTTCCGACAGAGAAGTTCACCTTTCAGCCGGAGTTTTTATTATTCAAGCTGTAGGAAAGACTGAAGGCTGAAACATATAGTTTGCAAACTTCATAGTACAGAACAAAAAAACGGATGCCTACCCATTTCCTGACTGATAGTTATCCGTTTCAAAAAAGACTTACATATTTCAGAAGAAAAGCGTACACTTTTTTCCTTAAAAGGTAGCAGCTTCTACCCTATATCCCTACCGGAACTCTCCCTATAGAATAACAGACTTTTCCCTATAACATAGAAATGATATACCCGCACTATAGACTCAGGTATCCTGATACTATAATGTCACTACTATCAGCACAGTAGTGCTAAAGGTAGTGACATTATAGTGTTATCAGTTTACAAAAACGTCAGGACTTGAAAAAGAAACGGAATATGTCATTTCCATTTGCATAGATCAGCAAAGCGAACAACAGGAACATACCGGTAATCTGTGCATATTCCAGGAATTTATCGCTCGGCTTGCGACGGGCAACCACTTCATAGAGCAGGAACATCACATGTCCGCCATCCAACGCAGGAATAGGCAATATATTCATAAAGGCCAGGATGATCGACAAAAATGCCGTCTGCATCCAGAATACCTGCCAGTTCCAGACTGTCGGGAAGATACTTCCGATCGTACCGAAACCGCCCAGACTCGACGCTCCTTCTTTCGTAAAGACATACTTCATATCATTGATATACCCTTTTAAGGTATTTACCCCCAGCATAGCACCGGCAGGGAACGATTCGAAGAAACCATATGTACGGGTCACTGTCGGATATATATCGGACGAACTCATCAGATAAGCTCCCATCTTTCCGGCTGTATCCAACTGGAGAACAACCGACTGTTCCTTATTATCACGATAAAAGTTCAGAGTTATATCCTTTCCTTTATTCTGATCGAATAATTCAGCGACCTCCTCCAGCAAGGGGGTAGACTGCCCATTCACCGCAACAATACTATCTCCAGCCTGTAAACCGGCGATCGCAGCCGGTGAATCTTTGGACAACAAGCTCTTTACAACCATCGGTATACGGTTCGGATTGGCAAAACCTTTTCCTTCACGCATAAAACGCTGCATCATATCTTCCGGTATAGGAATAATCGTTTCTACCCCGTCACGCAATACCGTAACGTTATTAGCTTCCACGACTTTGCGGAAACTGGCCTGGTCCAGACGGTCCAACTCTTCGTTATTCGCTTTCAAAAGAATATCGCCATCCTTAAAACCGATGTTATGGAAAGCTTCACTGTAGTACATACCATGCTTCATATTCTTCAGAGGCAGATAGGTTTCGCCCCAGGTATAAAGCACCATCGAATAGATAAACAATGCCAACAGGAAGTTGAACAAAACACCTGCAATCATGATCATCAAACGCTGACCGGCAGGTTTGGAACGGAATTCATACGGTTTGGCAGGTTGCGACATCGCCTCCTTGTCCATACTTTCATCGATCATACCCGATATCTTGCAATAACCGCCCAGAGGCAACCAGCCGATACCGTACTCTGTCTCACTGTTCTTCGGTTTAAACTTGAACAATGAGAACCAGGGATCAAAGAAAAGATAAAACTTCTCTACCCGGACCTTGAAAATGCGGGCAAAAATAAAATGTCCGAACTCATGCACAAGGACCAATATCGATAAGCTCAGGATGAGCTGTAACGCCCTAATTAAAAATGTCTCCATCTATTTGTCTGTCTGTATTAATTTATATTGTTTTCATAACCGCTGCCGCCATCTGCCGTGCTTCGGTATCTGTTGCCACATAATCCTCATAAGTAGGTGTTGCTATGAAAGAAGATTTCTCCATCGTCTTTTCAATCACATCGCTCATTTGCAGGAATCCGATCTCATCCCGTAGAAAGGCTGCTACCACTATCTCGTTGGCTGCATTCAAAATACACGGCATATTTCCTCCCGTACGGATCGCATCGAATGCAAATGCCAGGTTGCGGAAACGCTTCATGTCGGGTTCTTCGAATGTCAACGTGGAATACTGGTTGAAATCCAACCGGGGTGCTTTACTCTTCAAACGCTTCGGATAAGAGAATGCGTAACTGATAGGTAACTTCATATCCGGAATACCCAACTGGGCCATCACAGCGCCGTCTTCAAACTGCACCATCGAATGAATGACCGATTGCGGGTGCACCACGATCTGTATCTGTTCTGGTGTTACGCCAAACAGCCATTTGGCTTCGATCATTTCAAAGCCTTTATTCATCATGGAAGCCGAATCGATCGTGATCTTTGCCCCCATACTCCAGTTCGGATGTTTCAAAGCCTGGGCTTTGGTTACCCCAGCCAGTTCTTCCATCGTTTTCGTACGGAACGGTCCGCCGGAAGCAGTAAGCAGAATCTTCTCCACCTGATTCTCCCACTCTCCCGCTAAACACTGGAAAATGGCAGAATGTTCAGAATCGACCGGCAGGACCGGTACTTTATGCTCTGTAGCCAGCGAAGTGATCAGTTCACCCGCCACCACTAACGTTTCTTTATTGGCCAACGCAATCGCCTTGCCTGCTTTGATAGCGGCAATCGTCGGTTTCAGTCCGGAATATCCGACCATGGCAGTCAGTACCATATCGATCGGCTCCGACTGTACCACCTGTGCAATCGCATCCGAACCCGCCCATACCTTGATCGGCAGATCTTCCAAAGCCTCTTTCAACTCGGGATATTTCTGTTCGTTGGCAATTACGACCACTTCGGGCATATATTTACGTGCCTGATTAATCAGTAAATCTACCTGGTTATTGGCGGTCAAGGCATACACTTCGAATAAGTCGGCATGTTCGCTGACTACTTCCAGGGCCTGTGTCCCGATCGAACCGGTAGAACCTAATATGGCTAAAGTTCTTTTCATCGATTTAAAAAGCTATATATTCTTCAGGATTGACCGGAGTACCTTTATACCACAACTCGAAATGGAGATGCGGGCCGGTAGACAGTTTCCCCGTGTTTCCCACCAAAGCAATCGCTTCGCCGGCTACCACGTGGTCGCCAATCTCTTTCAGCAATAATTCATTATGTTTATAAACGGAAAGGAATCCGTTCTTATGTTGCAACTGAATCACATTCCCGAAATTAGGATCAAATCCGGTAAATACCACCGTACCGTCCAATGTCGCCAGTACGCTTTCTTTCGGAGCAGCCACCAGGTCAACGCCGAAATGACGGGCATCCGCTTCATAATGCGAAGATACCACGCCGTTGACAGGTTTATAGAAAAAGATCCCGTCTGTAGGAACCGGATTCGGATTCAGCACCGTCAGATTATATTTTTCTTCTTCCTCAAAACTCTTGACAAACTTTTCTTCCGACTTACTGCGGGGTATTTCGTAGTTTGCATCCACATGGGCCAGGGAATCGATCTGACGGATAGAATCCAGCTCGATCGTACCGGACAAGATACCGGCTACATTTTCCAGATAAAGCGACTGGATGGACATCATCCGCTCCAGTGAATCGGCACGCAGTGCATTCTGCATGATCTCCTTACGTATTTCTACATCCAGGTAACCCGGTAAATAATTTCGTATCGGTGTTTTAATAATAATCAGCGAAGTTATCCCCACCAACATAAAAGCAAACAAGGCAAGCGTAAGAAAAGCCGAGAGCTGCGACAAACGGAAAGACCATACTTCTTCCAGCGTCGTTTCATTGAAAAAAGACAGCTTGTATTTGAACCTGATCCGGTGCCAGAATGATTTCTTATTGTTCTTTCGTTGTTTTCGTGCCATGTTTTTATGTTAAAACGCAAAAGTAACAAAAACCGTATCTACACGGGCATTGTTTACTCTAATTAACGTTATTATAAATCAAGCAGACCTTCGGGAACGGAAACCCGGAGTGTTTTATTTTCATGATCTGCAGCCGTTATCAACTCTTCGGCAGCCGGAAGGAGTATTTCGTTGCCTTTATGGTCGATCTGCAAAAGAACGTTGATTGTCGTTTCATCCACATCAGTGATCTTACCCAGTTCCCCGTGTTGCTCGTCGATGACAGTATATCCGATAAAACTGTCCCACGACATATCGCCTACCAGATCGTCTTCATCCACATCTTCCAGCGGGAAAAAGACTTCACGGTTCGTAAATTCACGGGCAGCTTTCTCATCATTTATATTTTCCAGCTTTACCAACATGACAGTATCGGTCTTATAACGGTACTCCTCGATAAAGAAAGGGACCAGGATACCATCCATCTCACAAACGATACAAGGGTCTTCTACATCATCAAACAAGTCGCAGTTCGTCACCAGCGAGATCTCTCCCTTTATCCCGTGAGGTTTGGCAAACTGCCCGATCTTAAAAACTTCTTCTTTTCTTATCATAACAGGAAATATCAGAGCCGGGTAATACGGGCTCCTATGTTATTCAAACGTTTATCGATATTCTGATATCCGCGGTCGATCTGATCGATATTATGGATATGGCTGGTTCCTTCCGCACTCATTGCAGCGATCAACAAGGCTATGCCGGCACGGATATCCGGTGAAACCATATTGGAACCACGCAATTTGAAGCGGTTGCCCAAACCGATCACCGTAGCACGGTGCGGATCACAAAGAATAATCTGAGCTCCCATGTCGATCAGCTTATCCACAAAGAACAGGCGGCTTTCAAACATCTTCTGATGGATCAGCACACTGCCTACGGATTGTGTAGCTACGACCAGGAGAACACTCAGCAAGTCGGGAGTTAGTCCCGGCCAGGGAGCATCGGCAATGGTCATGATAGAACCGTCGATAAAGGTATCTATTTCGTATGAATCGTGTGTAGGGATATGGATATCGTCGCCGATCTGTTCGACAGTGATACCCAGGCGGCGGAATGATTCGGGAATAATTCCCAACATTTCATATCCGGTATTTTTTATGGTGATGTCGGAAGCGGTCATGGCTGCCATACCGATAAAACTGCCGACTTCGATCATATCCGGCAAAATAGTATGGGTAGTTCCTCCTAGAGAATCGACACCTTCAATGGTTAGCAGGTTCGAGCCTACTCCGGATATATTAGCTCCCATCCGGTTAAGCATGGATGACAGCTGTTGCAAATAGGGTTCGCAGGCTGCGTTATAAATGGTGGTAGTACCTTCTGCCAGCACGGCAGCCATCAGGATATTGGCCGTACCGGTTACCGAAGCTTCGTCCAGTAGCATATAGGCTCCTTTGAGACGCTTCGCTTCGATCTCGTATAACTGACGTTCGGCATCATAGCTAAAGCAGGCACCGAGCTTCTGTATACCGACAAAGTGGGTATCCAGACGACGGCGTCCGATCTTGTCGCCACCCGGTTTCGGGATCAATGCCTTGCCGAAGCGGGCAACCAACGGTCCGACGATCATGACCGAACCACGTAACGATCCGCTTTTACGCAGGAAATCATCCGTATTCAGATAATCCAGATCGATATTATCAGCCTGGAACGTATAGGTATCGGCTGCCGGATGTTCCACTTTCACCTGCATGTCACGCAAAAGCTGAATGAGGTTGTTCACATCCAGGATATCGGGTACATTATGGATCGTTACTTTCTCCGGAGTCAGCAAAACAGCACAAATCACTTCCAATGCCTCGTTCTTGGCACCTTGCGGAGTGATCTCGCCGGATAACTTATAACCACCTTCTATAACAAATGAACTCATCGGCTTTTACGGGGATAATTCTTTTTGTTCGTATTATTCCGGGCCAGGATATCGCGGCTTTCCGTCAGTTTATGTACCTCTTCGCTCAACACGATCTGTCCTTCCGACAATTCATCGAGGTCTTTGAATATCTTACGGTCGTCTACCGACTCCTTGTTCCAGGTAAGGAACGATTTCTTCATCTGGGTTGCCAGCAACTTGATGAGCTGATCTTTTTCAACACCCGGTTCCAGCTCCGTAGCCTTACGGATCATCAGTTCCAGTGTTCTCCCGTAATGACGGTAACGGATACGGTTATTGTTATACGGGATCCGCGGAGGACGGGCATACAGGTTCTCTTTCTTCACGATTTCATAAGGATAATCGATGTCCAGTTTAAAATCGGACATGATAGCCAGATGATCCCATAAAATGTGTTTGAAGTCGTTCACATCACGCAGATGGGGAAACATATTTCCCATGATGTTGATTATTGTATTGGCGCAACGCTTGCGTTCTTCCCTGTCCTCTATTGCAACACAATAGTCTACCATATTCTGGATATTGCGTCCGTATTCGGGCATAGCCAATTTCTTTTCTTCTGTATTATATTTCATTATCATATTCGTTTATCCGGCAAATGTACTTATTTTAATTGATTTACACAAGATGTCCCTACACCTGCAAAAGAGGCATAGGGACAAAATCTATCTGCTAAACAAATATTACTTGTTCTGGTTAAATATTTACTTTGACAACTGGTTGATCACCGCCTGGTTCGCTTTCTTCACGGCAGCTTCGTTGATCTTGATCTCCTTGCGGTCGTAGGTCATCAAACCATTCACTTCGCCTTCCACATCTGTGGTCTGAGTGTAAACGGCTGCAGAGAAACCACGGTCTACCATATCTTTCAGTTCATTAGCATATTTTACATATTCGGCAGTAACCTCATCGCTGTTCTTGAACTGAACATATCCCCAGTTACGTTTATTCCACCATAAATGGTTTTCCAAAGGCAAACCGATACCACCGTATTCTCCCAATACTGTTACCCGCTGCGGATCATACAGGAACATGTTCGGACCCGGATAGTTGTGCAGGTCGAGAATATCTCCGCAGGCACGGTGGTTACCTCCACTAGCCGGATTTACCAGACGGGAAGGATCGTAATTCTTTGTCCATTCAGCTACTTTTTCAGTATCGAATTGTCCCCATGCTTCATTGAAAGGAACCCATACGACTACAGAAGGGTGAGAAACGCACAGGTCCATGATCTCTTTCCATTCCTGATAATAGTTTGCGATCGAAGCGGAAGAACGCTCCTTATCTGTTCCGCCGTTATAAGTATGAGGAGCCCACTGATTACCCATATCACCGCTCGGCATATCCTGCCAAACCAGGATACCTTCTTTATCGCAATGATAATACCAACGTGACGGTTCTACTTTTACGTGTTTACGGATCATATTGAATCCCCATTCTTTTGTTTTGATGATATCATAAAGCAATGCCTCATCGGTCGGAGCAGTATATAAGCCGTCAGGCCACCATCCCTGATCTAGCGGACCATAATGGAATAAATTCTTATTGTTCAGCTGCATACGCATAACGCCGTTTGCATCTCTCTTAGCAGAAATCTTACGGAAAGCAGTGTATGATTTTACATCATCCAGTACTTTACCATCTTTAACCAAAGATACTTTCATGTCATACAGATACGGATTGGTTGTATCCCAAAGAGTCGGATTCTGTACGGCCAAACGAAGTTCTTTCCCCTGGATACCTTTCGCAGAAGCAACCACCTGGCCCTTGTCCATCAGCTTAACCTCAACAATAGAGGTATTACAAGGCATAGAAGTACCGACCGTTACATTCATCGTTCCATTGTCAATGTTCGGAATCGATTTAACGGAAGTAATATGATTAGTAGCTACCGGTTCGATCCATACAGTCTGCCAGATACCTGTTACCGGAGTATACCAGATACCTTCCGGATTAGAAGTCTGTTTACCTCTCGGTTGGTATCCTTTGTCACTCGGGTCCCAGACACGGACAACCAATTTCTGGTTACTCTTTCCGTTCAGATAAGGAGTGATATTGAATGAGAACGGGGTAAAGCCTCCCTGGTGGGAACCGATCAGGACATCATTGATAAATACATCCGCTTTCCAGTCCACAGCACCGAAATTAAGTACAATATCTCTATTCTTCCAGTTAGCCGGTACCGAAAAAGTCCGTTTATACCACAGCTCATTGGCATCTCCCACTTCTTTCTGAACACCCGACAGAGATGATTCTATGGCAAAAGGAACCAGGATATTCCCGTCAAACGCCTGCGGTTCGACCTCTCCCTTCGGTTTAATAGCATATTCCCACTCTCCGTTCAGATTTACCCAATCCGTACGTTCCAGTTGCGGACGGGGATACTCGGGCAATACATTTTTAGGGTTGATCTGTTCCGCCCATTTCGTCTTGATCTTGTCACCTGCCGGCTTCCATTGGGCCTGGGCACACACGGTTAGTGCCAAAGCACAACATACCAATAATGTTTTTTTCATGTTCGTGAATATTAAAGTTACTATTTCGTTTATTTGTTTTTATTCATCTTATTTTCAAGCATCTTCATAAAATAACCACCGACAACCGAACGGGCACGGAAACCGACAGAGTTACCGTCCGTTGTTTCATGCCAGTCGCTAAGCGGCATACGGGTGGTTGTTTCACCGGCATATTTATACACCGGAGAGACAAGCCGGTCGAATGTATTCCTGTCTTTTGCCAGACAGGCAGACCAGATGATCCAATCCGATTTCGTATAAGTTTTACGACTATCCAGCGGCAGACCGTATGTATTTTGCCGGGTCAGATAATAGGCTATTTCCCGATCAGCCACTTCATCCGGGAAGATGTTTAATCCCAACAATTTATCCCACACCAGATTGTATTTCTGGCTCCAGGTTCCCGGCTGGTCAAATGTCAACCGGTAATGATCGCCGTCGTCTGCCATAACAACCCACTTAATGGCCATATCCTTAGCAGCAGCCATATATTTGTCGGCAGTAACCTGATCGCCCAGCATGCCGGCCAGTTTTCCGTATCCGGCTATTCCCATAATCGCTTTGATAGAGAGGTTGGCGTTATGGGCAAAATGACCGGCAAAGTCATCCGTACAAAGCTGGTTCTCGGGATCCAGCCCTTCCTTCAATAAATAATTCGCCCAGGTAGTCAACACATCCCAATGTTTCTTCGCGTATTCGGCATTTCCTTCCCGCTGGGCTATGGCTGTCGTTAGTATCAGCATATTACCGGTTTCCTCCACTGGCATATCACCGCCATAAGTCTGACCGTTTGCGATCGGATAAGTACCTACGTCATGGGCGGCAAAAGGTTTATTCCACTGTCCGCTCTCACTATAATAAAAAATCGGATTCATCATACCCTTCAATAGATCAGGGTTATAAATCAAAAACAAAGGAGCAGAAGGATAAGTGATATCGACCGTCCCGATCGAACCGTTGCTGAAATTCTCTTTGGAAAGGAACAACAGGTTACCGTCCTTATCATTTACCAGTTTATGTGCAGCTATTGCCTGACGGTAGGCCAATGCACAAAGAGCGGCATATTTCTGACCTCCGGCATTTTCTGCATCGTTCATCAACCCGACATCAAAAGCACGGCAGCGCTCCATTACTTTATTATATTCTTTACCTGCTTTGGCTAAAGCCTGTATCATATCGACCTTTCCGTTCTGTTTCCAATACCCCATCCGGTTATCCTTAAAATACTGTATCGAATACAGATCGTCATAACCGATCATAAGGAAACCGTCAGCGGAAGAAGAAACTTTACCCAAATCCTCACTATAGGCAACTACCGGTTCTGTTCCGGATATTTCCGAATTAGGAACTCCCATCAATGAAACAGAGCCTCTATCGGCAAACAGTTTCTTTATCTTATGATATTCTCCCATAGAAATAGCACGTTCCGGTTTAACATCCGATGCCAGATAGAAATATCCCCAGTCGATACGGACATCATCGCCTTTTTTCTGTAAAACGGGCTGTTCCACAGTTCCGACTTTTGCATACGTTATCTTATCCGGACCTCCCAGGTACACAGACAAGTCCATTTCCTGTCCCGGCAGGTTCATTGCCCAAAGCGGAGTAGCATCCATATAGATCTGCACATCGTGTGCTTTGCCATCCAAAGGTTTTACCTGATAAGAGATATAGTTTACAGGAGTAGACATCAGTTGAAGGTCATCCTGCAATAGAGGAGAAGTAAAAATCAAATCCAATTGTACCGGACCACACTCAAACGTATAATAAGTTTGTGTCGGCAACACATTGACTGATTTCTGAAAAGCCGGAGTATCGAATACATCCTTTACTTTATCTTTCACAAACAAACCAAAATCAACGAAACCGCCACCCACGCGATTATGGCAATGGGCAGCAATTACGTTTTTACCCGGCTTAAGGGTAGCTTTTACATTGGTCGGTAATTCTTTCAATACATTGTTTTTCCATGAATAATCCGTTTTTACGACCTCGATCCCATTGATATACAATTCAAAGATATCATCGTGCGAGTAATCGAGAATGACGGTTTCATCAGCATAATCCTGAGACAGGTCAAAGGTGCGTCTGACCCATATATCCTTACTGTTCCACTCGGTAGAAAGGTTCGGCATCCCGGGAGTTCCGAAAGCAGCCAGGCCTTTTTCCCAGGCAGCGTCATTAAAATCCGGTTGGTTCCACTTTCCTGCCGGTTCCTTTTCTGTGTAAGAGGCGGCCCATTTCTCAGCTCCTGCCGTAGGTAAAACAGACTTCATCGGTGTCTCTTCTACCCCCATAAAACGATAACTTTTACCATCTACCCGCAATGCTCCGACCAAAGGGAAAGGCTTCCCGGTCCAGTGCCGTACATTATCTTCATTCAATTGATCCGTAAATGACCAGGCACTCGTATAAGGATCGATGGTTACCAAAGGATAAGCCGGAGCTCTCAGCTCGTTGATCTTTTCCGGCTGGAAATATTTACTTTGCTGGCTGCAGGAACACAATAAACCGGCAGTCACCATATATAATAATAAGGTATATTTCTTCATGGCACGTAGTTTTTTATGATTGCAAAGGAACTGTTTTTCAGGTATAAGGACTTTCAATTTTCCTGCATAAGCTTTCAATAATCATTCAGAATGATCTTTATTGGTTTATTTCTCTTTTTTATTTATTAGCTTTGTCTTCGAGAAACACTATCACTATTCGATATGAAAAGAATACCGCTGCTGATCTTCTATGTTTGGCTATTGTTGGAATGCTTGCCGGGAGTTGCCAATAACCCTCATTTCAGACATTACAACAATAAGCACGGATTATCGCATAATACGGTGTATTGCTCACTGCAGGACCTGCGGGGTTTCATGTGGTTTGGTACGGAAGACGGACTGAATCGTTTCGACGGGCATACATTTAAAATCTACAGACATAATTCATATAATCCGAATAGCTTGCCGAACGACCATATCCTGAATCTTTTTGAAAGTTCAGATGGAAAGATATGGGTTTTTACCGCCGGTGGAACCTGTTATTATGATTACAAAACAGATACCTTTCATGCATTCCAGCTGTCACCCGGGCAAAACGAACCGGAATCTTTTTCCGCTGTAACAGAAGACAAAAACCACAGTCTGTGGTTTATCGGTTATAACCGGATCGTCCGGTACAACCCGTCGGATAACACTTCCCGGACTTATCCGGCTGAAAACAATTTCTATCCGGCCATTATCACATTAATGAACGATGGAGAACCTCTTTTCTCTGACCGGCAATCTTTATATATGTATAAATCCGAGACCGATAACTTTCAGAGACTTCCTCTTCTGAATGAAATGCAGATCGATAGCCAGATCGTTATACAAGCAATATGCCAGATCCCAGACCTGGGTATCTTGGCCGGGACCAATCAGGGCGGACTTCTGCTTTACAAATATCAGGACCGGAGTGTAGTGAATATTATTCCCGAAATACAGGTTCGTGCCATCACTCCGTATAGTACGACAACCTACTGGATTGCATCTGAATCAGGCATCTACATTTATAATATACTGGATCAGACAGTAACCAATCTGCGAAAATCCCTGACGAACGAATATGCCATTGCTGACAATGCTATTTACTCCGTAACCCGGGACCGCGAAGGAGGCATGTGGGCAGGTTCCTTTTTTGGCGGGATCAGTTATCTGCCCAAAGAATATAACCGGTTCAACTATTTTATCGGAGGAAAAACACATCCCCAGTTACTCGGTAACGCAATCCGCGAAATCGTACCCGACCAATATGGCAATCTATGGCTGGGAACAGAAGATAACGGTATAAACTGCTACAATCCTCAAAACGGACAAATAACAAACTACTCATACAACAATCCGAAACATCTTCTGTCGGCGACCAATATACACGGGTTACTGGCTGACGGTAACCAGTTATGGGTAGGCACGTTCAATAAAGGGATCGACGTATTGGATATTCCATCCGGAAAGATCATCAAACATTATTCACGCGAAAATACCCACAATGCCCTGAACAATAATTTTGTCCTTTGTTTCTGCAAAACAAAGAATAATGAATTTCTGGTAGGTACCGGCAGCGGGGTATTGTCTTACGACAGGCAGACTGAAAGTTTTACGCAATGGAATAATATTTACACCCTGATCAGGCAGATATATGAAGATAGCCGCGGAGATATATGGTCTGCAACATCCAACGGTATTTATCACTACCTGCGTGAAGAAAATAAGGTAGAACAATACACGGCCGATGCCAACAAATTACAGAGTATCGGCAGCAATAACACGACGTCAGTCTTTGAAGATTCAAAAGGCCGGATATGGGTTACCACTGTTAACGGATTATCCCTGTTCAACCGGGAAACAAAATCGTTCAACCGGATCACAGCAGAAGACGGGTTACCCAGTAATATCATCTACCGGATCGTTGAAGACGATTCCCACAATTTCTGGTTATCCACAGCGAACGGCCTGGTCAGGTTCAATCCGGAAACATACGTAATGAAAACCTTCACCTATACAGACGGGTTGCATGAAACACAATTCAACTACAGTTCTTCCTATCAGTCACCCGACGGAACGATCTATATGGGAACTATCAATGGAATGTTGTCATTCAACCCATCCCGGTTCAAAGAAGACACATTCACCCCTCCCATGTATATTACCGGGATCGACCTTCCCGAAAATGAAGCAAAAGGATATAATTTCACTACTTCTTCCATCGAAAACAGGGACGTTTTAAAGTTACCTTACGATGCTTCGACATTTACCTTGTCGTATATAGCTCTCAGTTATACTTCGCCGGATGCGATCCGTTATGCCTATAAGCTGGAAGGCGTCGATAAAGACTGGATCTATATGAATCAGAATAAAAATGTCACTTTCGCCAACCTCTCTCCCGGAGAATACACCTTCAAAGTGAAATCGACCAATAGCAGCGGTATATGGCAGAATAATGAGCAGTCGTTACAGATCATCATTACCCCGCCTTTCTGGGCTACCGGATGGGCATTTCTGGTTTACATCCTGATCATTTGTATCTGCATAGTACTCTTCTATAATTACAAAAAAGCAAAACTGGAAGAAAAACACCGTATAAACCAGGATTTATTCGAAAGCAAAAAGGAAAAAGAACTATACGATGCCAAAATACAGTTCTTTACCTTTATCACTCACGAGATACGGACACCACTCACATTGATCAAAGCTCCTTTGGAAAAGATCATCAAATCGAACGACGGTACTCCTTCTACCAGGGAGAACCTTCAAATTATTGAAAAAAACACACAACAGCTATTAAACTTAAGTAACCAGTTACTCGACTTCCGGAAAACGGAAAGCCGGGGATTCAAGCTGAATTATGTAAATACAGATGTTACTCTCTGGCTTCAAACGATCCTGCAACCATTCCTTCCGGTTATGGAACATGATAATAAAACATTTGTCTGCGAGATACCTGAAGAAACATTCTCCGCCTTTATCGACCGGGAAGCTTTCTCCAAAATAATGAACAACTTGCTGACCAATGCTATAAAATATTCAGACAAGTACCTCGCCCTGCAACTGCAAATACAGAAGGACAGGAATGAGTTTATCATTTCCGTCACTAATGACGGTATGCTTATCCCCGATAGCGAAAAAGAAAATATATTTACCCCTTTCTACCGTCTGAAAGAAACGGAACATCAGCAAGGAAGCGGTATCGGACTTTCGCTGGCGCGTTCACTGGCTGAATTTCATAAAGGTACTCTAAATTATACGCAGACTCCGGAAGGAATGAACAGGTTTACACTTATCTTACCTAAAGAGCAGGAAGACTGCTATTTATTAACATTCGACAAAAACACAGAAAATACGGTCACAGATAATACCTGCGACGCTGATAATGAAAAGCCGGTAATCCTGATAGTGGAAGACCAGGAAGATATGCGTCGGTTCATTGCCAAAGAGTTGGCAGAGACATACCGGATCCGGGAAGCCGCTAACGGAAAAGAAGCGGTTACAATTTTAAAAGATCATACGGTAAACCTGATCATCAGTGATGTAATGATGCCTGTTATGGATGGGTTTGAACTATGTAATGAGGTAAAGAATGATGTCAACTACAGCCATATTCCTTTCCTCCTGCTGACAGCTCAACACAATCTGCAATCCAGGCTAAAAGGGTTGAACAATGGAGCCGATGCATATATGGAAAAACCCTTTTCGATCGAGTTGCTGGTTGCCCAGGTCGCAAACTTGCTGAAAAGCCGGGAGATGTTGACCAGAACTTACAAAGAAACTCCATCCACCCCGGCAACAACATTGGCTGTTTCCACAGTCGATGATCTTTTCCTGCGGAAACTTAATACATATCTGGAAGAACATATCACCAACGAAGCCATGAATGTAGAAATGCTGGCAACGGAAATGGGGATGAGTACCTCCAGCCTGTACCGGAAAGTAAAAGGATTGTCAGGGTTATCTCCGGTCGACTTTATAAAAGTAACCCGACTGAAGAAGGCTGTCCAACTTATGGAGAAGGGAGAAAGCCGCATCAATGAAATTGCATTCCAGACTGGATTTTCTTCTCCGGCTTATTTCTCTACCTGTTTCCAGAAACAATATGGGAAAACACCGTCGGAATTTATGAAAGAGTATTAGCCAAAGGCAATGTAAAACGGAAAGTGGCACCCTCTCTGAGCCTGGAAGATACGGACATTTCGCCTCCCATCTTATTTACCAGTCCTTTACAGATAGCAAGCCCTAATCCAATACCATTGCTAGCCCCTTTCAACTGCACGAAACGGCCAAAAATATGATCCAATTCCTTTTCCGGAATACCTGTACCGGTATCGGATACATAAAAGTGAACATAGCCGTCCTCCAATTTATAACCAAAGCGAATAGTCCCGACAGAGGTATGTTTTATCGCATTCGTCAGCAAATTACTAAGGATTTGTACCAACCGGCTCTTATCCGTCCTCATAGTGATATCAGCACAAGGATCCAGTATCAATTCCACATTTTCCGGCATCCGCAGCTGCATCACATTGTACATATCTCTCATGGTAGAAGGCAAGTAAATATCTACATAAGCAAACGAGAGCATGCCTGATTCTATTTTTGAAATATCCAGCACATCGTTTATCAAACGTAATAACAATTCATTATTCGATTTGATGAGACTTATATAAGTCTCCCTTATTTCCGGATCGGTTTCAATAGACAACAGATCGGAGAATCCCACTATAGCATTTAACGGGGTACGGATCTCATGTGTCATATTGGCTAAAAACGCAGATTTCAACTGGTCGGCATTTTCAGCTTTCTCCTTGGCATCTATCAAGGTTCGTTCATATTCAATATATTTCTGATTATCGACCATGCAACCTACAATCAAATTTACACGTTCGTTCTCATCATGTTCGAGTGCTCTCCCGATCACCTCGTAATTCCGGTATTCCCCGTCATCGTTCTTCAAACGGAAATTAACGGCCAACTCCAATAAATTCCTGTTTCTTATCTCATTGAACAAAAGAAAAAAATCTTCCCTGTCATCGGGATGACGGAGACTGGACAGAGCACGGCAGATATATTTATTCCTTTCCAACAGGTAATTACTGGCACCATAAAACTGAAAACAATGGTTACAATGCTCTTTATCACAGGTCTGAAAACGATGAAAATTAAAAGAGTAGGTGGTTATGTGGCTATTCTTCAATGCTAATTCCATCATAGTACGACTCTCCGTCAGTTTACCGTTCAGAGCCTTATTTTCTTTTTCCCTTTCTACCTGCTCAGACACGTTGCGAATATAGACCACCACATATTTATGATGCAACGGAACCATTCTTATCTTAAAATAGACTACCGGAGTATTATGCCCGGGAATCGACATATCCACATTGATTATTTCCGATGTATCCAGGCATTTTTGTACAATCTTCGTCATATTCCTCTTCGTTTCATCGGGGTAGGTAAAACCTGGCAAATCATCTATACGGTGATTAATAGCTTCGGGAGTGATACAAGTCTCTGTCGCATAAGCGATGATCCGCTCTACAACAAGTTCTTCATTCACTAACAGTATCGTATCCGGAATCGATTCGGCTACCTTTTCGGAGATATCAGCCAGTTCCCGCATTTTCTGGTCATACGACATAACATCCCATTCTTTAGAGGCCGGGTCTGTAAGTAACAGTGTATATCCTATAATTCCTCCTTCTTCATTGAACCCGGGAATGATAGAAAACCCGAGAGGCAAATTGTGACTGACCACACTCCCATTCCGTAGATAAGTTTTTTGAATATCTGAAAGAAAAGTCGTTTCAAATAAATTGCTCAGGAGAAAATCAGAAATATCTGTTATAGCAAACTTCTCACACATTGCCTTATTTAAAGCGATTAACAAACCATCACCATCATACAAAGCTCCGCCCTGAGGATAGTAGTTAAAGAAATTTGTTATCAACTGCTGTTCGACCAATGAATTTCCCATCGCTATTTAGATTTAAATCAATCTACAAAGAAAAGCAAACTTTATAAATCAAAGACTATTTAAACATAAAAATATTTTATCAGAGAAAAATAACAATTACCATAAACGCAGTCTATCGCATCATAGATATTATCCATCGGATAAGTTTGGCTAAGGAAAATGAATAAGCGAACTTTGTTACAGAATCATGTAATGTTATAAAAAATAGGGATATAATTAGTCAATAGCAAAAAGGCGATAAGGGATATGCCGTGAGATGGCACAAGAGATCCCGTCATAACTAAGAGAGGGTTAATCCCGGGAAGTTTTCCCGGGATTAATTATTTATATTCATCCTGTTATTTGATGCGTTTACATTTTCCGGAAATATGCTCAATATCCAGACGCAGGACATTAGTCCGCTTAAATGATCCGGCAATATATTTTTCTCCGACAACCTCAAATCCGGAACAATATTTCTTTGCCAGCAGACGCAGGGCAAGCATTCTCTCTTCTACCGGCAGATCCATATGAATTGTACCGAAAGCAATAGCAGATTCATAAGCAGTCGTAAACTGTTCGGGAATAACACGGGTTTCTCCAACTACACTAAAACTGACTTTCGGGTTTTGTTTCAGACATTCCAGTTTATATCCTTCCGGGGCACAATGAAAATAGATACACTTATCATCGTTCAGCACATAGCTGATCGGTATACCATAACCATAGCCATTCACTCCCTCCATAGCAAGAAATCCATATTCTCCACTTTCCAAGAGCCGATAAGCTAATTCATTTTCAAGAATTCTATCCTTTCTTCTTATTTCCGTAAACATATCCTTGAGATTTAGAAAGACAAAATTACTATATTTGTGCGTACAAATCACACCTGATAAAACACAAAAATATGAGAACACAAATTTCCCTGTTTCTAATTGCCTGTTTTTGCAGCCTTACTTGCCTGGCACAAAACGAGTTCGACAAATACTTCACAACCAAAAGCCTACGAATTGATTTCGCTTTAAGCGGAAATACCCAATTTCAGGCCGCAGCTATACAGCAATTACGAGAAGAACCGGTATGGGGAGGTCCTGTTAAAAACCGGATCGACAAATTCAATTATGGCGGATATTACATCAACATATATGATAAATCAACCAATGAATTGATCTACTCACGCGGTTTCAATACGCTTTTTGAAGAATGGCGTACCACAGAACAGGCCAAAACAGAAACACAATCGTGGACGAACAGTATCTCGGTTCCCTATCCTAAGACAACAGTCGTTGTTGAGATTACAGCACGTGACAAAGCGGATATGCAATTTCACCCTCTGTTAAAAATGGATATCGACCCGACCAGTATTTTCATTGACCGGGGAAAACTAAAAGAAAATAAAGTAACTCAAATTCAATATGAAGGAAATCCGAATGAAAAAGTCGATCTGGTTTTCATTGCAGAAGGTTATACGGCAGACGATCAGGATAAATTTGTTGCCGATGCAAAGAAATTTACGGAGTCATTGTTTCAGACGCCTCCTTATACTACACGACGTAAGGATTTCAATATATGGGCTGTGAATCTAATCTCAGAAGATAAAGGGACTGATATTTCAGGTAAAGGCATATATAAGAACACGGCTTTAAATTCCGGATATTACACCTTTGGAGTCGACCGTTACCTGACAACACCGGATATGAAACCGATCCGCGATGCAGTATGGAATGTACCCTGCGATGCCATATTTCTGCTGGTTAACACCGATACATATGGTGGTGGTGGCATGTATAATTTCTACGCTATGGGAACTGCCGATAATGAAAAAACACAACATGTTTTTGTCCATGAATTCGGACATAGTTTTGCCGGACTGGCCGACGAATATTTCTCTTCCGAAGTCGCCTATCAGGATTTCTATAATCTGAAATATGAGCCCTGGGAACCCAATATAACGACACTGGTTGACTTCGACAGTAAATGGAAAGATCTTTTACCTGCCAATACTCCTATTCCAACACCACTGGACGCTGCACACAAAGATAAACCCGGTGTATTTGAAGGAGGCGGTTATATTTCCAAAGGTATTTACCGCCCGATGGATCATTGTATGATGCGCGATTATGCTCCTTTCTGCCCGGCCTGCAGCCGTGCAATTCTACGAATGATCGATTTCCTGTCTGACAGAGAATACTAAAAAAACAGAAGGAGGTATGCCATCAAAACATACCTCCTTCATATTTATATTAACCAAAAGATCTAAAATTCAATTCATCGGAACTTCCATCAATAAGATTTTCGCATCCTTCAGAACTTCTATCGTTATACTGTCGGTATCATAGAAACCGGCACCATCCCGTTTGGATAAGGTCGTGTTGTTCACCTCCACTTCCCCTTCAATAACGAAAAGATAAACACCTGTTCCTTTCTTATGAAATTTATACTCTTTAATCTGTCCGGCATCCAGTGTTCCCAACGAGAACCAGGCATCCTGATTGATCGCAGCCGGAGTTGCACCATCAGGCGAAAGGATCAAAGATAACTCATTCTTTTTCAACAAAGGACGTACATCATAATTGTTGTACTTCGGTTTGGTATTCTCTTCACGCGGGAAAACCCAAATCTGCAGAAATTCAAGCTGCTGCTCGGCACTATCATTAAACTCGCTATGGAAAATGCCTGTACCGGCACTCATCACCTGTATATCTCCCGGAGTGATCGTTTCGCTGTTCTGTATACTATCGCCATGCCGCAAATAACCATTCAACGGAATAGAGATAACTTCCATATTCTTATGTGGGTGTGTATCAAAACCTTCACGCGGTGCTACCGTATCATCATTCAATACACGCAACTTTCCGAAATGTACTCTTTTGGGGTTGTAATAATTGGCAAAACTAAATGTATGATATGTTTTAAGCCATCCGTGGTTTGCATATCCGCGAGAGTTCGCCTTATCTACTACCATTTTCATAAATATTCCTCCTCTTTAATTCACATATATAACATTTCAGCCGTTGAAAAAGTTCCGGCAATGCCTTTTGTCCGGTAACAGCCTTTTTTATTCATATGAAAAATGATCATAAATAAAACATATCTGAACAGAATTCAGTACTTTTGCACAAAAATTCATCCAGTAAATATATAATCATATGGCAGTTTACTTAAACGATGTATCTAGAACCTTCGGAGAATACCTTCTTATTCCCGGTCTGACTACAAAACAATGTGTGCCTACAAACGTTTCTTTAAAAACTTCGCTTGTCAAACACAATGTTGGCGATAAGTCATCTATCGAATTAAATATCCCGTTCGTATCGGCAATCATGCAATCGGTATCCGGTCCGGAACTGGCAATCGAACTGGCCCGCAACGGTGGTCTTTCTTTCATTTTCGGTTCACAACCGATCGAGAGCCAGGCTGAAATGGTTAGAAGAGTAAAGAAATTTAAAGCTGGTTTCGTGACCAGCGACTCCAACCTGACACCGGAAAACACGCTGGCTGACGTGATCGATCTGGTCAACAAAACAGAACACTCCACCATCGGTATCACTGATGACGGAACTCCTAACGGTAAACTGCTGGGATTGGTTACCAGCCGCGACTATCGCATCGAAAAAGACGATCCTTCCACAAAAGTAAAAGAGTTCATGACACCTTTCGCAAAACTGATCGTCGGAGAAGTCGGCATCACGCTAAAAGAAGCCAACCAGATCATCTGGGATCATAAACTGAATACACTTCCGATCATAGACAAGGACCAGAACCTGGCCTATTTTGTATTCCGTAAGGATTATGACAGCCATCGCGAAAATCCGAACGAAATTTCCGGAGCTGACAAAAAATTACTGGTCGGTGCCGGTATCAATACCCGTGACTATACGGAACGCGTTCCTGCCCTGGTTGAAGCCGGTGTAGATGTATTATGTATCGACTCATCAGATGGTTATTCGGAATGGCAATACGAGACATTACAGTGGATCAAGAAAGAATATGGTGACAAAGTAAAAGTCGGAGCCGGAAACGTGGTGGACAGAGATGGTTTCTTATATCTGGTAAAAGCCGGAGCTGACTTTATCAAAGTCGGGATCGGTGGCGGTTCCATCTGTATTACACGCGAACAAAAAGGAATCGGACGCGGACAAGCTACCGCTTTGATCGATGTAGCTCAGGCCCGCGACGAATATAAAGAACAGACAGGTATTTATGTTCCTATTTGCAGCGACGGTGGTTTGGTGCACGATTATCACATGGTACTTGCATTGGCAATGGGAGCTGACTTTCTGATGATGGGACGTTATTTTGCCCGTTTCGACGAATCTCCTACAAAGAAACTGCGTATCGGAAACAACTTCGTAAAAGAATATTGGGGTGAAGGTTCAAACCGTGCCCAAAACTGGCAACGTTACGACATGGGAGGAAGTGCCTCGCTGAAGTTTGAAGAAGGTGTAGACAGCTATGTTCCTTATGCCGGTAAAATGAAAGACAATCTGAATCTGACATTAGGCAAGATCAAAGCTACCATGTGTAGTTGCGGTGCTATCGCAATCCCCGCCTTACAGAAAAATGCCAAGATCACGCTGGTATCTTCAACGAGTATCGTAGAAGGTGGTGCACACGATGTGATCCTGAAAGAACAGAATTAAGTAATCCTATCTGAGATATTTAATCCCCCAACTGTAATCTCTTCATTCGTGAGCTTACTGTTGGGGGATTTTTTCTATCAATAATTTATATCTACAGAAATCCGATATTTTGAAAACAGACGTAAATATCTCCTATAAAACATATAGAAAACAGAGGTAAAATAACATTATATCAAACGGAGATTATTAGAAACCAAATATTTGAATATCTTTGAGGATAATAAAAACATTCGGTTATATAATACACAATAGACAAAGGAGATATAGAGTCGCTAGTATATGAAAAGAAGAAGAAAGAAAAGAAGTACCAAGCAGTATGCGGTTATTGCTTTCTACGAAAAAAACAACAGATGGCCTGCACCTTCGTCGCAAAATGTAAAAGAGCGGCATCTAGGTGAGTGGATTACCAGATGCAGATTTATCAGGAACCATTCTCCGGAGAAACTTACAGAAAAGCAGATTCAATTAATTGATAGAATCGATGCGGATAAGGCTCAAAAAAAGACAGAACGGTGGATGGCTAATTATGAGATGTTGAAAGACTTTGTGGAAAAAGAAAAACGATGGCCTTCCGTCAATGCTTCAGAACCGGAAGAAATCAGACTTGTCAACTGGTGCCTGTCACAACGGATTACCAGAAAAAACACCCCCAAAAGCAAACAAAATAAAGAACATATCAAACTGTTGGATGATATCGGTTTCCATTGGAGTTCAAACAACAAAAGAAGAACATGGAAAGAATCGTTCAACCTGGTCAAGGATTATTATGCCCGTACCGGTCAATGGCCTGCCCATACCAGAGATCCGGAAGAGTCGAGACTGGCGAAGTGGTGTAGTAAAATGAGAGCCTATAAAAACCGAACGGATACAAGTGTAACGCTTTCTCCCGGACAGATCAAAAAATTGAGTAATTTAGGTTTCGACTGGACCAATAGCCAGGAGAATAACAGACGCTCACCGGAAAATACCAACAGGATATGGATCGAGAGATATCATCATTTTTGTGAGTTCACAACAAACAACAAACGATACCCTAAGGCGAAATCCGGAGATCCCCAGGAAGAGTCTCTGTATTCATGGTGGATGAGAATGGCTTATTTGAAAAGAAAAGGCAAGCTCAGTAACGAACGTATCCATCTACTTGATTGTATCGGATTCAGATGGGGGAAAGGGAATGAATAGTTGAAAACAAAATTTCCCCACTCTGTCCCCGAAAGATAGGCGCATTCAGGTATTACTTTTATTCTAAAAAATATATTTATATTTGCTGCGATTTTTGGTTCATATAAAATAGACTCTATGAATATGATTAAAAGGGAATCAGGTGTGAATCCTGAGCAGACCCGCTGCTGTATTCTCCACAAAAGTCTTTGAACAACAAATACATCCACTGTTCATCAATGAATGGGAAGGAACGTTTAAAGATGGAGTAAGTCAGAAGACCTGCCAAAATCTTTTTTCTAAGGCTAACGTGGAATATAGCTGAAAGATATGACCAATGGAAAAATTCTAATTTTTCTTTTATCTTTTGTACTAAATTTTCAATTGTTTAGCTGTAATTTTTGTTATTTTTTCAATATTAATAATAATTATTATGGTTACATCATTTACTCGTTGCAGAACTCCATTTTTAATATGGCTGTTTCTGTTTATTTTATTTATTCCCATTTGTACCTTTGCACAAACTAACAGAATGGTTAGTGGTTATATTGTTGATGAAAACAATAAGGCGTTAGAAAACATTGTAATTTTCATCAAAGGGTCGGAGTTGAGAACGATTACAGATGACAATGGCTACTACTCCATAAATTTAGAAGACTCAAAAAATCATGTATTGATAACCAACAGTTACAATACCGTTTCCGCTGTCCGCGACATTCCTGATGGCGAACAGGATTACAGATTGGATATTCAGCTGTCATATAAATCATTAAGCCTTCCCGAGGTAGATATTACAGGAGCCAAACCCCAAAGCTACAATTCTGATATCGCCTTTTCTGCAACCCGCATGGAAATTCCGGTGCTGGAGATACCGGGATCGGTTGGTATTGTAACAAGAAAATTAATTGAAGACCAGCAGGCAACCACCATGACAGAAGTAGTACGAAATCTGGGTGGTGTCAAAGGAGGAGCTTCTGGTGAAGCCGGTAACATTAACGAGGTATTTTCTTCCCGTGGCTTTTCTATAACAAACTCCCGCAATTATTTCAGAAATGGAGTACGTTATCTCAAATTCTCAAATGATGCTCTTTCAAGTATCGAACGCATCGAAATACTAAAAGGACCTGCATCCGTTCTTTATGGAGCCGTAGAACCTGGTGGTATAATTAATTTTATCACCAAGCCGACTTTATATACTCCCCGCTATGGAGCTTCCATCAGATATGGCAGTTATGATTATAAACAGGCGGCCATCGACTTAACCGGTCCAATAAACACGAAAAAAACAATACGCTATCGCCTGAATGCGATGTACGAAGACGCAGATAAATTCCGTAAACCGCAAAATAGTAAACGATATGACATCACTCCAACCATTGACATTGATTTAGGAAGAAAGACTACTCTTAATCTTGATGCAGACATTTTCAGGGACAAGAGAACACATGATCCCGGAGTTTTACATATAAACAATGAAATTATCGATCATGGGTTCAAAACTTTTTTAGGTGAACCATGGGCTTATGGGAAGTTTACTAACACCAGTTTCGGCTATGAGTTGAAGCACCGCTTTAATAAAGATTGGACATTCAGAAGTTCTGCCCGCCAATATTTCACCCATGAAGACCGTCTGTATTTTCAGATGAAGACACCTCAAAAAGATAGTACAATCACTAGACGTCTGGCACATTGGGATGCAAAAATCAATTATTTAAATCTGATTGAAGAAATTAGCGGTAATTTCACAACAGGCTTTATCAAACATAAAGCGATCGCAGGAGTAGAATTCGGCCGGCTTACCAATAGAAGAAAAGTAAAGGGTAATATGTATACCCCCATAAATTATGTCAACCCTGTATACTCAGAGAAACCGACAGATTTTGAAATGGAACAAAGTACAAATTTATATATCACACAAAACACCGGAGCAATATATTTGCAAGATCAGCTAAGCTTTACCGACCAGCTAAAATTATTAATTGGTGCACGCGCGGACTGGGTAAACGACAAACAGGACAATTATATTAAAGAGACAAAAAGTGATGAAAAGAATTTCGCTATATCTCCACGTGTTGGTGCGGTTTATATGCCAATACCAAGTTTAAGCCTTTATCTTTCTTATAGCCAATCATTCGTCCCTCAATCCGGCCAGACTAAAGATGGTAAAGCTTTCGATCCGATTCGTTCCAAGCAATGGGAAGCCGGTATAAAGAAATCATTTTTCAATGATCGTCTTACCTCTAGCCTGGCGTTCTATAAACTGTCAAAAACAAACTTACCTACAACAGATCCTGAAGATGAAGAATTCAAAATTCTTATCGGTGAACAGACAAGTAAAGGTATAGAATTAGCTGTCTCCGGCGAAATTACCCCGAGCTGGAGTGTCGCATTCAACTATGCATATACACATGCCGAGGTGACCGAAACTAACGACAAGAACTATCCCGTTGGTACAAAGTTAGCAAATATATCTCCCAGTCAGCTCAATCTATGGACTTCTTACCTTGTTAGAGGAGGTGTTGTAAAAGGATTATCGTTTGGTGGCGGCTGGTATTATCAAGGAAAATCTTATGGAAACATGGCCCAAACCATCGAATTGGACTCATACCATATTTTTGACTGTTTTGTTGCCTACAAACGTAGCTTCTATAAAATTTCCGCAAACTTGAAAAATGTATTCAATCAGGAATACTATACCGGCTCGCAAGGTAATAACCTGTTGTTCCCCGGTACAGCCAGAACACTCATGGTAATGCTGGCTGTTAACTTTTAAATGACTGTGTTATGATGCACAATTATATCCTCAAAAAGATATTGGTAAATACACATTTATATATAGGACTCATATTAGGGTTAGTGATAACCCTAATATGTGTTTCCGGTTCAGCCATTGTCTATAAACCTGAGTTAGAAAAACTGTCGGTGAAAAAATTGGCATTTGTCGAGCCGTCGGACAGAATAATCCCATTGCAATATTTACTGGATAACGTTAGAAAAAAATATCCTCAACTAACTATAAGCAACATGGTCCTTTACGGAGGAAAGGATTGCGCATACAGTTTTCGGGCCACATCCCCGGATGAGAAAGGTCGAATTCAAGTTTATGTCAATCAGTATACGGGGGAAGTCCTCGGGATTGACCGATATCGTCACAAGATATTCCAATGGTTGTATGATTTACATGTCAAGCTTTTATTAAAAAAGAACGGCGTTGTATGGGTTGCAGTGTTTGGTTTCTTACTGATATTTCTTATTGTTTCCGGTCTATTTTTATATCCAAGTAAAAAAATATTCAACTTCCGGCAAGGGGAAAAACCAGGCGTCAGATGTTACAGGTTACATATAGTTATAGGACTCTTCACAGCCTTGTTTCTATTTTTAATCGCTTTCACCGGTTGCTATTTTGGGTTCAAAAAAGAATTCCACACTGTATTTGAATCTGTATCATCAGGTAAAGCCTTACAACCAGCTCCCAAAGTTGAAGAGTACTCCGGTCAATGGATTTCTTTAGATGCCATTATGGATATAGCATGTAAAGAATTTACAGAAGGTCGTCCTATGATGATCTTTTTTCCGAAAGACAACAAATCTGTTTTTTCTGTCAGAATGTACCATACAGGTGACTTTGAAAGAACAGGAAGTAACCACATATACATACACCCTATTACAGGAAAAGTTGTCAAATTAAATTTGTGGAAAAAAAAGCCAACTTCAGAAAAACTGACCCGGTCTATGTATTTCATTCATTTCGGTACTTTCTGGGGACATTATTCACGTATTCTGTGGATCTTTATTGGCCTTGTTGTTCCATTTTTATATTTCACAGGTTTTTATGCATGGTGGTCTAAACTAAAAAGGAGGCAAAACACCCCCTATTCCGCCCCTTGTAAAAGAAAACCCCTTGCAAGTTCTTGACTTACAAGGGATCATTTTTTTAGCAGTTGTTCTACCAGGGCTCGAACCTGGAATTTCAGGACCAGAATCTGACGTGTTACCATTACACCATAGAACAGTTTTTGTAGCTTCGAGTAGTATGTTTCTCGATTACGGCTGCAAAGATACGGACATTTTTTATTCTTGCAAATATTTCGCGAAAAAATTTCATCAAAATAAACAATTTTCTTTTTCTCCTGTTTTGAATTTACTGGGTTTATACATATATTAAATAGAGAAAGCATGCAGTTTATAAATTAAGGAGTATATTTGCATCTTCGAAAATTATTCAATAAAAAATAAATGGATCAAACAAAAGAATTAGTAAAAACAATTATTGAAGGCCTACAAGAGAAAAAAGGCAAAAATATTGTAACCGTAGATTTAACCCAACTATCCGGAGCTGTATGCCAATATATGGTGATCTGCGAAGGAAACACACCAACCCAGGTTTCAGCCCTGTCTGATTCCGTTTGGGATTCTGCACGAAGAAAAGCCGGTGAAAAGCCATTGTCTGTCGACGGCAATCAAAGTGCCCAGTGGATAGGTATGGATTATGGCACGGTTCTTGTACACATATTTTTACCGGAACAACGCGAGTTCTATAATCTGGAAACTTTGTGGTCGGACTCAAAGGTCACACAGATCCCGGATCTCGATTAAACCGGATTAATATTATCGAATTCAAAGTATGGAAAATAAAAACGACATGTTTAATAAAGCGCCGAAGAACAATAAGCCAAAAATGTTCCGGTTTAACCTGTATTGGATGTATGGGCTAATATTTATGATGCTTATTGCATTATATCTGACAAACGATTCCTCGGCGTCAAAAGAACTGGGATGGACTGAATTCCAGAAACTGGCTCAGGAAAATGTGTTTGACAAGATGGTTGTCTACAACAAAAAAAACCTTGTTGAAGCTAGTGTTAAAAGCGGACAGAAAGGATTGGTATTTAAGAGTGACAGCACGGCTTTGGGAACAAACCCTAAAGTATATGTAAAAATACCGTCGGCAGACAAATTTTCCGATTTTTACGACAAAGCGGTGACAGATAATCATATCGATACACAAGTACGGTTTGAAGAAGGAGATGATGCAATATGGAACTTTCTGGTATCTTTCGGACCTATTATTCTGATTATTGTCGTATGGATTTTCCTGATGAGAAGAATGTCTGGAGGTGCAGGCGGTGGCCCCGGCGGAGTATTCAGTGTCGGCAAGGCCAAAGCACAACTATTCGATAAAGATAACGACAGGAAAGTTACATTTAAGGATGTAGCAGGATTATCTGAAGCCAAGCAGGAAGTAGAAGAAATAGTATCTTTCCTCAAAAATCCTGAAAAGTATACGGAACTGGGAGGTAAAATTCCTAAAGGTGCCCTGTTGGTTGGTCCTCCGGGAACCGGTAAAACATTACTGGCAAAAGCAGTAGCTGGTGAAGCAGATGTACCGTTTTTCTCATTGTCTGGTTCCGACTTCGTGGAAATGTTTGTCGGTGTAGGTGCATCACGTGTTCGTGACCTGTTCCGTCAGGCAAAAGAAAAGTCACCTTGTATCGTATTCATTGACGAGATCGACGCCGTTGGCCGTGCCCGTGGTAAGAACGTGAATATGAATAGTAATGACGAACGTGAAAACACGCTGAACCAGTTACTGACAGAAATGGACGGTTTCGGTTCCAATAGCGGTGTGATCATTTTAGCAGCAACTAACCGTGCAGATATCCTGGATAAGGCTTTACTTCGTGCAGGACGTTTCGACCGCCAGATCCATGTGGAATTACCGGATCTGAATGAGCGTAAAGAAATATTCGGAGTACATTTACGCCCGATTAAAATAGATGAGAGTGTCGATGCTGAATTTCTGGCACGCCAGACTCCGGGTTTCTCCGGAGCCGATATCGCGAATGTTTGCAATGAAGCAGCATTGATAGCTGCCCGTAGCGGAAAGAAATTTGTCCAGAAAGAAGATTTCATGAATGCTGTAGACCGTATTGTCGGAGGTTTGGAAAAACGGACCCGCATAACCACAGCAGACGAACGCAATAGTATTGCTAATCATGAAGCCGGCCACGCAACTCTAAGTTGGTTACTTGAACATGCCAACCCTTTGGTAAAAGTAACTATTGTTCCTAGAGGTAAAGCGTTGGGAGCAGCCTGGTACTTACCGGAAGAACGCCAGATCACCACCCGTGAACAGCTACTTGATGAAATGTGCGCAACACTGGGTGGGCGAGCTGCAGAAGAATTGTTCCTAGGCAAAATTTCGACTGGAGCATCCAATGACCTGGAACGTGTCACCAAGCAGGCCTACGCTATGGTTGTTTACTTTGGTATGAGTGATAAACTTCCGAACCTGAATTATTACGATTCAACCGGTCAGGACTGGGGATTCACTAAACCATACAGTGAAGAGACATCCCGCATGATCGACCAGGAAGTACAAAAGATCATCAACGAACAATATGAACGTGCAAAGAAAATCCTGTCAGAAAATGCAGAAGGGCACAACCAACTGGCACAGGTATTGCTTGAACGGGAAGTGATCTATACAGAAGATGTGGAACATATCTTTGGCAAACGGGCCTGGATCTCACGCTCACAGGAAATTCTGGAATTGCAGGAAAAGGCAAACAATGAGAAACAGGCTGCTGCTGACGACAAAAAAACGGAAGATACAGACAGCCGGGCAACCGACAATAAAGTCCAGGTTGTTACGGCTAGTGTCAGTGAGACTGACAATATTGCCTGACAAATATTGTTTACCGGACACAGATAACGCAGAGCACGCAGACTGCGTTATCTGTGTCCGGTTTATTTGTTTTGCCACACCCTATCCTGTTTATATTTAGATTTATTCTTTATCTTTGCACGAAAAATAAATCAACAAACGAACAAAACGATACAGTATTGAAAAATCTGATAAAACGGGCGCTTACCGGTATAATCTTCGTTGCGGTACTGGTTGGAGCAATTTGCTACCACCCAATCTCTTTTCTCATCGTATTCGGTTTAATTACCGGATTAACTTTATGGGAATTCTACGGCTTGGTGAAACATTATGAAGAAGCCTCTATCAAGCGAACAATCTCATCACTGGGAGGAGCTTATCTATTTGCTGCCACTTTCGCTTACACCAACCAACTGACAGATGGTATCATTTTCCTGCCCTATCTCCTATTCCTTATATATATACTGGTTGCCGAATTATATTATAAAGCACCGAATCCGATCAATAACTGGGCATTTACCATTTTTGCACAGGTATATTGTGCCGGTACATTCTCGATGCTGAACTTTATAGCTACCATACCGGATACTCCCGGACAAATCGTTTATTCGCCTTTGTTCATTATGGCAATCTTCATTTTCATCTGGCTGAATGATACCGGAGCATATCTGGTCGGTTCCATGATCGGAAAAAGAAGATTGTTTGAACGCATATCTCCTAAAAAATCATGGGAAGGATTTTTCGGAGGACTAGCTGTCGCTTTAGGAGCTTCACAAGTTCTGGCATGGTATGCCCCGGAAGTAAGCTGGTATAACTGGCTGGGATTATCAGCGACCGTTGTCCTGTTTGGGACCTGGGGAGACCTGATCGAGTCATTACTGAAACGCACGCTGGGTGTTAAAGATTCCGGCAACGTTCTTCCCGGTCATGGAGGAATGCTCGACCGGTTCGATAGTCTGATGCTGGCTGCTCCTGCCGCTTACATTTATATAGAAGTGTTTATTCGAAATTAAACGTCAGCGAAACCATACGTGAAGTTGCTTTCGATAACGCATTCGGATACTTGATAAGATCTTTATCAGTAAGGTCGCTACGATCTTTTTGCAAAAGGTCGACTAGCCCGAAACTAAACTTCAATTCGGGACAGAGCTTAAAAAACGGCAGGTAAATATCACATCCGATACCAAACTCCAAACCGAAATCAGCTCCTTTCAACAAGACAGGCATCCCCTTTTTACGTCCAAGATCCATCGCACCATATATACCTCCTATTAAATAAGGACGATAATTATTCAACCGAAGGGCAGAAAACTTCACATTCAGAGGAAAACTCAGGATAGTAGAACGGACAGAAGTAGAGAACTCCTCACCAGTTTCCTGTTCACGGAACAGAAACTTTTTATCCCCGAAATGCACGGTGGGAACAAAACGCAAATTAAAATAGGGATTCAGATACATATCACCTATAACACCGACACTGAATCCTGGCGAATAACTAGGAATTTCAGCAAACCATATCTCACCATCGGTTGTAACACCGGTATTGGTCAACAACAAATCCTGCGCATGCAATCCGACATGGAATCCCAAATGGAGCCACTTCAAATCGGCATACGGCTGATTTTTAACCTTTTCTTTTTGCGCCATCACACCAGGGATGGCAAGGCTACACACTAATATTAAAAGTAATAGACGTCTCAACTCTCAATCAATTTTGAATAATAACGAAAAAGATCAGAACTTATTGCAGAAATACAAATAAAACTCTATTTTTGCACCAACTAATAGTTATCAATTTTAAACGTTTAAGAAAATGGCTTATTTAATTAGTGAAGATTGTATTGCTTGCGGTACTTGCATCGACGAGTGTCCGGTAGGAGCTATTTCAGAAGGTGATATCTATCATATCGATCCTGAAATGTGTACTGATTGTGGTACTTGTGCTGACGCTTGTCCTACTGAAGCAATTCATCCGGTTGCATAAACCGCAGTAAAATAGGCAACCTTTACAACAGGATACCTATAAAAGATAACGAGCTGCCTATTCTTTAAAGAAAAGCAGCTCGTTATTATTTTTCCCCCTTCTTAGAAATCGATGTCCAGTTTTATCTCATCTGAATCATCGTCTGTTTTTGTTTCAGCATCCGGGGCCTGTGCTTTTTGATCTTCGGAGTTTCGCTGTTTGATGTAATTGATTACATCATTCATTCCCTCCATAAACTTCTCAAAATCCTCCTTATAAAGGAAAATCTTATGCTTCTCAAAAGAGACCTGTGTTCCGTTTTTAGGCTGTACCTTTTTACTTTCGGTAACCGCCAGAAACAAATCGTCTTTCAAGTTCTTCTTCACATCCAGATAATAGATCCGCTTACCTGCTTTTATGGCTTTAGAGTACAGAATCTCTTTATCGCCACCTTCAACCTGTGTTTTCTTCACCGACTCATCCATATAGCCAACATTTGTTAAATACCCACCCAATATTCATAACTTGCTTCAAATATGTGCATTTTTTTTTAAACAACAACTATTTTAACTCATCAAAATATCTGATTTTACGTTTGAAAGTGTAAAATAACGCCTAACTCATGTAAAATTAAATAAACCAGGACTCTTTTATCAAAAGAATGACTACCTTTGCAACCTAATTTATAATAAAGTAGTTCCTTCAAACGATGATCAACAGAATTTTAATCCGCATTAAAGTTTTACAGATAGTTTACTCATTCTATCAAAACGGAAACAATGACCTCAAAGTAGCGGAAAATGAATTGCTTTTCAGCTTACGGAAGTCGTATGACTTATATCACTACTTCCTCCTTCTAATTATCGAAGTCACCAATTTACAAAGACGTACGCTCGACGCTAAAAAATGCAAGTACATGCCGACTCACGCAGAGTTGAATCCCAATACTCGTCTGGTAGATAACCGTTTCGCAGCCCAGGTCGCAGAAAACGAAGCTCTTCAGAAATATGTAGCAGAACAAGGGTTGTCATGGGTTAACGATGAAGAGTTTGTAAAAAATGTACTGGACATAATCCTGGCTTCGGATTTGTATAACGAATATCTGGATAATGAGAATGATTCGTACGAGACAGACAAAGAGTTTTGGCGTGCCGTATTCAAAAAGTTAATCTGTGGTAATGAACAGATTGAAGAATTTCTGGAAGATAAAAGTATCTACTGGAATGACGATATCGGAATCGTTGAAACATTTACATTAAAAACAATCAAGCAATTTGAGGAAAAAAGCGGTAGCAAACAAAAATTGTTACCGATGTTCAAAGACATGGAAGACCAGTCTTTTGCAATCAAACTATTCCGCCAGTCATTGCTGAAAGGTTCCGAATATCGCGAACGTATCAATAAACATATGAAAAACTGGGAAGCTGAACGCATTGCCAATATGGACCTCATTATTATGCAGGTAGCCCTGGCTGAAATCATGACATTCCCGACAATTCCTATCAATGTCACATTGAACGAATATATCGACACAGCAAAATACTACAGTACTCCTAAAAGCGGAGTGTTTATTAATGGAATATTAGATTCTATTGTATCCGAGTTAAAAAAAGAAAAGGTATTGCTTAAAGACTAATTATTATCCTTACATTTGTAGTTAGTCAACTTGGTACAAATTTATAAATGAATATAATTAATTATGAGCTTAGTTAGTATTTTACTTCAGGCTGCCGGAGGCCAGTCACAGTGGTCAGGCATCTTAATGATGGTAGTTATCGTTGCCATCTTCTATTTCTTCATGATCCGTCCGCAACAGAAAAAGCAGAAAGAGATCCAGAAATCGCGTGAAGCGTTGAAAACCGGTGACAAAGTAATCACAGCCGGAGGTATTTACGGTAAGATTAAAGAAATCGGTGATACTTATATGCTGATAGAAATTTCAGACGGCGTACGTATCCGTGTTGATAAAACTTCTATCTTTGCTTCATCAGAAGACGCACAGCAAAAATAAGGAACAACAAATATGCCGCAGCTTGATAATATAAATCAATCATTCAAGTCTGCCCGGATGAAGATTAATGCTTTTCTGCGTCGTCAGAGATGGAAGGAAGCATTGATCTTTTTCTTTTTTGTACTACTGTCATTAGGTTTCTGGTTATTACAGAGCCTCCAGCAGGAATATGAGATAGAAATAAACGTACCGGTCAGATATAAGAATATCCCCCCTGATATCTCCTTTACGGAAACACCTCCCCAAGTGGTTATTGCCAAAGTAAAGGATAAAGGAAGTGTTCTGTTGAACTATTCCTTCGGGAGATCATTTGCTCCAATCGAGACGAATATGAAAAATCAAGCAGAAAAAAGCGGTTCCATATCCATTTCTAAAAAAGCGATCGAAAACGATATTCAAAAACAATTGCTGGCAACCACCTCTTTGGTTACTTTTGAACCTCAGCACATTGAAGCAGCATACAGCAAACGTATCAAAAAAGAGATTCCTGTTGTATTCAATGGGACGATCCAGACAAACCCTGGTTTTCACGTATCCGGTAATATAACAATCTCACCGATGAATATCAGCGTATATGCAAGTGATGTAGTCCTGGATACTCTGAACCAGGCGAAAACGGTATTTACGGAAATAAAAAAAGGTAATAAAACAATCACAAAGACCGTACAACTGCAAAAGGTCAGCGAAGCGACTTATGATCCGACCAGTGTTACTATAACGATCCCTATTGAGGAGTTTACAGAAAAAACACTGGAAATTCCGGTACTTTGTACGGATTTGCCACCTCATTATACGTTACGCACTTTCCCTTCCGTTGCAAAGGTGACATGCAGTATTCCGTTATCTCGCTTCAAGGACTTATCGGAAGACGCTTTTGAGATCAGATTTTCTTTTAAAGACCTGGAACAAAACGTATCAGGCTCCTTACCTATCCAACTGACAAAAAAGCCGGATTGGGTAAGTTCTGTGGCGCTCGTTCCGGACAAAATAGAATTCATCCTGGAACAAAATAATCTTCAATGATCAAAATTGGCATAACGGGAGGTATAGGAAGCGGTAAATCGGTAATCGCTACTTTATTGAATCTATATGGAGTACCGGTTTACGTAGCTGATACGGAAAGTAAAATATTGACTGAGACTTCTCCTGTAATCAGAAAAAAACTTATAGCATTGTTCGGGAACAGCATTTATACAGAAAACGGACTGAATAAAAAATTGTTGGCGTCATACATATTCAACACTCCTGAATACCTTCAACAGGTAAACGCAATCATCCACCCTGAAGTCAACCGGCATTTCTCTGAGTGGACAAATGCCCAAACTGCTAATGTATGCGCTATTGAATCGGCAATTCTCTTCGAATCAGGTTTCAACAAAGCGGTAGACAGAAGCCTGATGGTGTATGCTCCCCTGGAGCTCCGTATTGAACGGGCTGTCTCACGGGATAATGTTCTCAAGGAAGAAATCGTACGTCGCATCGAAAATCAGTTACCGGACGAAACAAAAAGGGACCAGTCTGATTATGTCATTTACAATGATGATAAGCAGGCATTACTCCCCCAGATTGAAAAATTTCTGGCGTCTTTATAGAATTAATCGCATAGTTATGCTACATTTGCAGCTTTAAAGTTTAACACTATTAGAAAACGAAGTATTATGTTGAAGACTATTTTGTCTATTTCGGGAAAACCGGGATTATTTAGATTGGTTTCCCACGGAAAGAACATGCTGATTGTCGAATCGCTGACAGATAAAAAAAGAGTACCCGCTTATGCAAAAGATAAAGTGATCTCGCTAGGTGATATAGCTATTTACACGAACGAGACGGAAGTTCCTTTGCACGAAGTTCTTACCAGCGTAAAAAATAAAGAAAACGGGGCTAAAATAACAGTACCTTCAAACACAAATGAATTGCGTACTTATTTCGCCGAAGTTTTACCTGATTTCGACCGTGAAAGAGTATATCCCAGCGATATCAAGAAATTGCTGACATGGTATAACATCCTGATCGGAGCAGATATCACCGATTTTACCCCGGAAGAAGAACCGGCTACAGAAGAAACAACAGCCGAGACAGAAACTAACGCTGAAGAAAAAGCTGAATAAGAATCGATCAGTAACAAAAAAGCCGCTGCATTAATTAATGCAGCGGCTTTTTTGTTATAGCAGATCAAATCAGAATAACGGATTATCCACCTTTTCTTTCAACAGAGCGATATCGATCACCTGATGAATATCTTCCACATAATGGAATGTCAATCCCTTTACATAATCAGCCTTGATTTCTTCAATATCCTTTTGGTTTTCCTTGCAAAGGATCAATTCTTTGATACCTGCCCGTTTGGCAGCCAGGATCTTTTCCTTGATACCTCCGACCGGAAGAACTTTTCCACGCAATGTTATTTCACCGGTCATTGCCAGATTCTTCCTTACCTTGCGCTGGGTAAATGCAGAGACGAGCGAAGTGACCATAGTCACACCGGCACTGGGTCCATCTTTAGGTATCGCACCTTCCGGAACATGGATATGCACATTCCAGTTCTCAAATAAATCCTCATTTATATTGAACACAGATGCATGTGCGTGAATATACTCAAGTGCCAACATGGCAGATTCTTTCATCACATCACCCAAATTTCCTGTCAAAGTTAACTTCGAGCCTTTTCCACGACTCAAGCTGGACTCTACAAAAAGGATCTCTCCCCCTACGGCAGTCCACGCCAAACCAGTAACAACTCCGGCATACTCATTACCCTGGTATTTATCACGGCTATATTCTACCGGACCCAGATAATCATGAAGGTCTTCCGGCTTGATCTGTGCCGGGATCGCTTCGTCGGAAGCTACTTTACGAGCCAGCTTGCGCATTACTTTGGCGATCTTCTTATCCAATTCACGTACGCCGCTCTCACGAGTATACGATTCTATAATAACTTGTAACGTCTTCTTAGGGAACTTCACCTTGCCCTTACTCAGTCCATGGGCTTCCAACTGCTTCAGCACCAGATGACGGGCTGCTATTTCTACTTTTTCTTCCAGGATGTATCCGCTCACTTCAATCAATTCCATACGATCCAGTAAAGGCTGCGAAATCGTATTCAGATTGTTAGCCGTAGCGATAAACATCACTTTACTCAAATCATAATCTATATCCAGATAGTTATCGTGGAAAGCAGAATTCTGCTCCGGATCCAGAACTTCCAGCAATGCAGAAGCCGGGTCCCCTTTGAAATCATTCGTCACCTTATCTATTTCATCCAGGATAAACACAGGATTTGAACTACCTGCTTTCTGGATATTCTGGATAATACGTCCGCTCATGGCTCCTATATAAGTACGGCGATGACCACGTATCTCGGCCTCATCGTGTAAACCTCCTAACGAGACACGTACATATTTACGATGCAAAGCCTCTGCTATCGATTTACCCAAAGAAGTCTTACCAACTCCCGGAGGTCCGTATAAACAGATGATCGGCGACTTCATATCACCTTTCAACTTCAGTACGGCCAAATGTTCTATAATACGTTCTTTTACTTTTTCCAGTCCATAATGATCACGGTCGAGAACTTTCTGAGCATGCGTCAGATTGAAGTTATCCTTACTGTATTCATTCCACGGTAAATTGATAATGGTCTGCACATATTGCGTCTGTATGGAAAAATCAGGTGATTGCGGATGCAAACGTTCTAGCTTACGAATCTCTTTCTCAAATATTTCAGCAACAGAAATCGGCCATTTCTTCTTGGCAGCTTTCTCCCGTAGTTCTTTTATCTCCAGTTCATTTATATTACCACCCAATTCTTCCTGGATAGTTTTGATCTGCTGCTGCAGGAAATACTCCCGCTGCTGCTGATTGATATCCTCATGTGTCTTCATCTGGATAGAAGCTTTTAATTCCACCAACTGATATTCACGATTCAGGATAAACAACAGGCGATAAGCACGATCTTTCAGATCACCGATCAACAATAGTTCCTGTTTTTCGGAAGCTCCACTGGGAATATTGCTACAAGAGAAATTGACCAGATAAAGGATATTCTTATTATTTTTTATCGAAAAGATCAAATCGCGGGGTGGATCGCTCATTGCGCCCAACATCTTAATCGTCAAATCCTTAATCGTCGAAATAAGAGCTTCGAACTCCCGGTCGGTCTTATCCGGCATCTTATCCTCCAATAAGGATATTTTTCCTTTCAGATAGGGTTCCGTATCTTCCAGTGCTTCCAGCGAGAAGCGTTTCTTCCCTTGCAAAATAACGGTAGTCGTACCGTCCGGCATTTCCAGCACGCGAACAATATCAGCGATCACACCAGTCGTATACAAATCATCAAAATCCGGATCTTCTGTGTTCATTTCCTTTTGGCAGACAACTCCGATCAAAGATTTATTGTGGACGGCTTCTTTTATCAGACGCATAGATTTAGGCCTGCCAACAATAACCGGCATGGCTACTCCCGGAAAAAGAACCATATTCCTTAACGGAAGAATAGGAACTATGTTCCCTACCTTTTCTACTCCTTCTGTAAAATCCTCATCCACATCGCATTCTGTAAGGATAGGCATTACAATCCCAATATTATCGTCCAAATCGTCATACGACTCTTCGGTAAACCTCTTCATTCTTTCTTTCATCATATTACTTCCCTATCAATTGTACTGATTGATACAATAAACGTGCCAAAGTTACAGCTTTTCAGGTAATTCTAACTACTTTTGTACCCCACAATATAAAAATATGTATGGCTAATCCTTATTTTCAATTCAAAAAGTTCACGATCCGGCATGATAAATGTGCAATGAAAGTCGGAACAGATGCTGTTTTGCTTGGAGCATGGGCTGATATCACGGCATGCAAAAACATATTGGATATAGGAACCGGGACCGGAATTATCGCTTTAATGCTTGCTCAACGATGTTTTGCGAACATCGATGCAATCGACATCGATACGGACGCCTATAGCCAGGCGAAAGAGAATGTTGCCGCTTCCCCATTTGCAGAAAGGATTAACATCATACATGCTTCCTGCTCCGAATACACCGGTTCATTTACACGGGAAAAATATGACCTGATCGTTTCCAATCCGCCCTATTTCATTAATTCCCTGAAATGTCCTGACAACAAGCGTTCGGTCGCACGCCATACAGACAGTCTGTCCTTATCCGAACTGATTGACGATTCGTGTTCATTATTGTCTTTATCCGGACGCATTGCCCTGGTCTTGCCTTACGAGCAATTGGGAGAAATCGAAATGATCGCTCGTAAAAATCATCTGTCTATTTGCAGGCAAACCGATGTTATCCCCGTCCCCGGAGCTCAACCCAAACGACTTTTGATCGAACTTTCCGTGCCCCCTACAGATATAAAAAACCGGAATACACTGATCATTGAAGAAGCCAGACATCAGTATACTCCGGAGTATATAGCATTAACCAAAGATTTTTATCTGAAAATGTAAGGCAATTTCTTATCGAAGAACCGGGTCACTTCACCAAACAAGTTGTGAACCTCCTCGGTAAAAGAGACAACTTCCGGTGTTATGACATGCAATGACTGTGGTATAACCGAAATATCGATCCGATTGTCAGCCATGATCGGTTCCCCATCCAGGTGCATAACCCCCGGGCTCTGACGAATAATCGTTACCTGCCGTGCCTTCATCGTCTTGATCTTACTATTCCGGTCGATCTGTTTCGTAAATAACTGGATTGCCAAAGGTGCTATATCCAGCGGCATAAAAGGAGACAGAATAGTCAAATCCATCTGACCGTCCTGTATATTGGCATGAGGGGCTATAAAAGCATTATTCCCGTACTGGGAGGCATTCGCACATGCTACCAGAAACGCTTTTTCCTTAATTGTCTGATTATCTACCAGCAACTCATACGGCTCCGGCTTGTAACTCAGATATTCTGCCACCGTATTTTTAATATAGGTAAGAGATCCGCGTCGCTTCTCCTCGGCAAACTTCTGGCTTACCGCAGCATCAAAGCCAACCCCGCAGGTACAAAAAAACACACGGTCGTTTGCCTTACAGCAATCTATTGTCGAAACATGTCCTTTTATGATCAGTTCCAATGCTCGTTTAGCATCCATCGGTATATGGAGCTCACGAGCCAGTCCGTTACCGGATCCTTTCGGAACAATCCCCAAAACGGCATCCGAATGAACCATAGCACGAGCTATTTCATTTACCGTGCCGTCGCCACCTACAGCTATAATACAATTAGCCCCTGCGTCAATCGCTTTTCTCGTCAACTCGCTGGCATGCCCCGGATATTCCGTAAAAGAGATCTCCAGCGAACAACCGCCTTTCTCGCACATTTGTTCGATCATCTTAGGGATCTTTCGCTTCGAACCTACTCCGGAAATAGGATTTATTATAGCCTGTACCGTTATTTTTTTCCCGTCCATCCTAACTGTTTATAAAGATTGAAGCGACAAAAATAATGCTTTTGTAAAACTTTTAAAGCATTAAGGCTACTATAAGTTATTTTTTTACTACTTTTGCGGCTGGATTTGCCGAAACATAGGTGAATATGTATACGACAAACCTTCAATTCTATAATGGAATTTTAATAAGCGAGAAAATCATTCTCTTCAATAATAATATGAAACTTTTACAAGAGAAACTAGCAAAGTACGATGCTCCTCAAAAAGCTATGGCTGCAGGAATTTACCCTTACTTCAGAATGATCGAAAGCGATCAGGATACTGAAGTAATGATCAGTGGTAAAAAAGTCTTGATGTTTGGTTCAAATGCTTATTTAGGATTGACTAACCATCCTAAAGTAAAAGAGGCAGCAATTGAAGCGATCAAGAAGTACGGTACGGGTTGTGCCGGTTCACGTTTCCTGAACGGAACGCTTGACATCCACATTCAATTGGAAAAACGTCTGGCCGAATTCGTAGGGAAAGAAGATGCGATCGTGTATTCAACAGGTTTCCAGGTGAATCTGGGAGTAGTTTCCTGCCTGACAGGACGTGAAGATTATATCTTGTGGGATGAGCTGGACCATGCCTCCATTATCGAAGGTCACCGTCTGTCTTTCTCAACTAAACTGAAATACAAGCATAACGACATGGAATCGCTGGAAAAACAACTCCAGAAATGCGAGCCCGATAAAGTTAAGCTGATCGTCATCGACGGTGTATTCAGTATGGAAGGAGATATAGCCAAACTTCCTGAGATCGTAGCCTTGGCAAAGAAATACAATGCCAGCATTATGGTCGACGAAGCACATGGCCTGGGAGTTCTCGGAGATCACGGACGCGGAACATGTAACCATTTCGGTGTTACCGACGATGTAGACCTGATCATGGGTACGTTCAGTAAATCACTGGCTTCTATCGGTGGTTTTATCGCTTCAGACAAAGACACGATCAATTACCTCCGCCACAATTCACGCTCATACATTTTCAGTGCAAGTAACACGCCGGCAGCTACAGCAGCAGCAGGTGCTGCACTCGATATTATGCTGAGTGAACCGGAACGTATCGAACATCTTTGGGATCTGACCCATTACGCACTGGACGGTTTCCGCAACATGGGTTGCGAGATCGGACATACCGCAACACCGATCATCCCGCTGTTTATCCGCGATAACGATCTGACATTCCTGATCGTTAAGGAACTGTTCGAAGCAGGAATCTTCGTCAATCCGGTAGTTTCTCCGGCTGTTGCTCCGGAAGATACGCTGATCCGTTTCTCACTGATGGCTACCCATACAAAAGAGCAGTTGGATCATGCCCTTGAAGCAATTCATAAAGTATTTAAAAGTCACGGCTTAGTAGACTAAACTGTTACTATTTTTATAATAAAAGGCTCCCAAACGGTAGAAATACAAGCTTGGGGGCCTTTCACGTCTCTCCTATTCTTGTTTTTTCACTTTCCCTTGCTCATTCTCTGAGAATATTTGACTATTTTTGCGTAATTGTACAGACTATAAATACATATACAACCAGAAAATGGATTTCAAATTAAATAAAGGAAGTTGCTGCATGGGTAAAAAAGGATGCAGCAAAATACAAAATAATAAACTAAATACCTACGATTGGCTCTGCGACGTACCAGATGCGGAAAATGCAACCGATTACGTAGAAGTGCAATTCAAAAACACCCGTAAAGGGTATTTTCTGAACAGTTCGAAGATTCCCCTTGAAAAAGGAGATATGGTAGCGGTCGAAGCCAGTCCCGGACATGACATAGGAACTGTAACGCTTACCGGAAAACTGGTTCTTCTTCAAATGAAAAAGAATAATGTTCGCACAGGAGAAGGATACGAACCTAAAAAAGTGTATCGCAAAGCGAAACCTACCGATATAGAGAAGTACGAAGAAGCAAAAGCAAAAGAACATGTAACCATGATCCGTTCACGCCAGATCGCAGCAGACCTGGGACTGAACATGAAAATCGGCGATGTAGAATACCAGGGAGACGGCAACAAAGCTATTTTCTACTATATTGCCGACGAACGTGTCGACTTCCGCCAGTTGATCAAGGTATTGGCCGAAGCTTTTCGCGTACGAATCGAAATGAAACAGATAGGTGCCCGTCAGGAAGCCGGCCGTATCGGAGGTATAGGACCTTGCGGACGCGAACTGTGCTGTTCCAGCTGGATGACAAGTTTTGTATCAGTGGCAACCGGTGCCGCCCGTTATCAGGATATATCCATGAATCCGCAGAAACTGGCCGGACAATGCGCCAAGCTGAAATGTTGCATCAATTACGAAGTAGATGCTTATGTAGAAGCTCAGAAGCGTTTACCGTCCAGGGAAATCGTACTTGAGACAAAAGACAACAACTATTATCATTTCAAGACAGACATCTTTAAACGTGAAATAACTTATTCCACCGACAAATCTTTTGCTGCCAATCTGATCACTATAACAGCCGAACGTGCTTTCGATGTGATCAATATGAATAAGAAAGGAAGCAAACCGGTTACACTGGAAGCCGACACCAAACCGCAACCACCCAAACGTGATGCGCAGGATATTCTCGGCCAGGACAGTGTTACCCGCTTTGATTCTGTCAAGAAAAAGAAGAAAAAGCGTCCGTCCGGTAATGGAAGCAACGGAAACAATGGCGGAAACAATAATACGAGTGCATCCGCGAACGGAGAAAACAGGGAAAACGGAAATAATAAACCGGCAAACAACCGCCCCGTCAACAATGACAGGCAACCCGGAAACGACAAAGCTCCGAACAACAACAATAACAACAACGGTAATAAAGGCGGCGGCAATAACAATAACAACCGCAACAACAATAACCGGAATAACAGAAACAGACAAAAGCCTAAAGGGAATAATGACAAACAAGCGAATAATGACAGACCTCAGCAGCAAGCTAAACCGGGAAACAAACCGGAGAATAAGCCCGAAGCTTAAAGGAATCTTTGTCGTTCTCTTTGCTTCCTTATGCTTCTCCTGCGATCAACAGGCCTTGTACGACCAGTACCAGGCCATTGACAATAAAACGTGGGGGAAGGATAAGGAATATTACTTTTCTTTTCATATAGACGACATTACTTCTCCTTACAATCTAACCCTCGAGGTTCGTAATAATAATATGTATCCATACCAGAATCTCTGGTTATTTTGTAATGAAGAACAGCCTATCGGCCCTTTGAAGCGGGATACGATCGAATGTACGCTGGCCGACGAATTCGGGAAATGGTACGGACATGGCATCTCTTTGTTCCAATCCAGTTTTCCTATACGGACAAATTACAAATTCGAACATCCCGGAATGTACACATTCAGTTTCCGTCAGGGAATGCGTGACAGTACCTTAAGAGGGATACAGGAAATCGGCTTCCGGGTGGAAAAAGCAAACTGATCACATCGATCATCGCTCTCTCCTGGAAGCATCCAACCGGAGGAATATAAATAACAAGATTGTGAATCCTAATAAAGAAGAACCTCCATAACTAAAGAAAGGCAACGGAATACCGATGACAGGAGTCAATCCGGTAACCATTCCTACATTTATAGCCAGGTGAAAGAAGAAAATTGAGGCTACACTATACCCGTACACCCGTCCGAATGCCGTATTTTGTCGCTCTGCAAGCACAACCAGCCGGACTATAAATATACCGAACAGAATAAGTACGATCGTTGAACCGACAAAACCATGTTCCTCTCCTACCGTACAAAAAATAAAGTCTGTTTCCTGCTCCGGTACATATTTCAATTTAGTCTGTGTCCCGTTTAAAAAACCTTTTCCGGTCAATCCTCCCGATCCGATAGCGATCTTCGACTGATTCACATTATAACCGGCCCCGCTGGGATCGTCTTCTAATCCTAATGAAACCTTGATACGGATTTGCTGGTGAGGCTCCAGTATCTCATCAAACACATAATCCACTGAATACATAAAGGCCATCGACCCCAAAGCAAAAGCAGCGATCAACGCATAATGCCATACCCAGTTACGAACAGAAAGATATACCAGATAAACGACAGCCAAACCGACCAACCCTATCGACACCCAGGCAAAGTTCACTGGAATGAACAAGGAAGCGATATAAGCTGCCAGATATACGATAGCCGTCCCACCCAACATGATCTGCAAAGCCATCTTATCCTTACGGACTGTTGCCACAAGGAAAAAGGAGATAACCAGTATCAGCGAAGAAACGATCAATTCTCCCATATCCGTTGCACCGACCACCACATCCGAAAACTTCATAGTCGTCACAAAAAACGCTACCGCACAAACACCTGCCAGCAAAATATATCCGGACATTCCTTCCCTGTACAACATCAGAAAGAAAGCAAAATAAACCAAAGCTGAACCAGTCTCCTTTTGCAGAATAATACAGATCATCGGCAGGAAAATAAGCAGGAGAGTGATGGAAAAATTCTTGACAGTCGTCAGTTGGAACCCATAGGAATTCATAAACTTCGCAACAGCCAGAGCGGTTGCAAACTTGGCAAACTCCGCCGGTTGTATACGTAAAGACCCCAGCTGCAACCATGAATGGGAACCTTTTATATTCGGAGCAAAAAAGATGGTCGCTATCAACAGCACTATGACAGCTGCATAGATCAGATAAGCAAAGACATCGAAGAAATCGCTTTCCAACATCAGTATGACAAAAATAACCACCATAGAAATGCCGACCCACATCAGCTGTGATCCGGGACGTCCGTTTATATCAAATAAACTCATGCTGTCAAACTCGAAACTGGCACCACAAATCGTAAACCAGCCGGCCACTATCATCAAAAAATAAAGAATGATAGTAAACCAGTCAACAGTCTTCCATATTTCAGTCTTTCTATAAACCACGATCCAACAATGAATAAATACGATCTTCAGTAACAACTGAATTCACTATTCTTTCTTCCAATGCTTTATCTTCCGGAGATATCTCACCTTTCAGATAAAGTTCCATCATCAGTTTTCCGATAGGAACCCCAAACACAGCCCCGAAACCACCGTTCTGGACATATACACAGATAGCCACTTTCGGATTCTTATACGGAGCAAAACCAATAAACGCAGAGTGATCCTTTCCATGAGGGTTCTCAGCCGTACCGGTTTTACCGCAAACTTCAATTCCCGGTATTGCCGCAGCCCAGCATGTACCGCCAAGTACCGCATTACGCATACCTTCTGCTACGACGTCATAATATTTTGCATCTACAGTCGGATAACGCTTCTTTGTATACAGAGTATCCAGAGGCGCATCCTGTACTTCCTTTACAACATGCGGAGTAATAAAATATCCCCGGTTAGCGATCGTTGCCGCCAGATTACATATCTGCAACGGCGTTGCAGTTATTTCGCCCTGACCAATTGCAATAGAAATGATCGTAGTAGAAGTCCAGCGCCGGTAAAATTTATCATAAAATTTACTATTCGGGATAAAACCTCTCTTCTCGCCGGGTAAATCGATACCTAACGGGTAACCATATCCCATCGATACCAAATGATTCTTCCAGACTTCAAAAGCATCCTGGATAGTCGGATACCGGCGGCGGCTATCCAACATATCATGCAATCCCCAGCAGAAATATGAGTTACAGGAATTTGCCAAAGCCGGGACCAGGCTCAAAGGTGAATAGTGCCCGTGACAAGCCGGCTTTCGTTTAGGCGAATAAGTATATCCATGTGCACAAGTGTACATAGTTTCAGGAGTAATAACCCCTTCCTGTAAAAAAATCAATCCCTGAGTAGGCTTAAAGGTAGATCCGGGAGGATAAAATCCCGTTATTGAACGGTCTACAAGCGGTGTTTGAGGGTCATCCTCCAACATCTTATGATTCTTTCCCCGCTGGCGTCCTACCAATAAACTCGGATCGTAATTCGGTGAAGATACCATACAAAGCACTTCACCTGTCTCAGGCTCTATCATTACGATACTACCGACTTTATTTTTCATCAGTTTCTCTCCGTAAGCCTGCAAATTTATATCGATGGAAAGCTTCAGGTTCTTTCCGGACACCGGAGCAATATCACTGTTACCTTCATCATACTTGCCTTTAATGCGGCCGTGTACATCCCGTAAAAGAATTTCCACCCCTTTTACACCACGCAGTTCTTTCTCGTATGAACGCTCAACACCTGCACGACCGGAGAAATCCCCCTGCACATAATAATCATCTTCTTTAATATCTTTCCGGCTCACCTGGCCGATATTACCCAGGATATGGGCGGCATAAGGATACTCATACTGCCGGATCGTACGGTTCTGGATATAAAATCCGGGAAATTTATAGAGCTTCTCCTGCAACACCCCGCACTCTTGCGCAGAAAGATTGTTCATAAACACCTGCGGGACATACGACGAATACCCCGGATTCAGCTGACGGTTTTTTATTTCAGAAATCCTCTTGTCAAACAGTTCTTTGGTTATGCCGAGTATATTACAGAAATCCAGCGTATCGAACGGCTGGACCTCACGCATGATAAGCATTACTTCATAAGCCGGCTGGTTATAAACAAGCAATTCGCCGTTACGGTCATAAATCATCCCGCGCGAAGGCAGTAAAGTCTTTTTCAGGAACGCATTACTATCCGCCCACGCTTTATAATCGTTCTCGACCACCTGCAGGTAGAACAAACGAATGATAAAGATGAGAACCAACAGAACCACGGCACTGATTATTACATAACGCCTGTTCTCAAGTGTATACTTTGTATTAGTCTCCACTCTTCTGTGTCTCTATATTGAAAGCTTCTATTGTACAAATTAATAATGTAGTCGTTACTACACTCGCCCCGATACGGATAGCCAGGAATAACGGATCGAACAAAGTCAGCGACTCGATCAGGAATAAAGTTACATGGTGAATGATCACGAATGTAAATACATACCGGAAGAAACCACCATAGCCAAAAGTCTTATAAGAGGGGTAAATCCCTTCAGGCAGATCCTTTCCCATAAAAAAGCGGATCAACGGCTCACGGATGAACCCGGCCAATGTACATGCAGCAGCATGCATCCCCGGTGTATTTGAAAACATATCGATCACCAAGCCGATCAGGAAAGAAGACAGGACAACCACATCACGCGATGTCCCTACCGGCATCTTTATTATAAAATAAAGATATAAGAACGGCGTTGCGACCCGCAGAAAATGTATATTGTTCAGGATCAACACCTGAATCAATACCAATACAACGAAATAAATCAATCCCCGTAATAAATTAATCATTTCTTCTCGCCTCTTGTTCTACTCTTCTCTGTTCTGCCTGATTATAATTCTTAATGATCCTGACGTTATTCAACGACTGGAAATCCGTAGCCAGTTCCACCTCCAGTGAAAAGAAGTTATCGTCATGTTGCTTCTCAAAATCGGAAACGGTACCGACAATCAATCCTGCCGGAAAAACACTTGAATAACCGCTCGTCACGATCGTGTCCCCCTTCTGAAACTCCACATGTCGTGGCAATTCCTCCAGATTGGCATAGTGGGTATTACGTCCGTTCCAACTCAACGAACCGAAATAACTACTTCCCAACACCTTACAACTTAACCGTGATTTAGGATTCAGTAAAGGGATGATTACCGAAAATTTATCAGCCACCGTCGAAACAATTCCCACAACTCCCCGTTCGGAAACAACTCCCATATCCGGAGCAATCCCATCTTTACGTCCTTTATTCACAGTGATATAATTCGAAAGATGGCTAACACTGTTGTTCACCACCTCGGCAAGGACAAAACTATACGGAAACAGTTCGGTCGAATCCGGAGCAAACCCGGTAAAGGTAAGCGTATCCGCCATCATCATATCCAGGCGGTCCTGCAATTCCAGCAACTCCATTTCCAACTGTCCGTTCCTCTCCAGCAACTCTTTGTTTATTTCATGCAGGTTCAGATACGATGTCACATAACCGGAAACAGATGAAATATGGCCTGTCAATACGTTTGCCGAACTAAAGATAATATTCCGCTGGTACGCATTATTACGATAGATCAGCATCAGCGAAACAATCTCAAGCAAAACAAACAGAAACCAGTGCCTCTTTCTTACCAGGAAGTCCAGCAGTTTACGCATAATCAATTTAACAAGCTGACAGTTGACAAGTAACAGTAGACAGTTAGAATAGAAAAATGAAACTGTCAATTGTTACTTGTCAACTGTCAACTACTTTATCGAATAAGGAAATTAAATTTATCTATATTCTTCAATGCAACCCCCGTACCTATTGCTACTGCATGCAACGGGTCTTCTGCAATATGGAACGGAATGTTGATCTTATCCGTCAGACGCTTATCGAGTCCGCGCATCAAAGCACCGCCACCAGCCAGATAAATACCGTTACGCACGATATCGGCATACAGTTCGGGAGGAGTCTGTTCGAGTGCGCTCAGGATAGCCGCTTCCATCTTGGAGATAGATTTTTCCAGACAGTGTGCTATTTCCTGATAAGAAACGGGAACTTCCATCGGAAGTGCCGTCATCTGGTTCGGACCATGCACTATATAATCTTCAGGAGGATTATCCAGGAACGTCAATGCTGAACCGACATTGATCTTGATCAGTTCGGCAGTACGTTCACCGACCTTTACGTTGTGCTGGCGGCGCATATATTCCATAATATCAGCCGTCAGGTCATCCCCTGCGATACGGATCGATTTATTGGAAACGATACCGCCCAGAGAAATAACAGCGATTTCAGTGGTACCACCGCCTATATCCACAATCATATTACCTTCGGGTGCTTCCACATCGATACCGATACCGATCGCAGCAGCCATAGGTTCATAGATCATATAAACATCACGTCCTCCGGCATGCTCCGCAGAGTCACGCACGGCGCGGATTTCCACTTCGGTACTACCGGAAGGGATACAAACCACAATCCGCAGTGAAGGTGAAAACCAACGATGTTTCGGATTTATCATTTTGATCATACCGCGTATCATTTGCTCAGCAGCAAAGAAATCGGCAATCACGCCGTCGCGAAGCGGTCGGATCGTACGAATATTCTCGTGCGTCTTCCCGTGCATCTGGCGTGCCTTTTCTCCGACAGCCAGCACCTTGTCGGTACGCCGGTCGAGGGCAACTACCGATGGCTGATCTACTACAACCTTACCACCACTGATGATGATGGTATTCGCAGTACCCAGGTCCATCGCTATTTCTTGTGTAAAAGAAAATAATCCCATTTTTTAATAAGGTGTTTTTTTAGTGTTTGAAATGACGGATTCCCGTCTTAACCATAGCCAAGCCATGCTCGTTGCAATAATCAACAGACAGCTTGTCATTTACAGAACCACCCGGTTGGATAACGGCAGTAATACCTGCCTTATCAGCAATCTCAACACAATCAGGGAACGGGAAAAATGCATCAGAAGCCATAACGGCACCTTTCAGATCGAATTCGAAAGAGTTTGCCTTTTCAATAGCTTGTTTCAAAGAATCTACGCGCGATGTCTGACCGATACCACTGGCACAAAGCTGTTTGTTCTTTACCAATGTGATAGCGTTTGATTTACTGTGTTTCACCAGTTTGTTAGCGAACAGCAGGTCTTCCGTTTCCTGTACGGAAGGCTTTTTGTCAGTCATCGGTTCCAGATCTGCAGCAGTCTGGATGCTCAGGTCTTTTTCCTGCATCAATGCACCATTCAACAGTGAGCGGAATTGCATCGGACATGTCTTTGCTTCCTTACGGATCAGGATGATGCGGTTTTTCTTCTGCATCAACACATCCAAAGCGTCTTTAGTATATTCCGGGGCGATGATCACTTCGAAGAAAATCTTGCTGATCTCTTCTGCTACTTCTTTATCGATTGCACTGTTGGTAATCAGAATACCGCCGAATGCAGAAACCGGGTCACCGGCCAAAGCATCTTTCCATGCTTCGAGCACAGTCGGACGGGATGCGATACCACATGCATTATTATGTTTCAGGATAGCGAATGTCAGTTCATCGAACTCGTCGATCAGGCTGACAGCAGCATCGATATCCAGCAAGTTGTTGTAAGAAATTTCCTTACCGTGGATCTGGTCGAACATATCGTTGAACTTACCATAGTATTTGGCAGCCTGGTGCGGGTTTTCACCATAACGCAGGTGCATTGGCTGATCTACAGCAACACGCAGGTGAGAGCCTTCGCGTCCGTCAAAATAATTGAAAATAGCAGAATCATAGCCTGATGAAACAGCAAAAGCTTCTTTGGCAAACCATTTACGGTCTTCCAGGGAAGTTTCTGCCCCCTTTTCATTCAGCACTTGCATCAAAGGTTGATACTGTGCTTTGGATGCTACGATCACTACATCTTTGAAGTTCTTTGCAGCGGCACGGATCAATGAGATACCGCCTATATCTATCTTTTCGATGATTGCCTGTTCTTCAGCTCCGGAAGCAACTGTTTCCTCGAACGGGTACAGGTCTACAATCACGAGGTCTATTTCAGGAATTTCGTATTGAGCGATCTGTTCTCTGTCGCCTTCATTTTCTCTACGATTAAGAATGCCGCCAAAAACTTTCGGGTGAAGTGTTTTAACACGTCCTCCCAGGATAGAAGGATAACCTGTCAGGTCTTCCACCGCATCACAAGGGATGCCTAATGATTCGATAAACGTCTGAGTTCCACCGGTTGAGACAAAAGTCACACCTTCATTATGGAGTTTTTTTAAGATTTCATCCAGTCCCTCTTTATGAAACACGGAGACCAATGCACGCTTAATACGTTTTGTTGCAGCCATCTTTGTTAGGTTTATTTTAATGTTTTAGAGCACAAAAGTAGATAATTATTTTCAATATGTATATGAATGTTGAGAATTAATTTCCCGAGGCAATTCATTAATAAAACTTAGAATCTGTTGAAAACTGTAGGGGTAATTATTATTTTTTTAGCTTCACCAGCATGATCACCGGATTATCCTCTTCCTTCAATCCGGCTGCGACCTCTTTCAATTTACCTTTCAGTTTACCTTTCCCGTTAGCTTCCAACAATTCTGCAGCTTCCAGCTGTATTGAAAAAGCAATATCCTCGTTTAATGCACAAGCAGACATGTCTTCTTTCCGCTGATCGAAATCGGCATTATAAACGGTACTGCTATAGATATTCTTTTCCTGTTTGTCGTATACCAAATCAACTTTCGGCATATCAGTTTCTTTTTCGAAGTCACACTCTTTTTTCACCGTCTGCATAAAACAATAACGATCTGTCAGGATTCCCGGGAAAAGAAAGACTTCCGGTGTCATCGTCTGTACGGAAGGGCTTCTGACCAAAAACGGGCGAAGATCTCCGTTCGGCCGATGGGCATAAATGGTATCGGCCGAAGGCTCACTCAAAATCCAGTTATCCTGGTAAGAGGAGATAAAGCTATTACCGGGAACGCTTGCGTACACTCTATCTGCTACACGCTTCATAATTACCGGCGATATTCTTTTCCGGTACGGAACCTCGATATCCGTCCAGCTTCCATCCTCTTTAGACAGCAGGAAGAAGGTACTCGTTGAAGATTCGTTCTCCGGTGCATATACATTTTGAGACAGAAAATGACGATCGTCATAATCGTACAGGTTTGTAACAAGTGCTCCTTTTTTATAAAGGATCGTTTTCTTATAATTACCTTCCAGATCATACACCAGGATCTTACTTGAAGGGCCATCGTTCACAAATATCTCATTCTCTTCCTTATTCAAGTGAACATTAAAAGGCAGTATATATTCCTCCGGTCCCTGTCCCCTACGATTGATCTTTTTCAATCCTTTGCCGGTCGACCGGTTGAAAATCAATATTTCTCCCTGACGCATATTTGTCAATATCAGGATATTTTTCCCAACATCCGCCACCTTGCCTTTAATTATAAACTCGTCCGTTGTCTCCAACAGGATATATTCCACATCCATAAAATCTTGAAGTGTCAAATTCTTCTCCGGATAGTTCGCCGTGACATCCACTGTAATAAGATTGTCAGTCCCTAGTTTGTTGCCTCCACATCCTATCAAGACCAATAGGATAACATAAACAAATGCTCTATTCAACAAAGAGTTTTTCATGATAATAACTTTTAAATTACGTTTACACAAAAATAAGGACCACCAAAAACCTCCCCAAAGTTTTCATGTCACAAATATGTCACATTTCACAAGCTATTAATAGACAGTAAATTAAAAACAATATCTATTATTAAAAAGCTTTTATAAATTCATCAAAATCCTGTGCAGATCCTTTCTGGTGAGTTAATTTTTCATATAAACGCTTACGCTTATTAGATATCGTCTGGCTGTTTACCGATAATAACGATGCTATACGTCCTACCGGAATATCCAACTTGGTCAAATAACATACCACCAAATCCAACTCTGAGATTCGGGGATATAATATTCTTATCTTGCTGGTAAAATCTCTGTACAACACATGGTCTATAGTCTTAACCACCTCCGGCCATTGTGTCTCATCTAACTTTTTCCATTTTGTACATAACCCCAGATACATCTCTGAAGTAAAAAACAAATGATTAAAATCGACTTCCTCCTGAATACCATCTATTGGCACAACTAATTTTTCATTCAAAAGGACTTGTACCATTTTCAGCTCTCGTTCCTTTTCAGCCGCCCTATCTGTTTCCTGTGCCAACTTCTTTTCATACCGTTGGATATTTTCTTCTATTCTTTCTTGCTCTACAGCTATTTGTTGCTCTAACTTTACGATAGTAACATTTCGCTCTTTCAAATATTCCTGGCTTTCTTTATATTTCTGCTCCTGAAGACGCAACGATTGGTCCTGCTGTTCTTCTTTTTTCTTCTTTTCCCTAAACAAATAAAAAGCAACGCATACCGCCATCAATAAAAAGAAAGAACTTCCTCCCCAAAGCCTGTACAAATAATTTGTTTTACGGTCTGCCTCCTGCCTGTAATACTCTTTTTCTTTTTCCACCAACCGATAATCATACAAACTTTGTAACCGAGCCAATGTTTCCATATAGGTCTGTTTCTCAATCGAGTCACGCAATAACTCATACTGTTCCTGAAAGTCGGCACTGGCTTTCCAATTTTGTCTGTATTTTTCGAAACGTGACAAATTACGATATGCATCACACACTGTATGAAGATCAGTACTCTTCCTGGCAAAAGAAAAATAAGAATAAGCAGAATCCATTTTTCCGGTCTTCAAATACAAATCTCCTAAAGTTAAACTGACCAGACAGGAATCGTCGGCAGTCTCTATTTTTGAATAAGCTTTCCAGGCATAAGATAAACCTCTCTCATAGTCTCCTACCCGGCTGTACGCATCCGCCAATTCATTCGACATATAAAGCTCATGCGAATCGGATGTATGCAGCAAGGCTATCGAATAATAAATAATTGCACTATCCAGTTTATTCTCGCAAACATAAATACGAGCGATATTTCGAAGAGTCACAGACAAACTGACGGTATCTGCATCCTGAACAAAGTAGTCGACCGCTTTCTTCTGGTAATTCAAAGCCGGTTGATACAGTTTTTGGAAGGTATACAAGGAACCTAAATTGGCACACAATTGTCCGAGTAAAGAGGGAGCATCCAAACTCTTTCCCACTTCATAAGCCTTTAAATAATATTCCTGTGCCTGAAGTGCATCATTCAAATCATAGAATACATTCCCGCAATAATAATAAGCCTGCATCTTCCGATCCTCCCAACCAGCCTTCTCATAATACCTGACAGCTATTTGTATTAAAGAATCGGACGAATGCTTTATCCGATTCTTCTCCTGTGCCTCCGTATACAACAAACACCAGAGAGCCTGTTCCTTGCGCGACAAATCTTCCGGTCGTTTTACACTGTCTAAAAGACATAAAGCCCTATCCGGCTTTACAGTCATATAGCTTTCAGCCTCACTCAACAGGGAAGCTACCTCATTTTTTCCGCTACAGGCTAACAGTAAGAGAAAAAACAAAAGACCTAACAGTGGTTTAAATAGTTTGAACATATTGGCTACCCTTATTAATAACACTAATGTAAAACTTTATTTTCAAAAGTTCATCAATAAGAGTAATATTTATAAAAAACATACCTGATCAACGATACAAATCCTGCTATCCTGTGAACTTTTTTACTCATTCATTTTTGCGTTTGATATATATCAAACGAATAAAACACAATTGTGTTCCTTTCGTTTGATAATTGCGTTTCTTTCATTTGACAATAATCAAACGGATGTTTGTTCAGTATATTGACCTTTACTGAAAGTAGTTTACAGATAAAACATTTATTACTAAAAACAA